>JASLIG010000110.1 GCA_030152805.1 Solirubrobacterales bacterium
TCTCGGTCGCGGAGGGGACGAGGCTGGCGATCTTCATGCGGCGACTATTTCACCGCCGCCAGCAGGGCGTTGGCCCCACCGGTCATTCCCGCTTTGTTGGGATGGATCGGGGCCGCTGCGGTCCCGGGCACGAGCGGTTCGACCCAGCGGGTCGAGGTCGACTTGCAGGCGTCGTGGCCGATGTTGGCGCCGTACCAGTTGACCAGCGTCGCGCCGTTGGCCGCCGACTGCGCCGCGAGCATGTTGTTGAGCCGCTGCTCGGTCGAGCGCAGGTAGGGGACGTCGGTGAACCCGATCGGCATCTGGGGCCAGCAACCGAACCCGGTCTCGGGGAAGATCGCCGGGTAGTTGAGGACGTAGATTTTCGCCGAAGGCGAGCGAGCGTGGATCCCCTGCAGCACCGCCGCCACTTTCGGCGCCGTCGCTTCGATCCGGGCTTTCAGCTGATCGACCCCGCCGGCGTTGTATTTGTCGAGGCAGGGATGGCTGAACGGGTTGACCGTGATGCAGCTCTGAGCGACTTCGGAGAAGCCGATGTCGTTGCCGCCGATCGTCACCGAGACCACCGTCGTGCTCGCGTCGAGCGAGTTGAACTGCGGCGGGTTCGGCCCGTCGGGGTCGACGTTCTGCGGGTTGGTCATGTCCTCCGTCTCGGCGCCGCTACAGGATGCGTCGCGGAGCGTCAGGCCGATCCCGGGCGCCGCCAGGTGCGCGTAGTTGTTGCTCGACTTGAGGCAGCCGAGCGGCAGCAGCGGGTTGGGGATCAGCGGCCCGGCGGCGTAGGAATCGCCGAGCGCGGTGTAGTTGGCGGCCGCGGCGCCGCCGGCGAACCCGGCGAGCAGCATCGCCGCGGCGACCAGCGCCAGAAGCGCCGACCGCAGGCGTTGGAAATCGATCGTCCTTTTCACTTTCTCTCCTCCCGTTGAGAACAAGGCAGAGCCGCTAAAGCTCAAGTATCTTGATAGTAACTTTTGAGTAGGCACACGGATAGAGGAGGAACGTCCATGCGGCGAATGTCGGTCGTGTTTGCGGTAGTTCTGGCGATGCTCGGGGTGGGAGCGAGCGCCGCCCAGGCAGATCTGCCGGTGATCTACAACGGCGTCTACGGCTACGCGCACGTGAGCCCCACCGCGAGCCCGCCCGGCGCCAACGACTGGGCCTGCAAACCCTCCGCCGCCCACCCGCGGCCGGTCGTCCTCGTCCACGGCACCTTCGCCGACATGTCCGACAGCTGGCAGGCGCTCTCGCCGCTGCTGAAGAACAACGGCTACTGCGTCTTCGCCCTCAACTACGGCGATTACCAGGGCAGCGGCGCGATCGGCGTCTACGGGGTCGACGACATCCCGACCTCCGCCGGCGAACTCGGCGCCTTCGTCGACAAAGTCCTGGCGGCGACCGGCGCCGCCGAGGCCGACCTGGTCGGCCACTCGCAGGGCGGGATGATGCCGCGCTACTACCTCAAGTACCTGGGCGGGGCGGCAAAGGTCCACACCCTGGTCGGGCTCTCGCCCTCCAACCACGGCACCACCCTGGACGGCCTCTTCGTCCTCTCCAACTTCTTCCCGGGCGCCAACCAGTTCACCGGCGCCCTCTGCCCCGCCTGCGAGCAGCAGCGCGCCGGCTCAACCTTCATCGCCAACCTCAACAGCGGCGGCGAGACCGTTGCCGGCGTCGACTACACGGTGATCCAGACCCGCTACGACCAGGTCGTTACGCCCTACACCTCGGCCTTCCTCTCGGGCTCGAACGTGAAAAACATCCTCCTGCAGAACCAGTGCGTGCTGGATCTGGGCGATCACCTCTCGATGCCCTACGACCACATCGCCGACGCCGACGTGCTGACGGCGCTCGACCCGGCCCACCCGCGCAACCCGCTCTGCACGCCGATCCTGCCGATCTCCGGCGGGTAAGGCGGGCCGGCGCCGCGGCTCAGCCGGCGCCGTTCTCCCCGCGGTAGGGCCCCGGCTTCGGCCGCGGCTCGCCGCCGGGGAAGGCAAGGCGCAGGATCGTCCGCTGCACCATCCCCAGCTGCTGGCTGAACGGGCCGCTGTTGTACGGAAGCCCGTAGCGCTCGCAGACCTCTTTCACCTGGGGGGCGATCTCGGCGTAGCGGGTGCTCGGCATGTCGGGGAAGAGGTGGTGCTCCACCTGGTAGCTGAGGTTGCCGCTGGCGACGTGGAAGAGCGGGCCGCCCTCGATGTTGGCGGAGCCGGTGAGCTGGCGGATGTACCAGCCGCCGCGACTCTCGTTCTCGACCTCCTGCGGGGAGAAGGTGTACGTCTGGTCGGGGAAGTGGCCGCAGAAGATGATCGCGTAGGCCCAGACGTTGCGGACGACGTTCGCCGTGGCGTCGGCCTTGGCGGTCGCGCGGAAGGTCCTGCTGCCGCTGTTCAGCGTGGCTTCCACCACCGGCGCCCAGCGGCTCTGCCGCTTGCGCTTGATTCGCCCGAGGATCCCGCGGGGCTGCTTGCGCTGCCGCCGCGTCTCCACCACGGCGTCGACCGCCGTCGCCGCCAGGGCGCTGACCAGGGGCCAGGCGATGTAGTCCTTGACGATCTGGCTCTTGGCCTTGCCCGCGATTCCCCTCAGCTCCCGCTTCACCTGGTGCATCGGCTTGCGGCCCTTGCGGATCGCCTCGAAATCGAGGTCGTGCAGCGCCACGCCCCACTCGAACAGCGCCGCCAGGATCAGGTTGTAGATCGGCTGAGCGAGGTAGACCGGGTGCCACTTCTGCTCCGGATCGATCCGCATGATCTCGTAGCCGAGGTCCTTGTCCTTGCCGCGGATGTTGGTGTAGGTGTGGTGGACGAAGTTGTGGGAGTGCTTCCAGGCCTCGGCGGTGGAGGCGGTGTCCCAGTCCCAGGTCGAGGAGTGGATGCGGGGGTCGTTCATCCAGTCCCACTGGCCGTGCATGACGTTGTGGCCGATCTCCATGTTCTCGAGGATCTTCGCGGCGGAAAGCGCGGTGGTCCCAGCTGCCCAGGCACCGCGGTTGCGGGAGGCAAGCAGCAGCACGCGACCGAGCACCGCCAGGCGCCGCTGCATCTCGATCATGCTCTCGATGTAGCGGCGGTCGCGGTCGCCGAGCTCGGCCGTGACCCGGTCGCGGATCGCGTCGAACTCGCGCCCCAGCTCGTCGAGCTGTTCCTCGGAGAGGTGCGCCAGCGGGCTCTCGACATGGGTATCGATGGGGGCGGTAGTCGTGCTCATCTAGTTCCTTTTTCTCATAGTGCGATTGCAACGTCGCCTTCCGGCGCGTTGACACAAGTTCGGATCATTTCTCCCTTTTCCCCGTGGACCTCGCCGGTTCTGAGGTCCCGCACTTCTCCCTTGCAGAGCTTGCCGATGCAGGTGTGGCAGATCCCCATCCGGCAACCGAACGGCAGGTCGGCTCCGGCTTCCTCGCCGGCGACGAGGATCGGCATGCCGCCGCCGCACTCGGCCTCGATCTCGCTGGAGAGGAAGCGGACCGTGCCACCCTCGCCGGCTGCGGCGTCGCCGCCGATCACCGGCTGGAAGCGCTCCATCGCCAGCAGCTCCGGATCGCCCTCCTCGCGCCAGTGCTGGACCAGCGCGTCCAGCATCTCGCCGGGCCCCGAGACGAAGGCCTGGCGCTGCCGCCAGTCGGGACAGAGCCGGTCGAGGTCTGCCGGCGCGACGCGCCCCGCCTCCCCGGTGATCCTCAGGTGGGGGCGGTAGCCCGGCCGGCGGGCGTCGAGGTCGCGCAGCTGCTCGCCGAAGATGACACCGTCGGGGTCGCGCGAGGAGTGGATGTGGACGGCGTCGTCGAGGGCCTCGTCGCGATCGAGGCTGCGGAGCATGCTCATGATCGGCGTGATCCCGCTGCCGGCGCTGATGAAGAGCAGCTCGCGCGGCGGTGGGTCGGGGAGGACGAAGGTCCCTTCGACGCCGCCGAGGCGGACGATGTCCCCCGCCCGCGCGCGGTGGACGAGGTAGGGCGAGACCTTGCCCGCGTCGACGAGCTTCGGCGTGATCCCGATCAGCCCGTCCGGGCGCCCCGGATCGGTGGTCAGCGAGTAGGCCCGCCAGTGGTGGACGCCGTCGACGACGACCCCGATCCGCAGGTACTGGCCGGGCTGGTGCCCGGCCCATTCGTAGCCCGGCCGGATCAGCACCGTGACCGCGTCGGGGGTCTCCCGCTCGATCCGCTCGATCCGGCCGCGCAGCTCCTGCGTCGACCAGAGCGGGTTGATCAGTTCGAGGTAGTCGTCCGGCAGCAGCGGCGAGAAGAGCGAGCGGACGGCATGGAGGGCGCGCTGGCGCGCCTTCGGAACGTTGGGTACGGCGCCTCGCTCTGCCATTGTCGAATGTTACACGGATCGATGTAAAGGTTACGCCACACCGATCGAACCGCTCCTATACCCGCGATGGCAGAACTCAGTCGATCACCTTCACGTCGCTGATCTCGATCCGGTAGCGCCCTTCCTGGTCGCGGGAGGGCGCCGCCTTGGTGAACCAGATCAGGAAGTACTTGGCCGGCGAGCCGAGGTGCAGCTCGACCTCCTCGAGCTCCCCGGCGTCTTCCACCTCGCCGACCGGTTCGCCCCATTCGGAGAGCTCTTCCGGCGGCCCGGCGGGGGCGGCGTAGACTTCCGCGTCCCAGCCGGGGGTGCCGCGGATGATCATCTCCTTCGGCGTCGCCGTCGTCTTCGTCACCACGTAGAGGCCGACGCCCGGGTTGGGCCCGCTCTTCGTCCCCGCGAATTCGGTGTCGTCGTAGTGCTCACTGCTCCAGGCGGTCCCAGTCGGGTTGCCGTCGATCGCCAGGCTGACCGCTTCGGGGTCCTCTTCGTCGTCCCCCTGTGGGTCGTAGTCGGAGGCTTCGGCGAGCGCCAGCGGCGTCCCCTTGCTGTCGAGCGCGCCGCCCCCGCCGCCGGGGCCGTTGCCGCTGCTGATCAGGATCACCGCCGCCACCGCGCCGGCGAAGGCGAGCAGCAGCAGCGCCAGCCACAGCCGCGACCAGCGGCCGCCCGAGGAGAGCTTGCGCTGCGCCGGCGGCACCGCCTCGAGCACGCTCGTCGCCTCGCCGGTGGTCGAGCCGGCGCGGGCCGCCTCGACCTCGAGCGCGGTCGCCAAGTCGTCGATCATCTCGCCGACCTGCTGGTAGCGCTGCGCCGGGTCCTTGGTCGTCGCCCGCTCGACCACCATCGCCGCCGCGGCCGAGAGCTCGGGCCGCCGCTGCTGGACGTCGGGCAGCTCCTCGTTGACGTGTTTCATCGCCACCCCGACCTGGCTGTCGGCGCTGAAGGGGACCTGCCCGGCCAGCATCTCGTAGAGGACGACCCCCAGCGAGTAGACGTCGGAGCGCTGGTCGACCGAGTGGCCCATCGCCTGCTCCGGCGAGACGTAGTCAGTGGTGCCGAGGACGCGCCCGGTGGCGGTCATCCCGTCCTGCTCGAGCTGGCGGGAGATGCCGAAGTCGGTCAGCTTCGCGCGGCCCTCGGCGTCGATCAGGACGTTCTGCGGCTTGATGTCGCGGTGGACCATGTTGCGGGCGTGGGCGACGGTCAGCCCGCGGGCGATCTCGATCGCGTAGGCGAGCGCCTCCTGGGCGTCCAGCGCCCCGACCCGGGCGATCCGCTGCTTCAGCGTCTCGCCTTCGACGTATTCGAAGACGATGTAGGGGTGGCCGCCGTCCTCGCCGGCATCGATCACGGCGACGACGTTCGGGTGCGAGAGCTTCGCCACCGCCCGCGCCTCCTGGCGGAAGCGCTCGAGCTGGTCGGCCTGCTCGGACCTCTCTCGGTGCATCACCTTGACCGCGACCGGGCGGTCGAGCGTCTGATCGCGGGCGAGGTAGACCGTCGACATGCCGCCGCTGCCCAGCTTTGCCTCCAGCCGGTAGCGGCCGGAGAGCACCGTTCCGATCATCGCGCTGCTCGTTGGGCGGGCGTCCATTCAGGGGCGGCGGATCTCGCGCGGCCCTTGCGCCGCCGAGCCGATCCGCTTCGTCCCAGGGTAGTGGGGACGAAGGAGGTCGAGCGCATCGTCGCAGTGCTCGGCAGCGACGATGCAGCAGAAGCCGCAGCCCATGTTGAAGACCTCGTGCATCTCCTCGGCGGCGCTGCCCGATCGCTCGCCGATCAGCGCGAAGATTGGCGGCACGGGCAGTGGCTCGGAGATCTCGTAGGCGACCTCGGCGGCGAGCCGCAGCAGGTTGTCGAGCCCGCCCGAGGTGATGTGGGCGAGGCCGTGGACCTCGACCGGCGAGCGCAGCAACTCGAGCACCGGCTTGACGTAGATCTCGGTCGGCTCGAGCAGCTCCTCGCCGAGCGGCCGGCCGAGCCGGCCCTCGGGGTCCTCCTCGAGGGGGATTCCCTCCAGCGCCGAGCGGGCGAGCGTGTAGCCGTTGGAGTGCAGGCCGGAGGAAGGGAGGCCGATGATCGCGTCGCCGGGCCGGACGGCCGAACCGTCGACGATCGCGTCGAGCTCGACGGTGCCGAAGCAGGCGCCGGAGACGTCGACGCCGCGGACCATCTCGCCCAGCTGGGCGAGCTCGCCGCCGGGGATCTCGACCCCGGCCAGTTCCGCCCCGCGCGCCAGCCCGATGCCGACTTCGGCGCAGACCCGTGGGTCCGCCCGGTCGATCGCGATGTAATCGAGCATCGCCAGCGGTTCGGCGCCGACGCAGATCACGTCGTTGACGTTCATCGCCACGCAGTCGATCCCGACCGTGTCGAAGCGCCCTAGCTGCTCGGCGACCAGCAGCTTGGTGCCGACGCCATCGGTCGAGAGCGCGATCCCGGTCCGCTCGTCGAGCCCGATCACGCTGGCGTAGTGGCCGGGCAGTGGCACCTGCCGCGAGGGCCGCCCGAGCTGGATCGCGCCCAGCGCCTTGACCAGCCCGGCGACCGCGGAGTCCGCGGCTTCCTGGTCCACTCCGGCCCTGGCGTAGGCGTCGCCGCTCACTCGCCTGATTCTTTCAGTCGCTTGGTAAGGTTGGGTACAGCCTCGAAGTAATACTCACGGCCGATTCTCCGCCTTGCGAGCAGCTCGCGATCGGCCAGGCGAGTGAGGTCCGATCGAGCGGTCTCATGCGTCACCCGATGTATCTCGGCATGGCCACCAAACGAATAGCTGTGATCCGGATGTCGGAGCGCATCTGAAAGCAGAGCAAGCTGGCGGTGATTGAAGCCGTCGCTCCCGTGGAGCAATGCCTCGACTTCCTTGATTTCACCGATCTTGCGACCCAGGTAGTCGTGCATCTCCTTGATTGCCCGCTCGATGACCTGAAGCTGGTAGATCAAGAAGTACGTCGTGTCGCCGTCGTCGGTCTCCGTTTCGAGAAACGCCTGTCCGTATCGAGCCGGAGCCTCTTTCAAGATTCTGGAAATGGATAGGTACTCGACCAGCCAGTAGCCCTGCTCGAGCATCGACCAGAAGAAGAGGATTCGGGCGGTACGGCCGTTCCCGTCTACGAATGGATGGTCGTATGCCAGGCAGAAATGCAGAAGGATGGCCCGGATTACTGGATGGATGAATTGATCGTTACGCTCGCTTTCGTTGGCAAATCTGCACAGAGATTCCAGACGTTCCGGAAGTTGCTCCGCCGGAGGGGGTAGATGAACCCGACGACCGTCGTCCCGATCGAACACGGCGACGCGGTCTTCTCCGGGCTGCTGTAGTCGGCCCGCGGCATCCGGATCTTCGAGAGTTCCCTCGGTTACGATTCGGTGCAGCTCGAGAACCAGCTCAGGGCTGAGCGCACCACCCATCTCGTTGCGCATGAACTGCAGCGCTCGGTAGTTGTTGACGATCATGCGCTCACTTCTATCCGTTGGCTCACGGCCGCTCCGCAGGAGCTCCTTTGCCACCACGCGAGAGGTCGTAGCACCCTCGAGCTGACTCGATCGAATTGCCTCCTCCATGAGCGAGTTGACCAGGAAGCGCTGGCTCGCTTGGCGATCGGATGTGACTACCTCGTCCATCGCCACCCGACCGCTGCACTCCTGATCAACATGGTGGAGGCTTCTCTGCAGCGGATCGGGATTTCGGTTGTACTTGAAGGGGATACCGTTCGCGTCACTTAGACCCAGCGTCCGCATGCCGGGCCCTCTCTCGAGGACCTTGATTCTCCACCACCACTCCTCTGAGCTAAGTCCGGTGGGGGGGTCGAGATGCCGCAGCTTGTGCCAGTGGAGGTACCGCTCGGTGGATCTTGGGTCTGCCGGAGCGTTCAAGACCTCGAAAAGGCGCCCGTTCTCAGCGGGACCGAGAGCTTTGCTTGTTGCGGGAGGAGTCTCTAGATGCATGCAAATCCAAATCTATCCAAATATGTCCAAGGACTTGGAAGTCTATCCAAGTCCCAGGCTATTCTTGGAAATACTTCCTAGGCGCGTCGGAGCTTGACCAAAACAGCGCAGGCGAGCCCGGCTCTATAGGCCGCGTACGGCCACAGCGCGCGATCCCGCTCGACCAGCTTGATCAGCCGCTGCGAGGCGAGGGTCGAGGCGAAGGAGGCGCCGACGCCGAGCGCCATCGAGCGGCGCAGCTCGGGGGAGGAGCCGCGGCGGGCGAGCCGGGCGCCCTTCAACGCTGTGGCGCCGACGATGATCGGCAGGGCGATCGTGCGCGAGAGCAGGTTGGCCTGATCGCGGGAGAAGCGCCGCCAACGTGCCGCGGCCAGGGTGATGCCGTTGCGTGAGACGCCGGGGGCGAGGGCGGCGGCCTGGGCCACGCCCAGCGCCAGCCCGTCGGCGGCGCCTGCCTCGCCGCGGCCGCGCAGCTGCGGTCGCGTGTCGCCCACCAGCATCGCCGCGGCCCCGGCGAGCAGCCCGTAGGCGGTCGCGCGCGGTCCCCCCAAGCGCCGCTCGATCGGCCGCTCGAACCTGTAGCCGACCACCGCCGCGGGCAGGAAAGAGAGCGCCAGGACCGCGGCGCCGCGCAGGTCGAAGGCGCGTAGCTCTTCGACGATCAGCCGCCGCTGGCCGACGATAAGCGCCGCCGCGGCGCCGGCGTGCAGGGCGACCTCGAAGCTCTTGCGCACCTCCGGGTCGATCGCCTCCCAGTCCCAGTCGGCGAGCCAGGGGATGAGGACTATGTGGGCGGAGCTGGATACGGGGAGCAGCTCGGCGGGCCCCTGAATGACGCCGAGCACCAGCGCGCGGCCGGCGGGAACCGAGCCTGCGCCCTCCTCGCTCAAGCGCCCGGAGTGTGAGCCGGCTCCGCCGCGCCCGTCGACTCGGGCTCCTCCTCGCCGGACCCGCCGCCGCGGCGGCGACGGACCAAGAGGTAGATGACGCCGCCGACGATCGCGGCCAGGACCAGGTAGTCGAGGTAGCCGAGCTTGTGCCGCCAGTCCTCCCAGTTGTCGCCGACCTTTTCGCCGACCAGGGCCAGCATCAGCACCCAGGGGATGCAGCCGGCGAGCGTGTAGGCGGTGAAACGCCAGAACGGCATCTTCGCCACGCCGGCCGGGAGCGAGATGAAGGTGCGAACGATCGGCAACATCCGCGAGAAAAAGACCGTGGCGCCCCCGTAGCGCTCGAACCAGTCGTCGGCCCACTTGAGGTGCTTGGGGCTGATGTGGATCAGCTTGTTGCGCTCCAGCAGGTCGAGCCGCCCGTAGTAGCCGGCCGCGTAGGCGATCCAGGAGCCGGCGAGGTTGCCCAAGACGCCGGCGGCGACGATCCCGAACAGCGTCAGTTCGCCTTCGGAGACGCTGAAGCCGGCGAAGAGCATGATCGCCTCGCTCGGCACCGGGATGCAGGCGGACTCGAGCGCCATCAGCAGGAACACCGCCGGCAGGCCAGTCGAGCCGATGAAGTCGGTGGCGACGTTGACGATCGGGTCGACGACCTTGTCGCTGATGCTGGCGAGGAGGAATAGCGGCATTCGTGAAGCGGGGATTGTAGGCGGGAAGCCAGGCAGCAACTAAACTCGGCACGTTCCATGGGTCGCCTCAACCACCCCGTCTACCGCAACCGGGTCCTCCAGGTCTGCGCCGATGCCGTCCTCGTCGCGCTCTCCTACTACCTGGCTTTCCGGCTGCGTTTCCTCGACCAGAGTGGCCTGCCGCACCGCTACTGGATCCTCTTTGCCCAGTCGGTCGGCTTCGTCGTCGTCGGCAAGCTGATCGTCTTCGCCGCCTTCGGCATGTACCAAAAGTGGTGGCGCTACGTCAGCGGCCGCGACTTCCTCCTGATCGTCCGCGCCGTCACCGTCGCCAGCGCGATCCTCGTCGTGGCCTTCACCGTGCTGCGGCCCTTCGCCCACAACCTGCCGCGCTCGGTCGCGGTGATGGACTTCCTGCTCACGCTGATGTTGCTCACCGGGGCGCGGCTGGCGGTCCGCCTGATCGTCGAGCGACCGAACCGCTCGGCTCGCGTCCCCAAGCACGAGGTGCTGGTGATCGGCGCCGGCTCGGGCGGGCAGATGGTCGTCCGCGAGCTGCAGCTCAACCCCGACCTCGGTGCCACCGCGATCGGCTTCCTCGACGACGACCCGCGCAAGCGTGGCATGCGCATGCTCGGCCTCAAGGTGCTGGGCTCGACCAAGCAGATCGACCCGATCCTCGACGAGACCCAGCCCGACGAGGTCGTGATCGCGATTCCCTCGGCGCCGGGAACCCTGCGCGCCAAGGTCGTCGCCGCTTGCCGCGAGCGTGAGATCCGCGTCCGCACGCTGCCCACCGTCTTCGAGCTGCTGCGCGGCGGCGTCCAGCTCAACAAGCAGCTGCGCGACGTGCAGGTCGAGGACGTGCTCGGCCGTGACCCGATCGTGGTCGAGCTCGACCGGGTCGGCGCCTACCTGCGCGACCGGATTGTCCTCGTCACCGGCGCCGGCGGCTCGATCGGCTCCGAGCTCTGCCGCCAGATCGCCCGCGTCGGGCCGCGCCTGCTGGTGATGCTCGACCACGCCGAGGACAACCTCTTTGAGATCGACCGCGAGATGGTCGAGGAACGCCACTTCACCAGCGTCGAGTCGGTGCTCGCCGACTGCAAGGAGCCCGGCCGCATGCTGGAGACGATGCAGCGCTTCAAGCCCAGCGTCGTCTTCCACGCCGCCGCCTACAAGCACGTCCCGCTGATGGAGGCCAACCCGCTGGAGGCGGTGCGCAACAACGCGATCGCAACGCGGATCACCGCCGAGACCGCCGCCGCCTCCAACGTCGAGCGCTTCGTCCTCGTCTCCACCGACAAGGCGGTCAACCCGAAAACCGTGATGGGCGCCTCCAAGGCGATGGCCGAGTGGATCGTCGAGTCGGCCGGGCGCAAGCACCCGGGCACCCGTTTCGCCAGCGTCCGCTTTGGCAACGTGCTCGCCTCCTCGGGCAGCGTCGTGCCGATCTTCCGCAGCCAAATCGAGCGCGGCGGACCGGTCACCGTCACCCACCCGGAGATGACCCGTTACTTCATGACCATTCCCGAGGCGGTCCAGCTGGTGATCCGCGCCGGCGACATCGGTGCCGGCAAGGGCGAGGTCTTCGTCCTCGACATGGGCGAGCCGGTGCGGATCGTCGACTTGGCGCGCAACATGATCCGGCTGGCCGGCTACGAGCCGGAAACCGACGTCGCGATCGAGTTCACCAAGCCGCGGCCGGGGGAGAAGCTGCACGAGGAGCTCTTCGGCTTCGCCGAGAGCGAACAGCCGACCGCGGCGAAGCGGATCCGCCGCGCGGTGCGCGAGACGCCGCTCGACCAGGAATGGGTTGAGTCGACGCTGAATTCGCTCGAGCACCTGGTGATGGCCGGGGACGAGGCTAATCTGGCCCAGCGCGTCGTCGAGATGATCACCGCGCCCGGCGGTGACGCGGCGGCGGTCGTCTACGACGAGTAGCCTCTCGCAGCCACTCCGTGGAGCTGATCAAGGAAATCGGCGCCTTCGCCGGCCTCGCCGCCTTTCTGGGCCTCGCCGTGCTCGCCCTGCTCGGCTTCGCCCAGGGGCGTGACATACGCCGCCTGCGCGAGTGGGCAGGCTCGGCCCCGGAGCGCGACGCGGAGCGCAAGGAGTCGACCTCGGCCGCCGCCGCCGAGCGAGCGGAGGAGTTACGGCAAGCGGAGGAGGCGCGCGACGCCGAGCGGGCGGCGACGGATCTGCGCGACGAACGCCGCCGCCGCCGCGAAGCGGGCCTGCCGGAACTGACGCGGAGCGAGCGGCTGCGCGAGAGCTTCGCCGGTGGTCGTTCGCGGCTGGCCGACCCGCGCTACCTGGTCGCCCTCTTCGCGGTCTTCCTCGTCGTCGCGGGGGGCGCCGCCTACCTCGTCACCCAGGGCTCCGACGACGCCGGCGGCAAGGGAGGCCGCGGCAACCGCGCGGCGAAGGTGAGCCCGGGCGAAATCGAGGTGACGGTGCTCAACGGCACCGCGGTGCCCGGCCTCGCCGCCCGCTACGGCGACATGGTCGAGCAGCACGGCTTCGAACTGGGCGCGGTCACCAACAGCAGCTCCAGCTTCGTCGACAGCGTCGTCATGTTCAAGCCCGGCCACGCTCCCGAGGCGCGCCGGGTCGCCGCCGTGCTGGAGATCTCCCAGGTGCGTCCGATGACGGCGGAGATCACCTCGGTCTCCGGCGGAGCGCCGGTCTCGGTGGTCGTCGGCGAGGACAATGCCGCGGCGGCGGGTTAGCCCAGCCGCGCTGGTCTTCGCGCTCCTCGTAGCCGCCACGCTCGCCGCCTTCGCCTGGTCGCAGCGGTTGAAGCGGGACCCGCTGGTCCTCGACAAAGTCACCTTCGTCGGCGCGCCCATCCTCGACCCCAAAGCGCCTCGCGTGCACGCTTTCACGCCGAACGACGACTGTCGCTTCGACCACATCCGAATCCGCTTCCGCGTTACCAAGTCCGACGCCGCCACCGTGCAGATCGTCAAGCCGGGGGGACGGCTGATCGTCACCTTGGCCA
>JASLIG010000043.1 GCA_030152805.1 Solirubrobacterales bacterium
GTAGTCGATTGGGCCCATCTCGTCGAACTCTTCGGCGCTCACAAGGCTCGCTCCCTTCGGTCGTGACTGGTGATCCGGCCGACCGAAGGTACGCCCGCCCGAGGTGCGCAACATCATCTGAACAGGGTGATAGTCGGCGAGCGCCCCTGGGCTACGCTCGGCCGGAGTCGGCTTTTATCCAATGACCGAGGAGGAGCAATGGCGAGCCCAGGACCCGAGCGCACCGTCGAGCAGGACGGCTCGGGACACCCCCACATCGTCACCGCGCTCCTCGTCGTCGCGACGCTGATCGCCTTTCTCGCCGTCTTCTCGATCTGGGTCAACCGCCAGGCGCTCAACACCGATAACTGGGTCGACACCAGCGGCAAGCTCCTGCGCAACGACGAGATCAGGGCCCAGCTCTCCAACTACCTCGCCGACGAACTGTTCGCCAACGTCGACGTCCAGGCCGAACTGGAAAAGACCTTCCCGCCGCGGCTCGCACCTCTGGCCGGGCCGGCCGCTGGGGCGCTGCATCAGCTTGCCCCCCAGGTCGCCGAACGGGCGCTGGCCACCTCGCAGGCGGAAAGCCTTTGGGCGGAGGCCAACCGCGCCGCCCACGAAACGCTGCTGAAGATCCTCAACGATGAAGGCTCGGCGGTCTCGACGGCCAACGGCGAAGTCACCCTCGACCTGGCATCGCTGGTCTCCGAAAGCGGCGGCCAGCTCGGGATCGCCGGCAAGCTCGCCTCGAAAGTCCCTCCCGATGCCGGCCGGTTGACGATCCTCAGGTCCGACCAGCTCTCGATGGCCCAGGACGCCTCGTCCCTGGTCAGGCACCTGCCGATCGTCCTCACCCTCCTCGCCTTGTTCCTCTACGGGCTCGCGATCTACATGGCCGGCCCGCGGCGCCGCCAGGCGCTTCGCTCGGTCGGCTTCGGCTTCATCGTCGCCGGCGTGCTCGCCCTCCTGCTGCGCAAGATCGGCGAGGGCTCGGTGACCGATGCCCTGGCAAGAACCGACGCCGTCAAGCCCGCCGTCGAAGCCGCCTGGGACATAGGCACCTCGCTGCTGGTGACGGTCGCCGTCTCGGCGATCACCTTCGGCATCCTCGTCGTCATCGCCGCCTGGATCGCCGGCCCGACCCGGATCGCGAAGAAGCTGCGCGAGGAGGCCGCTCCCTACCTACGCGAGCGCGGCACCACTTACGGCGCGGTCGCCCTCGTGTTCCTCGCGCTGGTCCTATGGGCGCCGGTGGTCGCCTTCCAGAAACCGATCGGGATGGTCCTGCTGGCGGTGCTGCTGGTGCTCGGGACCGAGGCGCTGCGTCGCCAGACGGCGGCGGAGTTCCCCGCACGGTGAATCAGGGGACCTCGCCGGAGGCCGTCGATGCGACTCGCCGCACCTACCTGGCGAGCGAGCGCACCGAGCTGGCCTGGTGGCGGACCGGCCTGACTGGCCTGGCAGTGGCCCTGGGCGTGGGGCGCGTCGTTCCCGGTCTCGACGAGGGCGCAACCCGCTGGCCCTACGAGCTGGTGGGGGTCTTCTTCGCGCTCTACGGGGTCGCGGTGATCGCCTACGGCAGCAGGCGTCGCACCGCGGTGGAACGCGCCCTGGCGGAGGGGCGCTATCCCGACCCCCCGCGCTTCGCCCACGCGGCCCTGGCGGGAGCCGGCGTAGCGCTGGGCCTGCTCACCGTCGCCCTGATCCTCGCCAACTGAGCGGAGCCGAAGAAGAAGCTTCCCGGCTACTGCCGCGCCATCGCCACCCGGAAGCGCTCCTCCGGGGAGATCAGGTGGTCGGGGTCCTCGGCGGCGTCGTCGACGTCGATCTGGACCCACTCGACGCTGCCGGTGAAGGCGCTGCCAGCCGAGGCGTAGTCGTCGCTGACCGGCGTGCCGAGGTCGGAGCCGAGGTCGGTCGTCTCATCGCCGGAGAAGAGAAGTGGGTGCGTCCCCTCGACGCGGCCCTCGCCAACCTTGGCGCCGTCGACGTAGAGCACCGCGTCGCCGCCTTTGCCGAGGCCGCCGCCGTCGTAGGAGAACTCCATCCGCACCTGGTGCTCGCCGGAGGCGAGGGGCTCGCCGCCCGCGACCTTGAAGCGGGCGATCCCGAGCAGGTTGTAGCAGTAGGTCGGCCGCCCCTCGTGCAGGTAGATGCACCAGCCGCCAAAAGCGCCGCCCTGGGCGATGATCACGCCCTCCGCCCCGCCCTCGGGGACGACGAGCTGCGCGGTGACCGAGTGGGAGCGGTTCTTGATCACGATCATCGAGTTTTCCGAGATCCGCTTCATGCCGCCGAAGAGGAGCTGCGATTTGCCTTTGATCAGGCTCGGCCGGCCGGCGACCTCGGGCACGAAGCGCTCGACCCGGCGGTCGTCGAGCGGCAGCACCCCGTACCTGGTCGCCTCGATCAGGAACAGCCGCTGCAGCTCGGCCAGCTTCTCGGGCTGCTCGGCGGCGAGGTCGTTGGACTGGGTCCAGTCGTCAGGCGCGTAGAGCTCCCAGACGTCGTCGTCGATCGCCGGCAGCTCGGCGCCGACCACCCAGGGGACGCTGTGGCGGGTCGCCGCGGTCCAGCCTTTGTGGTAGACGCCGCGGTTGACGAACATCTCGAAGTACTGGGTCTCGCGGTGCTCGGGAGCC
>JASLIG010000061.1 GCA_030152805.1 Solirubrobacterales bacterium
ATCAGCCAGCTGCCGAGGCAAAAGCTGAGGAGCCCGCTGCTGAGGAGGCAAAAGCTGAGGAGTCGGAGGATGACACCGCCGACGATGAGACTTCAAAGGAAGAGGAGGAGTAAGCGAAGTGGCAACCAAGGTTTCGACAGAGGACTGGATCGAGGAGCTGAAGAGCATCTCCGTGCTCGAGCTCTCCGAGCGGATCAAGGCCCTTGAGGAGGAGTTCGGCGTCTCGGCCACGGCCGTTGCGGCTGCCGCTCCGGCTGCGGCGGGAGCCCCCGCCGGCGACGGTGGCGATGGCGGCGACGAAGCATCGACGGTCGACGTGGTCTTGACCGAGGTCGGCGGCCAGAAGGTGCCGGTGATCAAGGTCGTCCGCGCCGCCACCGGCCTCGGCCTCAAAGAGGCCAAGGCGATCGTCGACGATGCCCCCAAGGCGATCAAGGAGGGCGTCGAGCGCGAGGAGGCCGACAAGCTCAAGGCCGAACTAGAGGAGGCCGGCGCGAGCGTCGAGCTCAAATAGAAGTCGCAACGACCGCGGTTGGAACCCAGGCAGGGAGCCAGATCCGCGGTCGGGTGCCGTCGTGTGTTATTTTTCGCGGTCGCGCGCCAGTTGTGTCCCCTGCCCAATATCTGCGCTGTATCTAACGTCCCTCTGACCGTCTGAGGAGTCGCCGACTTTGGCACGTTCGAACGCTGCCCCCGTAACCCGCAGGAGTTTTTCCCGACTACAGAACCCCCTCGAAGTCCCCCATCTGATCGATATCCAGCGTCGCTCCTTCGAAGAGCTGACGGATCCGAAGAAGGGCGGGCTGCGAGAGACGATTGACGACATATCCCCGATCGAGGACTACACGGGGAACCTCGCCATTGTCTTTGGCGAGTTCAAATTCGAGGAGCCGCCGCACACGATCGAGGAGTGCCGCGAGAAGGACATGACCTACTCGCGCCCGCTCTCGGCGACGGTCGCCTTCCAGAACAAAGAGACCGGCGAGATCCGCGAGCAGGCCGTCTTCATGGGCGACTTCCCGTGGATGACCGACCGCGGCACCTTCATCATCAACGGCACCGAGCGCGTCGTCGTCACGCAGCTCGTCCGCTCCCCTGGCGCCTACGTGATGGCGCCGAAGGATCCCGAGAAGCAGGTCTTCATTGCCAACCTGATGCCGGCCCGCGGCTCATGGCTGGAGCTCGAAATCGACAAAAAAGGCCGCGTCTTCGTGCGCATCGACCGCAAGCGCAAGCTGCCGGTGACGGTGCTGCTGCGGGCGATGGGCTACGTCGAGGACGAGCAGCTCCTCTCGATGTTCGACGACTCGGTCTACATGCGCCACACGATCGAGGCCGACACCGAGGCGACCCGCACCGAGGAGGGCGCCCTGATCGAGCTGTTCAAGAAGCAGCGCCCGGGCGAGCCGCCCTCGGTCGATGCCGCCCGCAACCTGCTCGAGCAGCTCTTCTTCGATTCCAAGCGCTACGACCTAACCCGGGTCGGCCGCTACAAGCTCAACGCGCGCCTCGACCTCGACATCGACCTCGACACTCGGGTCCTCACCCACGACGACATCATCGCCCTGGTCAAGGAGCTGGTCAGCCTTCCCAAGCTGCTCGGCATCCCCGAGGAGATCGACGAGGAGAACCCGATCAAAGACTACGCCGCGGAGGCGATCACCTACCCCCGCGAGCCGGTCAACGAGCACCTCGACGAGTACGAGCACTTCGGCAACCGGCGCCTGCGCACGGTCGGCGAGCTGATCCAGGAGGCCTTCCGCATCGGCCTCTACCGGATGGAGCGCGTTGTGCGCGAGCGGCTGACCACCGAAGACTCGGACGCGATCACGCCGCAGACGATCATCAACATCCGCCCGGTCGTCGCCGCGATGAAGGAGTTCTTCGGCTCCTCGCAGCTCTCACAGTTCATGGACCAGACCAACTCGTTGGCGGGTCTGACCCACCGGCGGCGCCTCTCGGCGCTCGGTGCCGGCGGCCTGACCCGTGAGCGGGCCCCGATCGAGGTGCGCGACGTGCACCCGACCCACTACGGGCGCATGTGCCCGATCGAGACCCCTGAGGGGCCGAACATCGGCCTGATCGGCTCGCTCTCCTCCTACGCGGAGGTCTCCGAGCACGGCTTCGTCACCACCCCCTACCGCGTGGTCAAGGACGGCGTCGTCACCGAGAAGATCGTCCACCTCGACGCGACCCAGGAGGAGGAAAAGGTCATCGCCCAGGCGAACGCCGAGGTCGATGCCTCCAGCGGCAAGCTGAAGGGCCCCCAGGTCCTCGTCCGCGCCGCCGATCAGGAGTACTCGACGGCGACGCCCAAGGAAGTCGACTTGATGGACGTCTCGCCGACCCAGATCTGGTCGGTGGCGACGGCGCTGATCCCCTTCCTCGAGCACGACGACGCCAACCGCGCCCTGATGGGCTCCAACATGCAGCGCCAGGCGGTGCCCCTGTTGAAGCCCGACCCACCGCTGATCGGCACCGGCATGGAGCGCCGTGCCGCCGTCGACACCGGCGACGTGGTGCTGGCGGAGGAAGACGGCGAGGTCGGCCACGTCGACTCCGAGCGCATCGTGATCTCCAGCGGCAGCAAGAAACTCGAGTACCCGCTGCACAAGTTCATGCGCTCCAACCAGGGCACGATCATCCACCAGCGCCCGATCGTCACCAGCGGGCAGAAGGTGAAGAAGGGCGACGTGCTCGCCGATGGTTCCTCGACAGGCGGCGGTGAGATCGCGCTGGGCAAGAACTGCCTGGTCGCCTTCATGTCCTGGGAGGGTTACAACTTCGAGGACGCGATCATCCTCTCCGAGCGCCTGGTCAAGGACGACGAGCTCACCTCGATCCACATCGAGGAGTACGAGATCGACGCCCGTACGACCAAGCTCGGCGACGAGGAGATCACCCGCGACATTCCCAACCGCTCCGAGGAGAGCCTGCGCAACCTCGACGAGCGCGGCATCGTCCGCGTCGGCGCCGAGGTGCAGTCGGGCGACCTGCTGGTCGGCAAGGTGACGCCCAAGGGCGAGACCGAGCTGACCGCGGAGGAGAAGCTGATCCGCGCGATCTTCAAGGAGAAGGCGCGCGAGGTGAGGGACACGTCGCTGAAGGTGCCGCACGGCGAGGGCGGCGTCGTCATCGACGTGCTCACCTTCAGCCGCGATGACGGCGACGACCTGCCAGCCGGCGTCAACGACCTGGTCCGCGTCTACGTGGCGACCAAGCGCAAGATCGCCGAGGGCGACAAGCTCGCCGGCCGCCACGGGAACAAGGGTGTGATCTCCAAGATCGTGCCCGAGGAGGACATGCCCCACCTCGCCGACGGCACCCCCGTCGACGTGATCCTCAACCCGCTCGGCGTGCCGAGCCGGATGAACATTGGGCAGATCCTCGAGACCCATCTCGGCTGGGTCGCCGCCAACGGCTGGTACGACGACGGCTCCGACGCCTACAAGCAGGCCCACTCCGAGGAGGGTGACGGCCGCGTCTACGTAGCGACGTCGGTTTTCGACGGCGCCAGCGTCGAGGACGTTGACGAGGCGCTCTGCAAGTGGTCC
>JASLIG010000082.1 GCA_030152805.1 Solirubrobacterales bacterium
CCCGGCGGTCGGCCTCGGCACCGCCCTCGCCCGCCGCCTCAGCTTCGCCTCGCCGAAGCTCGAGTGGGCGATCGCGGCCGACACGCCGGTCCTGATGGACAGCGCCAAGGCACGCCGCGAGCTCGGCTGGCGCCCCGCGCACGGGGCCGGGCAGACGCTGCGCGAAACGGTCGCCGGCGCACGCGGGAAGGGCCTGTTCGACTGAAACATCGCCAGGGGTGCGAAATTCGGGTAATAATGAACCCGCGAGTTAACTGGCGGATCGGCTGGGTAGATGATCGTCATGCGGGTTACGGCGGAGGGAGTGGGGTTGATGCGGAAAGAGGGTGCGACGAGGCGCCACGTCTCGCTGGCTCTCAGCGAGCTCGCCGTCGAGGCGCTGACCGAGAAGGGAGCCGAAGCCACCGAGGGGACGAGGCTGGAAGGCGCCTTGCGCTACTACCTCAGCGACAAGGGCACCGAGCGGGCCGCCTGGCCGTTTCCCGGTTTCCTGCGCGGCAGCGAGACCCGGGAAGAGGTGCGAATCGAGATCGACGTCGTCGAGTCCGTTTGGGAGGACTTCGACGAAGAGGCCGCCGGCCAGGGGGTGACGGTGGACCAGCTCGCCGAACACGCGGTCTTCTACTTCGCGGCCGAGGTCGACGCCGGACAGGCCACCAAGCGGATCCTCGCCGACTTCGAGGGCGGGGCCGACCCCGACGGGAACTAGTTTCCCGGCGGGGCGGCGACGACCGGTGCGGCTCCGAGCTCGGTCAGATTGGCGCGCAGGCTGCGGCGCCCCCGATGGTGAAGACCGTGGACCGAGCTCTCGCTCTTGTCCAGGGTGTCGGCGATCTCGACCGGCGTGAGGCCGACGATGTGCCGCAGGACAAGCACCTCGCGCTGATCCTCCGGCAGGTCTTCTAGTGCCTGCCGCAGCGCGCGTCCGCGATCGACGGCGGTCTGGGCCGCTCCGGTGTCGGTCAGCCTCACTTCTTCGCTGGGGACTGCGCGCTTCGCCCTCAGGTGGTCGAGTGCGGCGTTGCGGGCCACGCGCAGGATCCACGCGTCGAAAGGCACGGCGCGCTCTTCGTACTTGACGATCGCGGTCATCAGCTTGGCGAAGACGTTCTGGGTGATGTCTTCGGCCTCGTGATGGTCACGGACCAGCCCGGTTATGTAGCGGAGTACGTCATCCGCATAACGGACGTAGAGGTAATGAAGCCCTTCGGAGTCGCCGGCCTTGGCACGAGTCACAGCTTCCCGGGTCAGGACGCTGGCCCCGTGGCTCAATGCGCTGCTCATTGGTGTTCTCCCGCGTGCTCACCGCACGCAATTGCAACTGGTTTTTCAAGCCCTCCGCTTTCCTGGGGAAGGCGAGATGGGTCTCCGTATGTGACAAAGGTTTCAAATCAAAAAGGACCGAATTTGGAGGAATAACTCCGAGCCCTAATTCCGGAAGGAGCGGGCAAGTTCCGGAAAAGCTGATCATCGCGGCGGCCAAATGTCAAAGACAAAGTTCGACTATTAGGAACGCCGGGCATGAGTTTCCTGCAAACCAAAAGCTTTTAAACAAACGTCCAGTCGCAGTTGACAAGGCTGAAGTAAGGAGGAACTGCTCCCGGTCGCGCAAATGTTGCCTACCCCAGATCAGTTCCTTGGGTAGAAATGGTTAACGTGGAACTCGGCAAACTCTCGTGTAATGGTCTCGAAGGTCATTTCGGGACCGACCTTACGGTGGGTGCGAGGAAGGCGCTGCTGCATTACGCCTACAGGCTGAAAGCCGGGCGCAAGCCGATTGCCTCGCCTCGCTTTCTCACACCCACCTCAGAGGTCGAGGCGAGGTTCGAGCTCACCTTCGATCGCGAGACGGAGGCGCTTTTGTCACAGGAGGCGAACCGCCTGCGGATCAGCACGACCAAGCTGGCCACCCACGCGGTCCTCGTCTACCTCGCCGAGCTCGACTTCCTCGGCGTCGTTCCCCGCCAGGCCCACTGAGGGCCGGCGAGGCGGGCTAGTCCCGGCTGGGGACGGGTGCCGGGAGGTCGCTGCCGGCCGCGCTCATCGTCTCGGCGACGGAGCGGACCGCGACCGGCTTGCCGCGGTTCTGCAGCGACTCCTCGAGCGCCTCGAGACAGAGCACGATCTCCAGCCCGAGGTGGGAGTTGGAGACCGGGGTGCTGCCCTCGCGGATTGCCTTCGCGAAGTCCATCAGCTCCTGGCTCAGCGGCTCCGAGGCCTGGACCCGGGGCGCGACCATGTCGCCGGTGCGGTAGGTGAGGCGGTACTCGCCGAAGTTGGCAGGTGGCTCGGCGAAGTCGAGGCCGCGGTCGTAGATCCGGACCGAATCGTCGGCTGCGGTGTCTTCGTACTGGACCATGCGGCGGCTGCCGACGACGACCATCTGGCGCATCTTTCGCGGCGCCAGCCAGGAGAGCTGGACGTTGGCCTGGGTGCCGCCCTCGAAGCGCAGGGTCAGGAACGCGGTCTCGTGGACCCCATCCTGGAAGACGCTGCGACCCGTCGCCGAGACCTCGACCAGAGGACGGTCGAGCCAGTGGAGGAGGATCGAGAGGTCGTGCGGGGCGAGGTCGAGGACGACTCCGTCCTGCTGGTACAGGCCGAGGTTCATCCGCGAGGAGGTGATGAAGTAGATCTCTCCCAGTTCGTCGGTCTGGATCAGCTCGCGGACGGCGTTGACCGAGGGGCTGTAGACGAAGGTGTGGCCGGGCATCATCACCAGGCCGAGCTCGTCGGCGAGGGCGATCAGCGTCGCGGCCTCCGCCGCGGTGCGGGCGAGGGGCTTCTCGACGAGGACGTGCTTGCCGGCCTCCAACGCCCGGCGCACGAGGTTGTAGTGGGTGTGCGGCGGGGTGGCGATCGCCACCGCCTCGATCCGCGGGTCGGCGAGCGCGGCGTCGAGGTCGGGCTCGATCCAGATCCCGGGATGGCGCCGGCGGAAGTCTTCGGAGCGGCCTTCGTCGAGCTCGCAGAGGCCCATCAGGCGGAACTCGGGCCGCTCGACGACGTTGCGGACGATGTTCGGGCCCCAGTAGCCGTAGCCGACGACCAAGGTCCCGATTGCTCCTGCTGGATTCACGCTGCTCCCTTTCGGCTGAGGACTACCCATGGCGTTTTGAGAAGGATCGAGAGGTCGAGGCCGAGGTTGCGCCGCTTCGCGTACTCGATGTCGAGACGGACCATTTCCTCGTAGGTGCGTTCGCTGCGGCCGCTCACCTGCCAGTAGCCGGTCAGCCCGGGCTTGACGGCGAAGCGGGCGCGGTACCAGCTCGGGTACTCGCGCACCTCGTAGGGGATCGCGGGACGCGGCCCGACCAGGGTCATCTCGCCGCGAACGACGTTGAAGAGCTGCGGCAGCTCGTCGAGGCTCCAGCGCCTGATCCAGCGCCCGACCGGGGTGATCCGATCGTCGACGGCAAGCTTGTAGAGGTTCTCGCGCCCGCCGCCGTTGGAGTTGGAGCCCTCGCCCTTGATCAGCGCGGTCACGTACTCCCGGTGGCCGCGGGGATCGGCGTCGACCCGCATGCTGCGGAACTTGAACAGGGTGAACTCGCGTTCCATGAAGCCGACCCGCCGCTGGCGGAAGAAGGCCGGCCCGCGGCTGTCGAGCCGGACCGCGAGGGTGACGGCGATCAGGATCGGGCTGAGGAGGACGATCAGCGCCACCGAGAAGACGAGGTCGAAGAGGCGCCGCAGCGTCGGGCCCGGATGCCGTCGCGCGACGATGCGGGTGAGCGCATTCCTGCGGGTCAGTTCGTGGGCCTCCATCGCTAAAGACAACGGTCCCGAGCCGGGAACACTTGCGCCAATTTTTTTTCGGACCGGCGAAAAGAGACGACCCGCTCGTGCGTTGTTTCCCCATGGCAGCCCGGCTCGTTTCCGTGATCGGCTCCCGCCCCGAGATAGTGCAGGCGGCGCCGCTTTCGCTCGCCTACACGAGCTGCGTCGAGGAGATCCTGGTCCACACCGGCCAGCACTACGACCCGGGGATGTCCGACCTGCAGATCGCCGACCTGCGCCTGCCGCTTCCCGAGTTCAACCTCGGGGTCGGCTCGCTGCCGCCCGAGGAGGCGGTTGCCGTGGCCGAAGAGCGGATCGGGCGGGTGATCGCAACCCGCGAGCCGGACGCCGTTCTGGTCCGCGGCGACACCAACGCGACGATCGCCGGCGCCCGGGCCGCGGTCGCCGCGGGGGTGCCGCTGATCCACGTCGAGGCCGGCCTGCGCAGCTACCGGCAGGACATGCCGGAGGAGGCCAACCGGATCGAGACCGACCAGCTCTCCGACCTTCTCTTCGCTCCCTGCGAGCACGCCCGCGACGTCCTCCTCGACGAGGGGGTCAAGGGGGCCGTGCACGTCACCGGCGACGTCCTCGCCGACGTCCTGCTGGCGACCCGCTCCCGCCTGCCCGAGCGGGGCGAGGAGGGCGAGTACGTCCTCGCCACCGCCCATCGCAACTACAACACCGACTCGCCCGAGCGCCTTGCCGCCGTGCTCGCCTGCCTCGGGGCCGCCGAGCGCCGGGTGATCTTCCCCCTGCACCCGCGGACGCGCAAGAGCATCGAGGCCTGGAACCTCGAGGTGCCCGCCAACGTCGAGGTGCGCGACCCGCTCACCTACACCGAGATGCTCGTCCTCGAGCGCGGCGCGCTGGCGATCGCGACCGATTCCGGCGGGGTCCAGCGCGAGGCCTACCTCTGGGGGGTGCCGTGCATCACCATGCGCGAGGAGACCGAGTGGATCGAGACCGTCTCGACCGGCTGGAACACGCTGGTCGGCGTCGATGCCGACGAGTTCTGCGACGCCCTCGCGAAGCCGCGGCCGGAGGCCCGGCCGCCGATCTTCGGCGACGGGCACGCGGCCGAGCGGATCGCGGCGATCACCGTCGCCCACCTCGAACGCTCGATGGAGGGCTCCCTTGTCTGAACGACTGCGAGTCGGGGTCGTCGGCTGCGGGCGGATGGGAGGCTTCCACGTCCGCAACTACGCCCAGATCGACTGCGCCGAGCTCGTCGCCGTGGCCGACCCCTCGGCCGACGCCCGCAGCCGGGCGCTGGCCGGCTCCCGGGCCCTCGAGTTCTCGGACTGGCGCGATCTGCTCGAAGACGCCGACGACCTCGACGCGGTCTCGATCTCCTGCCCTTCCGAGCACCACGCCGAGATCGCCATCGAGGCCCTCGCCGCCGGCCTTCACGTCCTGGTCGAGAAGCCGATCGCAACCACCCTTCCCGACGCGCTGCGGATGCGCGGCGCCGCGATCGAGGCCGACCGCAAGCTGATGGTGGGGCACGTCGAGCGCTTCAACCCGGCGGTCGAGAAGCTGCGCGAGCTGGTCGCCGACGGGCGCCTGGGCCGGGTCTACCGGGCCCACACCACCCGGGTCGGGCCGCTGCCGACCCGCATCCAGGACACCGGCGTGGCGATCGACCTCGCCACCCACGACCTCGACGTGATGCAGCACGTGCTCGACCGCTCGATCGGCGAGATCTACGCCGACGGCGGCCGCTTCCTGCACGGCTCCCAGGAGGACCTGCTGACCTGCCTGGTGCGCTTCGGACCCGAGGAGGGGGGCGACACGCTCGGCCTGCTCGACGTCAACTGGCTGACGCCGGAGAAGAAGCGGGAGATCGTCCTGATCGGCGAGAACGGCCTGCTGCGCGCCAGCTACATCACCCAGGACGTCTGGTTCGTCGAGTCGCCCAGCGCGCCGCTGCACTGGGACGGCCTCTCGATGCTGCGCGGCGACGGCGAGGGGGCGGCCGTGCGGTTCTCGCTGGCCAAGAGCGAGCCTCTGCAGGCCGAGCTCGAAGCCTTCTGTCGCTGCGTGCTCGACGACACTCCCGAGCCGGTCAGCGCCCACGACGGCGTCAAGGCCCTTGCCGCGGCGCTGGCGATGCGCGAGTCGGCCGCCGTGCGGCGGCCGGTCGAGCTGCTCGATATCCCCACCCCGCGGCCCCTGGAGGTATTGGCGTGATCCGCTTCGTCATCCCGGCCTACAACGAGGCCGAAAACATCCCCCGCCTGCTAGCCGACCTGGCGCCGGTGGCGCGTGAGCTCGGCGCCCGCGTGATCGTCGTAGACGACGGCTCCACCGACGGCACCGCCGAGGTCATTCGCGAGCACTCCCGCGACATGCACCTGGCGATCGTCACCCACACGGTCAACCGCGGTCTCGGCACCGCGATCAACACCGGCCTGCGGGCGGCGTTGGGCGAGTCCTCGGACGGCGACGCGATCGTCACGCTCGAGGCCGACACGACCTCGGACCTCTCCGACCTGCCGAGGATGATCGAGCTCTTCGAACAGGGCACCGACGTGGTGCTCGCCTCGGTCTACGCGCCCGGCGGCAAGATCCTCGGCGTCGCCGGCTGGCGCCTGCTGGCGAGCAAGTCGGTCTCCAACACCTTCCGCTATCTCGGCGGGCTGCGGGAGATGCACACGCTCTCCTCGCTCTACCGGGTCTACCGCGCCGGCACGCTGCGCCGCGCCGCCGACACCTACGGCTACCTGCTCGTGCGCGAGCCGGGCTTCGCCGCCAACGTCGAGCTACTGCTGAAGCTCTACAACGCCGGCGCCAGCGTCGCCGAGGTGCCCACCGTGAACGATTGGTCGACCCGCAAGGGCGAATCGAAGATGCAGCTGAAGCCGACCGTGCTGGCCTACCTGCGGGTGATGGCGGCACACATGGTCGGTCGCATCCAGCCGCCGCCCGTCTCGCCGCTGGCCGAGGCCACGGCGCCGTTGCCGGTGGCGGAGCAGAACAGCCCGGCGCCGCAGGCGGATCGCCAGCCGGTCGCCCAAGCGGGATGAGCCACACACCGGCCAGGGTCGGCATCGTCGGGGGCGGCATCCTCGGCGTTTCCCTTGCCCTGCGCCTGGCCCAGGTCGGCGCCAGGGTCACGGTGATCGAGCGCGGCGACAGTCTCGGCGGTCTGGCTGGGACCTTCGACTTCAACGGCCACGAGGTCGATCGCTTCTACCACGTGATCACGCCCTCGGACACGCGGATGATCGCAATGGCCGAGGAGCTCGGCCTCGGGGATCAGCTGCGCTTCACGCCGGTCGGCGCCGGCTTCTACGCCGACGGCAAGATGCATGACTTCAACGGCATCGCCGACCTCCTGCGCTTCAGCCCACTGAGCCCGGTGGCCCGCCTGCGGCTGGGCTGGTTCGTGGCTCAGTGCCAGCTGCGCAGCTCCTACGAGCAGCTCGAGCAGATTCCACTCGAAACCTGGCTGCGCCGTCACTGCGGCAGGCAGGTGGTGGAGAGGATTTGGAAGCCGCTGCTCGATTCGCGCTTCGACGGCGACCCGTCGGGACTGCCCGCCACCTACCTCTGGGCGCGCACGCGACGGATGTCGGGCGCCCGACAGGGCAAGGGGCGTGGCGGCGAGGAAATGGGCCACATCGTCGGCGGCCACCAGCGCCTGATTGACGCGATGGTCTCGCGGGCGCGGGAGCTGGGCGTGGAGGCGCGCACCAACGCGCCGGTCGAGGGCCTGGCGATGGGCGAGGACGGCGCGGTGCGCGGCGTCGAGCTGGAGGGCGAGACGCTCGAGTTCGACCTGACGATTCCCACCCTGCAGCCGCCGGCGCTGCGCTTTCTCCTGCCCGAGCGCCACCAGGCGCTGCTCGGCGCCTACCCCCAGCGCTGGCTCGGCTGCGTCTGCACGATCATCAAGGTCCCGCGCTCGCTGCTGCCCTACTACGCCGTCAACATCACCGAGCCGACCCCGATCACCAGCGCCGTGGAGACCTCGCAGGTGCTCGGCACTGAGCACACCGACGGCCTGCACCTCGTCTACATCCCCAAGTACTGCGACCCCGGCGCGCCGGAGCAGAGCGAGGACGAGGAGTCCATATATCGTCGCTTCACCGACTACCTCGCCCGCCTCTCGCCCGGCTTCAGCCGCGATGAGGTGGTCGATTGGACCGTGCAGCGGGCCAAGCTGGTCGAGCCGGTGCACCAGGTCCAGGACGAGGCTACGCCGCGGGTGGCGCCGATCTGGCCGGGAGTCGACGGCCTGGCGCTCGCCTCCAACGCGCAGATCTATCCGTACCTGCTCAACGGCGACTCGGTGATGGGTTTCGCCGAAGAGGTTGCGGGCGAGGTGGAGAAACGACTCGACCTGCCTGGCACCGCCTCGAAGGGTGCGAGAAAAGGACTAGCCGGCTCGTTGTCTTAGCGAGCGTGTACCAGGTAGAAGCCTCCAAAGCCCTGCTCAAGCCCAGGCTCTGGGCCCGCCGTTCGGCGCGACTCAACGTGCCCCGCAACGTCGTGATGCTGGGCACGGTGAGCATGCTCACCGATGTCTCCTCGGAGATGGTGGCGACGGTGCTGCCGCTCTACCTCGTCTTCACGCTGGGCGCCAGCCCGCTGGCCCTGGGCGCGATCGACGGCACCTATCGCGGCGCCGCCGCGCTCGTGCAGGTGGCCAGCGGCTTCGTCTCGGACCGTTGGCGCAAGCCGAAGGAGGTCGCCGGTGCCGGCTACGGAATCTCCGCCGTCGGCAAGGTGGCTCTCGTCGCCGCCGGCAATACGATTGGCGGCATCGGCGCGATCGTCGCCTTCGACCGGATCGGCAAGGGCATCCGCACGGCCCCGCGCGACGCGCTGATCTCGCTGTCCGCCAGCAAGGCGGGCCTCGCCACAGCCTTCGGCGTGCACCGCGCGATGGACTCCGCCGGCGCGATGCTCGGACCGCTGATCGCCTTCGGCGTTCTGCTCGCGGCGCCGGCCCGTTTTGACGCGGTCTTCGTCGTCAGCACGATCTTCGCCGTGCTCGGCCTGGCGGTGCTGGTGCTCGCCGTGCAGGGCAGGCCGAAACGGGCGCCGCGCGAGGGGAGCGCCCCCAGCTTTCGCGCCGCCGCCGGCCTCGTCCGCGACCAGCGCTTCGCCCTGCTGCTGATAGCTGCCGCCGCGCTCTCGCTGGCGAGCGTCTCCGACGCCCTGATCTACGTCGGCTTGCAGCGCAAGATCGACTTCGAGCCGGCTGTCTTCCCGCTCCTCTACGTAATCACCGCGGTGGCTTTCATGGGCCTGGCCATCCCGGTCGGCCAGCTCGCCGACCGGGTCGGCCGGGTGCCCGTTCTGCTCGGCGGCTACGCCCTGCTCTTCGTCGTCTACGGTGCGCTGCTGATGAGCTCGCTCGGTTACGGCCTGCTGGTCGTCTGCCTGCTCGCCCTCGGTGCTTACTTCGCCGCCACCGAAGGGGTGACCGCCGCGCTCGCCGGCGCCATCCTGCCGGAGAGCCTGCAGGCGAGCGGGCTGGGCATGCTGACCACCGTGGTCAGCCTCGGCAAGCTGTTCTCCTCGCTGGCCTTCGGCGCCCTCTGGATGGCGCTCGGCCTGCAGGGGGCGGTGCTCGTCTTCGGCGCCGGGCTGGCGCTGGCGATCGCAGTGGGCGCCCCGCTGCTGATCCGATCGCAGCGGGTAGCGGTACATGGATAACCGCCGCAAGAAGACCCTCGCCGTCATCGTCGTCCTCTGCGCCGTCGCCGCTTTCGTCTACGTCGCCGTCGCCGCCCTCGGCCCCAGCGAGACGACCACCGATGCTCGGCCGAGTGCCGGCGCCATCTTGGCCCACACCGACCTGATGGTTCGAGCGGTCGATCCCAGCGAGCCGACCCTCAACGGCCGCGTCTACGTGCTCGACGACGGTCACCTGCGCAAGGAGCCCGGCGATCTTGCCTGCGAGCGGGTCTACTTCGCCGCCAGCCGCGGAATCTGCATGGGCGTCGCCCCTTCGGGGGTCGAATACACGGCCTCGGTCTTCAACTCGAAGCTGCAGAGGGTTCACACCACCACCCTGACCGGATTGCCTTCGCGGGCACGCGTCTCCAGCGACGGGCGCTACGGGGCGATGACGGTGTTCGTCACCGGCGACTCTTATCTCTCCTCGCCGACCGCCTTTTCCACTCGCACGACGATCCTCGACATGGCGAGTGGCAGGCAGGTCGGCCAGCTCGAGCAGTTCGAGGTCAGCAAGGACGGCGTGCCCTTCGACGCGGTCGACTTCAACTTCTGGGGCGTTACCTTCGACCCGAGCGACTCCGACCGCTTCTACGCGACCCTGGGTACCGGCGGGATCCATTACCTGGTCGAAGGAAGCGTCAGCGAAGAATCGATGCGCGTCCTGCGCGATGGGGTGGAGTGCCCGTCGCTCTCTCCGGACGGCAAGCAGATCGCCTTCAAGAGCCGGATCGGAGACGAGGCGCGCTGGCGCCTGCGAGTGCTGGACGTGGCCACGCTCGAGGATCACGCGGTCGCCGAGGAACGCTCGATCGACGACCAGGTCGAGTGGCTGGACGACGACACGCTCGTCTACTCGGACGGCCGCAACGTCTACACGGCTCCGGCCGATGGCAGCGGTTCCTCCGAGGTCCTCGTACGCGATGCGACCTCGCCTGTACGGCTTGACGAATCCGGGCAAGTATTGGCCGATTCACAGCGTTAATGGGTATGGGCGTGACCACGGCCCCGCCACCGCATGGCGCCGAGCAGGCAGTCGCTCCGGATGCTTCGAGCATGCGCGAGAAGCACGCGCACGCGGGGGTGGCGATGGCCGTCGCGACGCTGGCGATGGGCGCGACTTCCGGCATCCAGGCCCTTCTCTACCTCAGCTCGTTCGGCATCGGCGGACGCACCGACGGGTTCTTCATCGCCTTCGCGCTCTACACGAGCTTCGGTGTCTTCAGCCAGAGTATCCGGGTCACCTCGGCGCCGCTCCTGGTCGGGGAGCGCCCGCGCCTGAGCCCGACCGAGCTGGCGGTGGCCCTGGTGGCGATCGCCGTTCCCGTGGCCATCGCGACGGTCCCGCTCGCCGGTCCGCTGGCGGCGCTGCTGGCACCGGGGCTGGGGGAGGCCGGGCGCGGGGTCACCGAATCCGCCCTGCCGATCCTCGGCGGCGCGATGATCTTGCAGCTGTGGGCGGCGGGCGCGGCGACGCTGCTCGCGGTGCGCGACCGCTTCGACCGGATCGCCTTCTCCTACATCGCCGGAGCTTTCTCGGGCCTGGTCGTGTACCTGGCCGTTTCGGGGGTCGCCGGGGAGCTCTCGCTCGGCTGGTCGATGCTCGCGATGGCCGTCGTCACCTCCGCGGTGATGCTCGACGGGGTGCGAGCCAGCCGTCCGAGCTCCGGCACCGGCTTTGCAATCGCCGGCGGCCTGCGCCGGGTCGTCCGCTGCACCTGGATGGTCCTCGGCAGCACCGCGATCTACCTGGCTTTCAACTGCCTCTACGTGATCACGCTGGCGTTCGCGAGCAAGTACGGAGCGGGGGGGGCGACGGTGCTCTCCTATGCATACCTGTTCGCCAGCTATCTCGTCGCCGCCACCGGGTTCGCGCTCGGCATGTCGCGGATCGCCGACATGAGCCGTGGCGCGCTCGCCGACTGGCGCGAGATGATCGCCGACACCGTGCCGGCTGGCTTCCGCTATGCGATGCTGCTTGTCGCCCCGGCGCTCGCGGCGCTGATTGCCGGTGGCGCGACCCTGATCGGCGACGTGCTCCCGGATAGCTTCGACGCCTCCCAGGTCGCGCAGCTGCGCCTCTTCGCCGTCCTGCTCTGCGCTTGGACCCTGGCCGCGCTGCTCGTCAACCTGCTGCTGCCGGCACTTTTCGCGCTCGGCCGCACGAAGATGGTCAACCTGCTGGCGCCGGCGATCGTGGCCCTGCACGCGGGCGTGACCGCGCTGGCGGGGGTTCTCTTCGGCGTCAACGGCGTGGTCGGCGCCTTCTGGATAGTGCCGCTCACCTTCGCCGCGGTGCTCCTCCGGGTCGGCGCCGGTCGCGGCTGGGCCCCAATAGCCCGCGAGCTGGCCCGAGATGGCCTCCGTTTTGTAGCTCTCGCCGCCATTTCCTTCGGCGTCGGCGTCGCCGCGGCCGAGAGCCTCACCAGCGGCTTGGTGACCCCGCTGCTGGCGATAGGAATCGGCGGCATCCTCTACGGCCTCACCACCTCACAGCTGGCCCCCCGTCAGGTCAGGCTCCTCGTCGGCGCCGTACGGCCGGCTTCGGCTGAGGCCTAGTCGTCGTCGGAGTTAACTGCAATGGGATTCTTTGGTCGGAGACAGGATTCAGGCGGGGAAATCACGGTTCTGGAGGACATTGTGCCCGCCATGACCGAGTACGGACAGCAGAGAATGCGGGACACCGATGCTCCAGGGCTTTTTCATGAGGAACTCGAATCACTCGCCGCCGACGACCAGAAGGCTTGGGTAGAGGCACTGAGCCAGGCCATCGTCCCTGTCGGGGGCGTAGCCGCTTACGGTGCGTCCACCCTGGTGATGCTATGCCTCAACCATCCCACCGAGCTCGATGCCTACTGCCGCCTCCTCGATGCAGCTCTTGATTTTCTGCGCGAGAAAGGGGTGCCGGAGATTCAACTAACCATCGGTGAGCGCAGTTACTGGCGTGGCAGACATCCCGATGAGGCTTGGCAACAGCCCGTCACCTCTCGACCGGCCGAGCCTTCACTGAGGCCGCTCGAGGTTGGCCAGGAACGAAGGCTCTCCGTTGCGTCTGCTTCCCCAGACTCAAAGGCAATCTACGTCTTGCATCCGGCGGAGGGTAAGTACGTTTGGGCGCTCGACATGCCAAGCGAGGATGGATCGGGGCGCATCCGAGAAGAGCGTGGGCAGGCCAGCACACTCAGTGAGCTCTACGCTGCGCTCGGCGAGAACCTGCCCCCTAGCCACTGGGTTGATCCTGAGTTTGCGCAATTCCTGCTCTTCCCGAACTCCCCTCCGCAGTAGACCGGAGCAGGCGTCTGCGGCGAAGTGCTAGCCAGCATCGAGGGCAGGATCAAGGCGTCGAAGGTTCTTCTCCACCGCTCGAAGGTAGGGGCGGAAGAAGCGAGCGTCAGACGTAAAGCCCATGGTCGATCCTCTCGCCTCGACCCTCATCGCGCAAGCTGTATGACCGTCGGCAGAGCGTTCGATTTCGAACTTGACCTGAGTGCCGATTGCCGACTCCATCTCCGCAGCTTGTCGGCCAGTACCTGCGCCGGAGATCGCCCCGATCCCGGCACGACCTTGGTAGACGGCGACTGCGCCGCTGCCAGCTCGGGATACGGACCAGGTGCTTTTCGCAATCAAGCCACCGCGGCCGGTAAAGGCATCGAGAAAGGCACTTGAGCACTGGTCCGGCGAGGCCTTGACGTAGTACTTCCACTGCGACCTCAGGTTGTAAAACTTTAGAGACGGTGCCATTCCCCTCCCTCGGTGGCGACGCGACCGGCGTCTGGCTCAAACAGTGGGAGAACTTTACTCCCGAAGGAACTAAGCCGAGAACGAGCTGACGGCTGAGGCGATGCGGTCGAGCTCCTCGTCGGTTATCGACGGGAAGATCGGTAGGGAGCAGCTTTCGGCGGCGAGGCGTTCGCTGACGGGGAGCTCGCCGGGTCCTGGGGCCGTGTCGGCATAGGCCGGCTGCAGGTGGATCGGGGTGGGGTAATGGATCGCGCTGGCGACTCCGCTGCGATCGAGGTGGGCGCGGAGGGCGTCGCGATCGGGGGTGCGGACGACGAAGAGGTGGTAGACGTGATCGCCGTCGGGTACCACCGGAGCGGGCAGGGTCAGCTCGCAGTCCGCGAGAGCTTCGCGCAGGGCGCCGCCGGCCCGGCGACGCTGCTCGTTCCACTCGTCGAGACGCTTCAGCTTGACGCTGAGGATCGCGGCTTGGAGTGAGTGAAGGCGGTGCGTTCCGGCCGCGATCTCGTGGTGGTGGCGGGTCCCCTCGCCGTGCGAGCGCATCAGGCGGATTCGCTCGGCGAGCTCGGCGTCAGCAGTCACGACCGCGCCGCCGTCCCCCCAGCCGCCGAGGTTCTTGGTCGGATAGAAGCTGAAGCAGCCCGCGTCACCGTGTGTTCCGGCTGGCCGCCCCCGGTAGCGGGCTCCGTGCGCCTGACAGGCATCCTCGACCACCCGCAGGCCACGTGAGCGGCAGAGGTCGAGCAGGGGGCCCATCTCGACCGAGCGGCCGTAGAGGTGCACGGGGATCACGCAGCGCGTGCGCTCGGTCAGGGCGGCCTCGACGATCTCGGCCGTGAGCAGGGCGGTGTCCTCGTCGACGTCGACGAGTCGGGTGCTGGCCCCGGTGGCGGTCACCGCCTCGGCGGTGGCGATGAAGCTGTTGGTGGGCAGGATGACCTCGTCGCCGGGGCCGATCCCGAGGGCCCGCAGGGCCAGCTCGAGCGCGCTGGTGCCGGACGAGACCCCGATCGCGTGCTCGGTCTCGCACCAGGCGGCGAACTCCCGCTCGAAGGTCTCGAGCTCCTCGCCCAGCGTGAAGGCGGCGCTGGCGGCCACCCGCTCGATCGCCGCGAAGATCTCCGCGCTGAGAACCGGGTCGGCCGAGTCGAGGCGGATGAAGGGGACGCCGTCTCCCGCCTGCTGGGCGGGCGGTGCGGCTTGCGAGAGGACGCTGCTCACGCGACCGGCTGGGGCAGCGCTTCGTACTCGGCGACTATCGGACTGCCACCGTTGGCATCCGTCGTTAGAGCGGCGATGCCGACCAGGCCGACGCTCTGGGCCTGCTCGGGATCGAGCAGGAGCGCGGTGACCTCCTTGCGGGAGCGGATGCCGAGCTTGGTGAAGGCGGAGGAGAGATGACTCTTGACGGTGCTCTGCGCCAGCAGCAGGCGTTCGGCGATCTCGCTGTTGGTCAGCCCCCGCGAGACGAGCGCCAGCACCTGGCGCTCGCGATGCGAGAAGGCCGGCCTTTCGACGCTGGCGCGCAGCTTGCGCGGTACGACCGACTGGCCGCTGGCCACCGCGAGCGCGGTCACCGCCAGGGCGTTCTCGATCTCCGGCTCGAAGACAATCGCATCGGCGCCCGCGTCCAGGGCGCGGCGAACGCCGGTGCCGGTCGCGGGCGGCGAGATGACGACGATCGCCGGCTCGCTCTGTTCACGGCGCAGGCGGCGCAGCGTTGCCATGCCAACGGCCTCGTCGACGTCGCAGACGAGGATGAAGATCGTCGAGGCGTCGACAGCGTTCGAGTCAACCTCCTCGGGGGCCGACAGCGTATGGGCCACGACAAGCCCGCCGTCGCCCAGCGCGGCGACGATGCGCCGCGAGACGGCTGCACTGTCACTCAGTACCTGCAGGCGCGGCTTAACAGGGCCATCGTGGCCGGTGCTCTGTCCATTGTCTGCTCTCACCTGTAACTAACGGCCAGGAGGGGGTGGCACTTGCGCCGAAATCGACGAAAATTCGGCTTAAGGAGTTGCCGCTTTGAAGTGGGCGGAGATTTCGGCGGCGGTTAGCGCGCGGTTGTAGATCGCGACCTCGTCGAGGCTGCCTTGGCCGAAGATCGAGGAGGCCCCGCGCGACATGAAGTAGAGGGTCGAGTTGGCGAAGTTACCCGCTCCGGTGCCGCTGTTGGACTTGGTGTAGCTCACGGCTGTGCCGTCGACGTAGGGGATGACCTGTTGAGAGGCGGCCGCCGTGCTGTCGAAGACGAAGGCGTAGTGGTGCCAGGCGTTAGCGGAGGGGCGGCTGAAGTAGGCGGTGTTGCGGCTGGTCAAGCGGCCGATCCCAACCCCGAAACGGCCCAGTAGTTCGGGCGAGTTGGGGTCGATGAAAAAGCCACCGTTGGTGTTGTTCGAGTTGGAGGTGAACTCGAGGGCGAGGTCGTCGTTGAGGGCATAGGACGGCCATTTGAGCCAGAACTCAACCGTGAGTTTGGAGGTGGTGGAGAGGTTGAGCGCGGCACTGGCAGCGTCGTTCGAGCCGTCGAAGGAGGCGGACGGATTGGAATCTTTCCCGTTCCCAAGCGCGCCTGCCGCGCCAAGGGTGACGCCGCCCTGGGCGGTGGCGGTGCGGGCGCCGATGCTGTCGGCGAAGGTGGTTCCCGAGGTCTCGGCCATGCGCCAGTAGTCGATCAGGCCGGATGTCGAGCTGACCACGCCGCTGTAGGTGCTCTGCACTTTGACGACGACGGTGGTGGTCGCCGTCGCGCCGTTGTTGTCGGTCACGCGCAGGCCGATGGTCTGGTCACCTGACGCGGTGAAGGTTTTCGTCGTCGTCGGCGTAGCGCCAGTGTTCAGCTCATAGCTGCCGTTGCCGTCTAGATTCCATTCGTATTTGACGACGGTGCCGTCGGGGTCAGTCGATGCGGAGGCGTTGAGGCTGGTGCTCGTGTTTACCGTCACCGGGTTGGGTGTCGCGGTGAAGGAGGCGGTCGGAGCGCGGTTCTGGACCGTGACGGCTTTGGTGGTGGTCGCCGTCGCGCCGATGTTGTCCGTGACACGCAGTCCGACCGTGACGTTGCCTGCCGTCGCATAGGTTTTCGTCGTGGTCGCCGTGGCACCCGTGTTGGTCTCATAGCTGCCGTTGCCGTCGAGGTCCCATTCGTATTTGGCGACGGTTCCGTCGGGGTCGGATGAGGCCGCCCCGTTGAAGCTCACGGCGGTTCCGGTTGGGACCGGGTTGGGCGTCGCGGTGAAGGAAGCCGTGGGGGCGCGGTTCGAAACCGTCAGGGCACGCGTCGTCGTCGCGGTGCCGCCGTTGTTGTCGGTCACGCGCAGGCCGATCGTCACATTGCCCGCGGTGGCAAAGGTTTTCGTCGTGGTCGCCGTGGCACCGGTGCTGGTCTCGTAGGTCCCGTTGCCGTCGAAGTCCCATTCGTATTTGACGACGGCGCCGTCGGGGTCCAGGGAGCCGGAGCCATTGAAGCTGACCGAGTTACCGCTCACCACTGGGTTCGGCGTGAGCGTGAACGACGCGCTGGGAAGGCGGTTCTGCACCGTGAGGACGCGTGTTGTGGTTGCCGTCGCCCCGTTGTTGTCGGTGACGCGCAGGCCGATCGTCGGTGTGCTGGCCGTCGCAAAGGTTTTCGTCGTGGTCGCCGTGGCACCGGTGCTGGTCTCGTAGGTCCCGTTGCCGTCGAAGTCCCATTCGTATTTGGCGATCGTGCCGTCTGGGTCCGAGGAGCCGGAGGCGTCGAAGCTGACCGCCGTGCCGGTCGGCACGGGGTTCGGAGAGGCGGTGAAGGAAGCCGAGGGGGCGCGGTTCTGGACGCTCAGCGCCCGGGTCGTGGTTGCGGTCGCCCCGTTTCCGTCGGTGACCCGCAGGCCGACGCTTACGTTGCTGGCGACGCCGTAAGCGCTCGTAGCGGTTGCAGTGGAGCCCGTATCGGTCTCGTAGCTGCCGTTGCCGTCGAGGTCCCATTCGTATTTGACGACGGCGCCGTCGGGGTCCGAAGAAGCGGCGGCGTCGAAGCCAACCTGCGTTCCCGTCTGGACCGGGTTGGGCGTTGCGGTGAAAGACGCAGTGGGGCTCTGGTTTAGGGCTGTCACGGTCCGCGAGGTCGTTGCCGTCGCGCCGTCATCGTCGGTGACCCGCAGTGCGACTTCGTGATCGCCGGCGGCTTCGAAGGAGCGTGAGGCAGTGGCCGTGGCGCCCGTGTTCGTCTCGTAGCTGCCGTTGCCGTCGAGGTCCCATTCGTATTTGACGACGGCGCCGTCGGAATCGGCGGAAGCCGAGGCGTCGAAGGTCACCTGGGCCAGAGTCGACACGGGGTTGGGCGTCGCGGTGAAGGATGCCGAAGGGGCTTTGTTTTGGACCGTCAGGCCGATCGTGGTCGTCGCGGTGGCGCCGTCGCCGTCCGTTACCCGCAGGCCAACGGTCACGTTGCCTTTTTTGGCGTAGCTGCGAGTTGCGCTCGCCGTGGCACCCGTATCGGTCTCGTAGCTGCCGTTGCCGTCGAGGTCCCATTCGTATTTGACGATCGGCCCCTCTGGATCAGATGAGCCAGAGGCATCGAAGCTAGTCTGATCGCCGGTCGACACCGGATTCGGCGTGGCGGTGAAGGAAGCCGTGGGCAGGGTGCCCTGCACCGTGACCGTCCGCGTCGTGGTCGCCGTTTCGCCGCTGTTGTCTGTCACCCGCAGCCCGACGTTTACGTCGCCGGCGGTCGAGTAGGCGCTCGACGCAGTCGCAGTGGTGCCCGTATCGGTCTCGTAGCTGCCGTTGCCGTCGAGGTCCCATTCGTATTTGACGACGGCGCCGTCGGGGTCCAGGGAGCCCGAGGCGTCGAAGCCGGTCGGTATGCCAGCGGCAACCGGGTTGGGGGAGGCGGCGAAGGAGGCAACGGGCGGTTTGGCGATGCTGGATTCGAAGTGCGCGGCGACGTCGGAAGAGCTGAGGGCGCGGTTGTAGACCGCCACCTCGTCGAGGCTGCCACTGCCGAACAGCGTGATGGCGTTGCGCGACATGAAGTAGAGGGTCGAGTTGGCGAAGTTGCCCGCCCCGGTTCCGCTCGCGGTCTTTTCATAGGCGATCGGCTGACCGTCGACGTAGGGAACGACCTGCTGGGCAGCTGGGGCCTGGGTATCGAAGACGAGTGCGTAGTGATGCCAGGCTCCGGCGCTGGGCCGTTCGAAGTAGGCGTTGTTGCGCGATTCGCCGCGGCCGATGCCGACGCCGAACTTACCGCCGAGCTCGCCGGCGTTGGGGTCGACGAGGAAGCCGCCGTCGGTGTTGTTGAAGTTCGGAGTGAACTCGAAGGCGAGGCGGTCGTTGTTGGCGTAGGCCGACCAGTTGAGCCAGAATTCGAGCGTCAGCTGGGAGGCGCCAGAGAGGTTGAGTTTCGCGCTCGCGGTGTCGTTGCTGCCGTCGAAGGCGGCCGCGGTGTTGGGATCCCCCACGAGTGCTCCCGCGGTGCCCAGGCTGACCCCGCCTTCGGAGATGGCGGTATTGGAGCCGACGCCGTCGGCAAAGGTGGTGCCCGATTTCTCGCCGAGTCGCCAGTAGTCGATCAGGCCCGGAGTAGAGCTGACCGCGCCGTAGTAAGAGCCGACGACGCTGACGACGCGTGTCGTGGTCGCCGTTTCGCCGCTGTCGTCGGTAACTCTCAGCCCGACGGTTACGTCGCCGCCATCGGTGTAGCGCTTGGTCGTGGTCGCGCTCGAACCCGTGTCGGTCTCATAGCTGCCGTTGCCGTCGAGGTCCCATTCGTATTTGACGATCGTGCCGTCGGGGTCCGAGGAAGCCGAGCCGTTGAAGCTGACCTGCGTTCCGATCGGCGCCGGATTGGGCACCGCGGTGAAGGAGGCGGTGGGCGGCCGGTTTTTCACCGCCAGACCGATGCTGCTCGTCGCGGTGGCCCCGCCGTCGTCTGTGACCCTGAGGCCGACTTTGTATTCACCGGCGTCGGGGTAGCTGCTGGTCGTGGTCGGCGTCGCGCCCGTGTTCGTCTCGTAGCTGCCGTTGCCGTCGAGGTCCCATTCGTATTTGACGACGGCGCCGTCGGGGTCGGACGAGGCCGAGCCGTCGAAGGTCACCTGATCATTGGTTTCGACCGGGTTGGGCGTCGCGGTGAAGGAGGCCTGGGGCAGGTTGTTGGGCGTCCTGGCCAGGTAGTGGGAATTGATTTCCCCGGCGTTCAGGGCGCGGTTGTAGAGCGCGACCTCGTCGAGGCTGCCTTTGCCGAACAGCGCCGAGGCGTTGCGCGACATGAAGTAGAGGGTCGAGTTGGCGAATTTGCCCGCTCCAATGCCGGTGTTGAGCTTTTCGAAGGAGACGGGTTTGCCGTCGACGTAGGGAAGGATCTGCTGAGTCGCGGGGGCCTGGGTATCGAAGACGAGCGCGTAGTGGTGCCAGGCGCCGGCGCTGGGTCGTGCGAAGTAGGCGTTGTTGCGCGAGCCGTTGCGGCCGATCGCGACACCAAACTTGCCGCCGAGCTCGCCGGCGTTGGGATCGACGATGAAGCCGCCATCGGTGTTGTTGAAGTTCGGAGTCAGCTCGAGCGCGAGGTCGTCGTCGTTGGCGTAGGCGGCCCAGTTGAGCCAGAATTCGACCGTCAGTTGCGAGGTGGCGGAGAGGTCGACGGAGGCACTGGCGGCGCCCGTCGCGCCGTCGAAGGCAGCGGCCGCGTTCGGATCGCCTTCGAGCGGCCCCGGCACGCCGAGGGTGACGCCGCCTTTGAGGGTGGCGGGGCTCGGCCCGACGATGTCGGCGAAGGTGGTGCCCGATTTCTCGCCGAGGCGCCAGTAGTCGATCAGGCCTGGGGTCGAGCCGATCGCGGTGCTGTAGGTACCGCCCACGGTGACGGTGCGGATCGTGGTCGCGGTGGCGCCGCCGTTGTCGGTAACCCTGAGGCCGACTTTGTATTCGCCGGCACTGGAGTAGCTGCTGGTCGTGGTCGGCGTCGCGCCCGTGTTCGTCTCATAACTGCCGTTGCCATCCAGGTCCCATTCGTATTTGACGATCGTGCCGTCGGGGTCGAAGGAGGCCGAGCCGTTGAAGTTGACCATTGCGTTGGTCGCCACTGGGTTGGGCGTAACCGTGAACGATGCCTGGGGGGAGTTCTGCTGGACCACGAGCGTGCGCGTGGTGGTTTCCACGGCCCCACCGTTGTCGGTGACCCGCAGTCCGACCTGACGATTGCCTTCGGTTGAGTAGGAGCTGGTCGTGGTCGGGGTCGAGCCCGTGTTGGTCTCGTAGCTGCCGTTGCCGTCGAGGTCCCATTCGTATTTGACGACGGTCCCGTCGGGATCCGAGGAGGCGGAAGCGTCGAAGTTCACCTGCGTGCCGGTGGCTACTGGGTTGGGCGAGACCGTGAAGGAAGCCTGCGGCAATTTGTTGGTGCGGCTGGCCTGGAAGTGGGCTTTGATCTCGGTGCTGTTCAGGGCGCGGTTGTAGAGCGCGACCTCGTCGAGGCTGCCTTTGCCGAACAGCGCCGAGGTGTTGCGCGACATGAAGTAGAGGGTCGAGTTGGCGAATTTGCCCGCTCCAATACCGGTGTTGAGCTTTTCGTAGGCGATCGGCTGGCCGTCGACGTAGGGGATGATCTGCTGGGCTGCGGGCGCCGTCGTGTCGATGACGATTGCGTAGTGATGCCAGACGCCGGCGCTGGGCCTCGCGAAGTAGGAGTTGTTGCGCGATTCGCCGCGGCCGATGCCCACTCCGAACTTGCCGCCCATCTCGCCGGCATTGGGGTCGACGAGGAAGCCGCCGTTGACGTTGTTGAAGTTGGGCGTGAGCTCGAGCGCCAGGTCGTCGTCGTTGGCGTAGGCAGCCCAGTTGAGCCAGAATTCGACCGTCAGCTGCGAGGTGGCGGAGAGGTCGACGGCGGCGCTGGCGGCCCCGGTCGCACCGTCGAAGGTCGCGGCCGAGTCGAGATCCCCTTCGATCGCTCCGGTGGTTCCCAGCGTGAAGCCGCCCTGGGCGGTCGCCGGGCTCCCACCGACCGCGTCGGCGAAGGTGCTGCCCGATTTCTCGCCGAGGCGCCAGTAGTTGTGCAGCCCCGGGGTGCCGAGGATTTCGGCGTGGTAGGCGCTGCCTTTGCCGACGACCAGGGCGTGAGTGGTGGTGGCGATGCCACTGCCGTTATCGGTGACCCGCAGGCTGATTTGGCGATCGCCTTCGCTCGAGTAGGAGCGGCTGGCCGTCGGCGTCGAGCCCGTGTTCGTCTCGTAGCTTCCGTTCCCGTCTAGGTCCCATTCGTATTTGACGATCGAGCCGTCGGGGTCGAAGGAGCCCGCGCCGTTGAAGGTGACCAGCGTTTCCAACGCGGCGGGATTGGGCGAAATCGTGAAAGCGGCCTGTGGCGAGACGTTGCCGGGGGTGCCGTTGCTGACGACCAGCGTGCGAACCGCCTGGTCCGCGGCGCCGCCATCGTCGGTCACCCGCAGGCCAACCGTCACTTCTTCGGCGTTCGCGTACGTTTTCGACGTGGTCGGGGTCGACCCCGTGTTCGTCTCATAGCTGCCGTTGCCGTCGAGGTCCCATTCGTATTTGACGATCGTGCCGTCCGAGTCGGTGGAGCCGGAGGCGTTGAAAGCGACCAGGCTGCCTGCGGAGGCCGGGTTGGGGGTGGCCGTGAAGGAGGCTTCCGGCGGTTCGTTGCCGTCGACGACGATGCCGGCCGGGGTCAGCGGCTCTACTCCGCCGTCGGCGAAGATGTTGTAGGTCGCTTGCTGGATGCGCGAATCGCTCAAGTCGACCGGCGGGTCTTCGTAGCTTTCGCTCGGTTTGTCGAGGTAGTGCGGTGCGAGCCCCCAGGACCATTGGATCGTGCCAGCGGCGAAGACGAGGGCGCCACTGGCGGCTTTGTACTTGACCGCGGAGACGGTCGTTGGCTGGCCCGGCGGGGGAGTGGTCGAGTACAGCAGCCCCTCGTCCTGGATCCACTCGGGCGGGCTGGGGGCGGCCCCGACGTCGGTTTGGCTGACGCGCTTGACGCCGCTTGGCTGTTTGCTCAGGTACTGGGCTTGGGTGGGAATCGAGTCCCACTCCCAGCCGTTGAGCTTGCTGTTGATCGAGGTGCTGGCGCCCTGGGATATGCCGGTGTTGCGCCAGATCCGGTCGCCGGCGAATTCGTCCTGGCCGTTGGTGGCGGGAATAGTCAGCGGGTAGTCGAAGTTGTCGTTGTCGCCGACGTACATCGAGCCCAGCAGTGAGTTCTCCGGTTCGTCGGGGCCGACGCGGCCGCCCGACGGGGCGTTGGGATTGCCCGGAGGCGCTCCGTTGTCGCGCCAGGTGGTGGTCGCGTATTTGGGATTGTCGTCGCTGGTGCCGGCTTTGCCATCCAGGCCGAGGGCGTCGTCTTTGGTCCCTTTGACCCCGTCGGGCCCCCAGTCGTTGACCCCTTTGGAACCATCGGGGACGTTGCCTTCTTTGGTCCCCTCGACCGCCTTGTAGCAGACCAGGGTGCGACCGCCGTCCTCGTAGCGGACCTTCCAATAGGCGGTGTTGCCGCTGAAGGAGGCGATGTTGACGCCGGCGTTACGGGCCGCCTTGTAGCCGTTCATCTCGGCTTCGGACCAGTACTCGTCGTGACCGGAGAACACCAAGGTTTTGTGGTTGAGCAGCTGCCCGGGGTTCGAGTCGACCGAGACGCTCTCGGTGTAGTCGACGTCGTAGCCCTCGCGCTCGAGCCAAGCGACCATCGGGAAGTCGGCTTTGAAGAACCAGTTCGCGTCGTTGTAGGCGTTGACGTAGGGCCGTTCGAAGGAGACCTTGACGGCGCGGGCGGTGCCAGTGATCGTTTCGAAGCCGGCCGAGCTGAAGCGGTAGAGCGAGTGGCCGTTGAAGTAATTGTAGGCCTGGTAGGTGGCGGTCGGCAGTTTGTAGAGAAGGGCCGAGTGGCGGGCGTCGTTGCGGACGGTGAAGATGATCTGGTTGTCCTGGTTGTTGGCCAGGTCCTTGATCCGCACTACGTATATGCCCGAGGCCGGCAGTGAGCTGCCGGGCACGGTCAGGCTGGTTTCCCAGTTCTCGCAGGACCAGTAGCCGGTGGTGAAATCTGGCGATTCGCAGTTGCGGTCGTTTTTGATCGCGACTTTTTTGTTCTGGTAGACGAGCCTGCCGCCGGCCCCGCCGTACCAGCCCATGCGGAAGACGCTGACTTCGGCGTTGCCTTCCCCGCTCGGTACCGCAATTCGCAGCGGCACGCTTTCCCCGAGGTTGACGCTGGACTTCGTCGCGTAGCCCGTGATCCCGCTCTGGTCGTAATTGGTCAGCTGCCAGGCGGTCGAGCCCGCGCCCATGCAGTTGTTCTCGTTGACGACCGGGTTCGAGTTGGGGCAGCTGACGGCGGCGCCGGCATGGCCTGGCAGCGCGAGCAGGGCGCCGAAAAGCAGCAGGAGTGTGAGTCGACCGCGCATGTTCAAGAGAGCAACGCGTCACCTTCCCATTCCTTGGCATGGCCCTAGGATGAAATTCGGCTGAGCTTCGGACCGAAGTCGGCCAAATCGGCCCCGAAAGTCTGGCCCCGCGCCCCTCGTTTCTATGAATGTGCGCACCGCCCTGGCCGTCGCATCCCTGCTGCTCCTAGCCGCCATCTCGGTGGGCCCGCATTGGGGCGGCCCGATCGATTGGGAGACGGACGCACTCTTCTACCAGGCGAAGAGCGAGGAGATCGCCGGCACCGATGCGGCGACCGCTCGCCGGGAGGTGTTCGGCGGCCCGCTCTCCACCTATGAGAGGGGCCTGGAAGCCGAGTCGCCGGACGAACCGCCTCGGGTCAGCGATCCGGCTTGGGTTGAATACAGTGCCGGCTTCTACGCGCGCAGGCTGCTGCTGCCGGCGCTCGCCGTCGTCCTCAAGCCGCTGCTTGGCTTGCACGCGCTGCAGGTCCTCTCCCTGCTCGGCTTCGTCCTCGTGCCCGCGCTCCTCTTTCTGCTCCTGCGCCGCCGCCTCTCCTTCGCGGTCAGTGGGGCGGCCGCCGCCGCCGTCATCCTCTGGCCACCCCTGCGGGCTTGGTCGGTGTTCCCGCTCACCGACAGCACCGGCCTCGCCCTGCTGATCGCCGCCCTGCTCTGCGCCGTCCTTGTCGTCGAACGCAGTCCGCGCTGGCTCGCCCCCTGGGTGCTCTGCCTCTTGGCTTTGGCGTTCACCCGTGACATCGCCTTCATGCCCGTGGTCGCCGCCCTCGCCCTGCTGGCGGTGCGGCGAGATCGCCGCACGCTGGCCCTGGCCGGCTGCGGGGCGGCGGCAGCGGTGCTGCCGCTCCTGTTCGTCCACAGCTTCTCGGAGTCCAAGGCGCTTGCCTACGTCTTCGCCAACCACACGATTCCCACCGACACCAGCTGGGGAGCCGTGCTCTCCCAGTACCCGTCGAACATCGGCCATGTTCTCGGCCGCTATCTCGACTACGCGGTGGGGAACCCGCTCGTGGTGCTCGCTGCGCTCGGCGGCCTTGCCGCTGCGTTCGCGCTGGCGCCGCGCCGCGACACGCTCACGATCCTGCTCTGGGCGACCTTCCCCGGCTACCTCCTACTGATGGCGGTCGGCCCGGCCTTCTCGGCCTTTCGCTACGAGCTCGTCCTGCTGCCACTGATCGCCTTCGGCTACGGCCACCTCGCCGAACGGGTCTTGCAGCGGGTCAGCGAGACCAAAGTCGGTCGCAATCTGGTCAGCGGCGCGGCGCAGCCGTGAGCCCACCGGCCGCGACCGCGGCGACTCGAGCGGGCGAGCGGGCGGTGCTGCTGATCGCGGTCCACAGCGCTGCCCCAGGTGGCGCCCAGGCAATGGCCCTGGCCCAGGCCGAGCACTTCGCCGGGCGCTGCACGATCGTCTCCGCTGTCCCCGACGGCCCGCTGCGCGAGCGCTTCGCTGCCTGCGGCGCGCTCGTCGCGCCGGCCCCGTCGTTGCCCACCTGGGGGGTTTCGCCCTGGCGCTGGGCGCTCCAGCTTGCCCGCAGTTGCGCCGACGCCCTGCGCCTGGCGAGGACGATTCGCCGTCACCGGGTGGACGCCGTGCTGACCAGCAGCACGGTGCTGTTGGCGCCGGTGCTCGCGGCCAGGCTCGCCGGGGTCCCGGCGTTCGCCCACGCGCGCGAGTGGCCGACGAGCCGCTCCGGTGAAGCCGTGTTCGCCCTGCAGCGGCGCTGCGCCGACGTCGTGGTGGCGATCTCCGCCGGCGTCGCGGCGAGGTTTGCCGGCCGCGGTCGAGCCCGCGTGATCCGCATCGCGGACGGGATACCGGCTAGAACGGGCACGAGCGTTCCGAGTGCCCTCGGGGAACCGCTGCGACTCTGCGTGATCGGCAGCCTCACCGGCGGCGACGGCAAGGGGCAGCACCGGGCAGTGGAGACGCTTGCCCTGCTGGGCGAGCGCGGGATCGACGCGCGGCTCAGCGTCGTCGGACCGATCCTCGATCAAGCCTACGCCGAGCGCGTGCGCAGCACCGCCCGCGAGCGCGGGGTTGACGACCGTGTTGAACTGACCGGCCCGGTGGACGACGTACCGGCCCTGCTGGGCGAGCACGACGCGCTGCTCTTCTGCTCGAGCCAGGGCGCCGACGTGACCCCATTGGTGCTGATGGAGGCGCTGACCGAGCTGCGCCCGGTCGTCGCCACGGACGTGGGCAGCGTCGCCGAGGTCCTGCAAGGGGACTGCGGCGCCGTCGTCCCCGCGGGCGATCCGGACGCGATGGCGGCTGCGGTCGCCGCCCTCCTCGCCGATCCCGAGCGGGCGAGAGAACAGGCTCGGCGCGGTGCCGAGCGGGTGCGTTCCCACTACGACCGCGAGGCGGGGCTCGAGCAACTTTGGCGTGAGATCGTCGCCGAATGGGGCGCTCGCACCACCGCACAAGTTCCTCCGTCTTTCATCCGTTTCTCAGACGGTCGCCACGGTGATCCGATGGCACAAGTCGACCGCTAGGACTGCGTGAACTTCATCTACTTCCTCAAAGAGCTCTGGCAACGGCGACTCGCCGTTCTCATCGCCGCGATCGCCTCGGCGCTGATCGCGGTGCTCGTCGTCTACAACGTCGGCTTCTCGCCACCCGCGCTCGCCAAGCGCGACCACGTCGAAGCTCGCGGTTCGATCGAGATCCTGATCGACTCGGCGAAGTCCCCGATCGCAGACGTCGGCCGCAACCTCGAACCGCTGACGGCGCGAGCCGGCGTCTTCGCCCGCTATATCGCGGGCGGTAACGTGATCGCGCGGATTGGCAAGGCAACGGGCATTCCCGCCAAGCAGATCGAAGTGGCGGGGCCGGTGCCGCTGCCCGGCGAGGCGATCGGCGCCGCGGCACCACCGGCAAAACTGCTGCCATACGGCATCGAAATCCTTCAGCGTGACGAGTTGCCGATCGTCAGCGTCGAAACCCGCGCGCCGACGGTCTCCGAGGCACGCGATCTCGCCGCCGCCGCACCGGCGGCGATCCGCGGGATCGTCACCGGCATCCAGGAGCAGCAGCGCGTCCCAGAGTCGAAGCGCGTGACCTTCCGGGTGCTCGGCCCGGCTCAAGCCGACGTCGCCACCGAAGCCCACGGCGCCAAGGTCGCCGCGGGGATCTTCATCGCGATCTTCGCCCTTGGAATCCTGCTGATCCTCGGCCTGCCGCGACTGGTCGACGCCTGGCACGCGACCGAGGCCGAGCCGCCCGCGCAAGATCAGTTCGGGATCCCGCGCATCCCTCCGTCTCTGCCGGACGACCCGGCCGCCCCACCTGCCCTCGCCCCCGCCGAGGCCATCGCTGAGCGAGCGCAGTTGGAGATGCGCCGCGGCGGCGATGTCTGACGAGTCACAGGTCTCGCGCAGCGAGCTTCGCGAGGCGACGCTCGAGGGCGTGCGCTGGATCTCAGCGACCCGGCTCGCCTTCGAGGTCGTCGCCGTCGCCGGTGCGGTCGTGCTGGCCCACCTCGTGCCGCCGGCCGCCTACGGACGCTTCGCGATCGCCCTCGTCATCCCCGAGATCGCGCTCTCGCTGGTGAACGAGGGGCTCGGCACCCCCTTGGTGCGCCACCACAGCCCAACCTCCCGGCACACCGAGGGCACGATGGCGATCGGCGTGGTCGGTGGGCTGGTCCTGACCGCGCTGACGTACTTCGCAGCGCCGCTGGTCGCCGCGCCGCTGTTCGGTGCGGCGACGGCCGAGCTGATCCAGCTCTACTCGCCGGTGTTCACGATCGCCGGGGTGATGATCGTGCCGCTCGCGATGCTCCAGCGGCGGCTCGAGTTCAATCGGATCGGCATCTCCGAAGTGGTCTCCGCAGCTGTCACCACGGTGACCTCGATTGCGCTCGCCTTGCTTGGCCTCGACGCAGAGGCCTTCGTGCTCGGCAGCCTCGCCGGCATCTTTGCCTGGGCGACCGTGCTGCTGCTCTTCGCCGGCGCCACGCCGCTGCCTTTCTGGCGCGGCGCCGAGATCAGGGAGATCGCGGCGACAGGGGTCCCGGCCGCTGGTGCCGGCCTGGCCGGCATCGGCAGCCGCAACGTCGACTACGCGATCCTCGGAGCCCGGCTCGCGCCCGCCCAGGTGGGCTTCTACTACCGCGCCTTCACGCTGGGGGTCGAATATGAGCGCAAGGTCAGCGGCATCGTCTCGCGCATCGCCTTCCCGGTCTACTCGCGGACCAAGGACATGTTCCACCTGCGTTCCGTGCGGCAGCGGATCGTGCGGCTGAACGCGACGCTGATCTTCCCGCTGATGGTCTTCTTCATCGTCGTCGCGCCGGTTCTGGTGCCGTGGCTCTTCGGTGCGCGCTGGGAGCCGGCGGTCGTGCTCGCCCAGATCCTCGCCGTGGCGGGAATGGCGGGAACCCTGAAGAACACGATCGATCCGCTCGTCCTCGCCGCGGGCCGGCCGCGCTCGTTGATGGTGTTCAACGTCTGCGAAGTCCTCCTCTATGCCGGCATGCTCTTCCTCGTCTCCGCGGGTGGCGACCTGGTCGTAGTCTGCGCCGCGGTCGCGGCGTTCCGGGTCGCGAGCTTGATCGGCTCCTACGCGTTCCTGCTCGGCCCCGTCCTCGAAAGCTCGCTCGTCGAGCTGCTCGACGACGCCGGCCCGGCGCTGCTCGCCTGCCTCGCCCTCGCCGCCGCGGCGCTGCCCGTGCGCATCTTCCTCGCCGCCGCGACCGTGCCGCTGCTGGCCGCCTGCGCGGTGGCCGGGTTCGCCGCCTACGGTCTGGTGCTGCGCCTGGTCAGCCCCGCCTCCTGGAACGACCTGGTACTGATCGCCCGGCGCTTGGTTCCTAAGCTCGGCGCCCGGTCTCAGCGGCCGATGGCGATCAACGGCGAGCTGGCCGTCGGCATGCCCGCCGCCGCCTCGGGCGGCGGCGAATAGGCCTTGCGAGCGATCACGATGAACTCGTGGTTGTTGGTCTCGGTCGCGACGACCTCGAAGGGCAGTCCGTAGGCCTCCCGGCTGCGCAGGATCAGGGCCAGGAACGAATTCAGGGTGAAGGTGTGAAAGTGGATCGAGTAATCCTGGGATTCGAGGGCTGCCGCATGGCCTGAGACCTCGTCCTCGGGGACCTTGATCGCGAAACGCGACCATTCCTCGTAGTGCTGGGCGCGGGAGTCCGCCGGCCCCTGCTCGTGATCGAGCAGGAGGTGCTCGAGCGAGGTCTCCTCGCGATCGCGGTCGAAATCCGTGCGGCGCCGGTCGGGCGCCGCGAGGTAGAGGATTCCTCCCTCGCGCAGCACCCTTGCGTGGGCCAGCAGGGCCCCGATCGGGTCCTGGCAGTGCTCGATCAGGTGGTTGACGACGACGAAGTCCATCGAGTCCGAGGGCACGGAGGCGAGCGCCTCACCGTCGTCGATGAAGTCCGGGGTGACGAGGTCATACTCGTTCAGCTCCGGGTAGTGGGCGCGGAGTTCCTCGACGCCCATCCGGTCGACGTAGCGGGCGCGGGCGCCGCGCGGCAAGGCCAGTGGCAAGTGCAGCGCTCCGACCTCGAGCCCGTCGCCCTGCAGGTAGCGCCCAGCCAAGTGGCGGCGGACGGCCACATGGCGGCGCTCGGAGGCGAATATGACGCGCCGGGTGGCGTCCTTCGCGCGCCTCACCTTTCGCCGCAGCGTGGTGTGCATGCTGAGACAACGTTGTGCCCGCTTCGGCGCTTTCGCGCGCAAGCGCGGCGGCCCGACGCTCGTTTCTCGGTCGGATGTCCGAACACCGCCTGCTGATCATCACCCCGGTGCGCAACGAGGCCGCCCACATCGAGTGGGTGGCCCGCGGCCTGGCCGAACAGAGGCGGCGGCCCGAGCACTGGTTGGTCGTCGACGACGGCTCCGACGACGAGACGCCGGAGATCCTCCGGCGTCTCTGCACCGAACTCGACTTCATGCGCGTCGTCTCGACCCCGCCCGGCTTCACCGCCCAGGCGAGCGACCGGCTCGCGGTTGCCGCCGCCCCGCGCGCCTTCAACTACGGGCTGCACACGATCGATCCCCGCGACCTCTCGCTCTTCACCCACATCGGCAAGCTCGACGGCGACGTCGAGCTGCGCCCCGACTACTTCGCCGCGATCCTCGCCGAGTTCGACCGCAACCCGGCGCTCGGCATCGCCGGCGGCGTCGTGCTGGAGAAGCACGACGGCGAGTGGGGGCCAACCGCCAGCGCCCGCGAGCACGTGCGCGGCGCGCTCAAGCTCTACACCCGCGAGTGCTTCGACACGATCGGCGGCGTTTGGGAGCGGCTTGGTTGGGACGGGATCGACGAGGTGGCGGCCCGCATGCACGGGTTCGAGACCCGCTCCTTCGACCACGCTGAGGCGCTGCACTACAGGCACACCGGCAGCGCCGACGGTCGCCTGCGCGGCCACGTGCGCTGGGGGGAAGCCCACTGGATCCTGCGGCACGGCCTGCCCTGGACGCTGGCGCGGGCCGGCAAGGTCGCATGGGTAAAGCCCCGCGGCGCCTCCGGGGCCGCCTACCTCTACGGCTACGGGCGGGCCGCCGTGCGCCGGGTCCCGCGCGTCGATATCGAGGGCTACAGGAGGTTCGTCCGCGCCGAGCAGCACCGCCGCATCCTCGAGCGCCTGCGCCGGACGACACCGCCCCGGCGCCCGATCGCCCCCTCGGGGGGATGAAAGAAGGCCACTGCGCGAGTCGTTCCTAGTTCGCGGTGTGCAAGCCACGCCGAGCCTCACACCATGGAACTGGCGCGAACCCTCAAGACCCTCTGGATCCGGCGTCGCCTGGTCGCCCTCGGCGCGCTGATCGCGGCGCTCGCCGCCCTGCTCAGCGTCTACAGCGTCGGGCTGTTCCCACCGTCATTGAACAGCCGCACGAACGTCTTCGCCACCGCCTCGACCCAGCTGCTGGTCGATACCCCAGATTCCGCCTTCGCCGACCTCGCCAACGACCTGACGCCGCTGGAGACCCGCGCCAGCGTCTTCGCCCGCTTCTTGGCGAGCCCGGCCTCGCTGCAGCTGATCGCCCGCGAAGCCCACGTGCCGCTCGAGTCGATCGAGGCGCAGGGGCCCTACGACATCAACCTGCCGGTGATCCAGCAGGAGCCGACCGCCGGCCAGCGCAGCTCCCAGATCATCGGTGAGGGCGCCCTCTACCGGCTTCGCTTCGAGAACAACCCGGTGCTGCCGATCGTCTCGATCTTCGCCCAGGCGCCGACGAAAGCCGAGGCGATCGCCCTTGCCGACGCGGCGCCCCGCGCTCTGCGCCGCTACATCGACCAGATCCAAACCGAGCAGGACACCCCGCCCGACCGCCGCGTGACGATTCGCAAGCTCGGCGACGCGACCGGCGGCGTGGTCAACGAGGGCGCCAACCTGCAGATCGCCCTGCTCGTCTTCGTCGTCGTCTTCGGCGCCTGGTGCATGCTGCTGATCCCCGCCCAAACGATCGCGCGCGGCTGGCGCGAGGCGAACGCCTACGGCGCCAGCTCCAACGGCGGCTCCCGGGCGGCGGACTACGAGCACGAGCCACAGCGGGGGTTCGGCTACCCGGGCGAGCACGAGCGGGTGCGCTGATGCGGGCGCCGTCCCGGCCCGCGCCGATCGGGGACGACGCCTGGCCGCGCACGCGGCGCCCGCTGCCCTGGCTGTTCGCGGGCCTGCTGGTGATGATCTTCCTCGTTCCCTTCGACGCGATCCACCTCGACGTCGCCCTGCCGTTCAGCTCGAACCTCGACCGTTTCATGGTGATGGCGATCGTCGCCGTCTGGGCGATCGGGGCGGCGGTGGGGCGCAAGGAGGCGGTCGAACGCCTGCGACCGGCGGGCTGGGCGGTCGGGATGATCGCCTTCCTGCTCGTCGCCGTGGCCAGTATCGCCTTCAACGTCGAGCGGATCACCAACCTCGGCGAGTGGAAAGACGCCCAGAACCATCTCGCCGTGCTCTTCTCACTGGGCGCGGTCTTCGCGGTGGTGACGCTGAACCTGCGCGCGGCCGAGCTGCGCCCGTTCTCGATCCTGATCGTGGTGCTCGCCGTGATCACGGCAACCGGGACGATCTACGAGAAGAAGACCGGCTACAACGTCTTCTACGAAACCTCGGCGGCCGTCTTCTCGCCGATCGCCACGGTCGAACCGTCGCCGACCGACGTCAACCCCGACCCGACCACGACGCCGCGGCCGACGATCACCGGCCCGACCCGGCACGCGCTCTCGGTGACCTCGATCCTCGGCATGGCGCTGCCGTTCGCGGTCGTGCTGGCGGCGATCGGCGCCGATCGTCGCCGGCGCCTCCTCTGGGGCCTCGCCGCCTGCGTGATCATCGCCGGGGCGCTGATAACACAGCGAAAGTCGGGGGCCGTCGTGCCCGCGATGGCGCTCCTCGTCCTGTTCGTCCTGCGCCCGCGCCAGCTGCTCAGGCTGGCCCCGTTTGGCATCGTCGCGCTGGCGATCGCGCTGGCGATCGCGCCGGGGATCTTCAGCACGGTCCGCGAGCTCGGCCAGACCTCGAACCAGGACTCCACCGAGGGGCGAACCTCCGACTACCCGGCGGTGACGCCCGACATCCTCACCAGGCCGATCCTCGGGCGCGGCTTCGGCACGCTCGACTCCGAACGCGTCGACACCTACCGGATCTTCGACAACGAGTACCTGGGGCAGCTCTTCCAGGTCGGCGCCCTCGGCCTGCTCGCCTTCATCGCGATGATCGTGACGCCGCTGTTCGTGGCGCGCTCGGTGTTGCGCTCCGACGACCCGGTCCGCGGACCGCCGGCGCTCGCCGCCGGCGCGGCCTGCCTCGCCTTCGGCGTGGCCTGCGCGCTCTACGACATCCTCACCTTCCCGCAGGCGCCCTACCTGTTCCTCTTCATGGCGGCGATGTGCACCTGCGCGGCCTCGGTCGAAGTCCCGGCCGGGTGGACGGCGCAGGCACCCGCCTTCATGCGCCGGGCGGTGCCGGCGTGAGCGAGGCAAGGCCCGACTTGAGCTTCGTGATCGTCACCCACAACGGTCGCGAGATGGCGCTGCGCACACTGCGCTCGGCCCGCGCCTCGCTGGGCGATCTGGAGGCCGAGTGGATCGTCGCCGACAGCGCCTCGAGCGACGGAACGCCGGAGGCGATCGAGCGCGAGTTCGGCGACGTCGAAGTGCTCCGCGTCCCGAACCGCGGCTTCGCCGCCGCCAACAACGTCGGCATCGCCTGGGCGCAGGGCCGCTACGTCCTCCTGCTCAACCCCGACGTCGAGGTCGCCGAGGGCAGCTTCGCAGGGCTGGTCGAGGCGCTCGATTCGCGGCCCGACGTCGGCATCGCCAGCGTGATCCAGCGCGGCTCCGACGGCGAGCTGCAGTTCTCGATGCGCCGCTTCCCATCGCCCGGCAGGGACCTCGGCGAGTCGCTCTTCGCCGCCCACTGGCCGATCTTCAGGTCCCTGCAGGAGCTCGACGTGCGGGCCGAGCGCTACCGCTTCGAGACCTCGACCGACTGGGCCGTCGGCGCCTTCCTCTGCGCGCGCGCCGAGGCAATCGCCTCTATCGGTCCGATGGACGAGCGCTTCTTTCTCTACTCGGAGGAGATCGACTGGTGCCTGCGGGCCCACCAGGCCGGCTGGGACGTGCGCCACCTGCCGGTGATGACGGTCACCCACCACGCCGGCCGCCGCGATCGCGGTGACCTGATGGCCCAGCTCGCCCACTCGCGCTCGCTCTTTGCCCGCAAGCACCACGGCGGGCTCGAAGCGCTCGGCATCCATGCCGCGCTCGCCCTTGGCCACGTGCTGCGGATCGCGCTGCGTGTCCCGCGGGTGCCGTTCGACGCCGCCGCACGGACGCGGATCGGCGCCGAGACCAGGGCGCTACGCGTCCTGCTCGGTCTTGGCCGGCCGCCGCTGCGGGCCGAGCCGCCCCCGCGGCCGAGCGACTCGCCCGCCGCCGTCCTCGACGAAGCGAGGTAGACCATCTGCGGCATCGTTGGACAGGCACGCTGCGACGGCAATCCGGTGGACGGCGAGTTGGTGGCGGCGATGTGCGCCGGCCTCGAGCACCGCGGTCCCGACTCCCGGGGCATCCACCTCGACGGTCCGGTCGGGCTGGGGATCCAGCGGCTGCGGGTGATCGACCTGGCCGGCGGCGATCAGCCCGTCTACAACGAGGATCGCTCGGTTGCCGTGGTCCTCAACGGCGAGATCTACAACTACCGCGAGCTGCGCGAGCGCCTGCGCGCCAACGGGCACCGCTTCGCCAGCGAAGGCGACACCGAGGTGATCGCCCACCTCTACGAGGAGGAGGGGCCGGACTTCGTCCACTCGCTGGCCGGGATGTTCGGCCTGGCGCTGTGGGACGCGAGGCGGGGAGAGCTTCTCCTCGCCCGTGACCGGATGGGCAAGAAGCCGATCTTCTACGCCGAGCGCGGCGGCACGCTCTCCTTCGCTTCCGAGCTCTGGGCGCTGCTCGCCGACGGCGAGATCTCACGCGAGCTGGATCCGGTCGCGCTCGATCGCTTCTTCACCTACACCTACGTCCCCAGTCCCTTCAGCGCCTTTCGGGCGGTGCGCAAGCTGCCGCCCGCCTCGCTGCTGCGCTGGCGCGACGGCGAGGTCTCGGTCGAACGCTACTGGCGGGCCGACTTCGCGGCGAGCATCGAGGTTGGCAGCGAGGCGGAGGCCGGCGAGCTGGTCCGCGACGCGGTTCGCGAAGCCGTTCGCCGCCGCATGGTCGCCGACGTCCCGCTCGGCGCCTTCCTCTCCGGCGGGATCGACTCCACCGCTGTCGTCGCGGCGATGGCCGAGCTCTCGAGCAGCCCCGTGAAGACCTTCTCGATCGGGTTCGAGTCGGCCGAGTTCGACGAGCTGCCGCACGCGCGGCAGGTGGCCGAGCGCTTCGGCACCGAGCACCACGAGCTGGTCGTGCGGCCCGACGCGGTCGAGCTGCTGCCCAAGTTGATCCGCCACTACGGCGAGCCCTTCGCCGATCACTCGGCGATCCCGAGCTTCTACCTGGCCGAGATGACGAGACGCCACGTCACCGTCGCGCTCAACGGCGATGGTGGGGACGAGGTCTTCGGTGGCTACGGGCGCTACGCCCACGGTGCGGTGCTCGAGCGCCTGGACGCCGTCCCGGCCGGGCTGCGCGGGGCGGCGGCCGCGCTGGCGACCCGGGTGCGCTCCGACGGTGAGCTGAACAGCCTGCGCAACCGGCTGCGCCGTGCCGCGGCGCTACTGCCGCTGACGCCGGCGGAGCGCTACGTGCGGGCGATGTCCCGCTTCGGGCTCGACCTGCGCGAGAGCGTCTACACAGCGGAGTTCAGGGACGCGCTGAGCGGCTCGGCGGCGGAGACGATCACCGGCCCATGGTCCTCCTCCGAGGCGCTCAACCCGATCGACCGGATGCTCGACGTCGATCAGCAGACCTACCTTCCCGGCGACCTGCTGGCCAAGATGGACATCGCCACGATGGCCTACGGGCTCGAGGCGCGCTCGCCGCTGCTCGACCAGGAGCTGGTCGCCCTCGGCGCGGCGCTGCCGGCTCGTTTCAAGGTGCGCGGCCGGGAGAAGAAGATCGCCCTGCGGGCAGCGCTGCGGGGCGTGGTCCCCGACCAGCTGATCGACCGGCCCAAGCAGGGTTTCCAGGTGCCGATGGCCGAGTGGTTCCGGACCGATCTGCGCGAGCTGGCGCGGGAGACGCTGCTCGGGGACGGCGGCTCGCGCGGCTACCTGCGCGGGGACGTCGTCGCCGGCCTGCTGCACCGTCATCTCGCCGGCGAGGAGGACAACTCCTCGCTGCTCTGGAGCATGCTCACCTTCGAGCTCTGGCATCAGCAGGTGGTCGAGGGAAGGCCGGGCGAGCGGAGGGCGCATGCGATCGCCTGAGCGGGGCTGCCGCGTCCTCGTCCTCGTCCCGGGCGCTCTCGGCGAGCGGCTCAGCGGTCCCGAGATCCGCGCCGTGCGGCTCGGCCAGGCGCTCTCCGCCGAGCATCGGGTCACCCTGATGGCGCCGAACGCCGAGCGGGGCGTCCACAGCGGGCTCGAGGTCGTGCCGTTCTCGCGCCTGCGGCTGCTGCGCGAGGCGCGCCGCCACGACGCTCTCATCGCCTCGACCGTGCCGCCGTTTGCGCTGGCGCTCAAGCGCAGCTTGCGGATCGTCGCGATCTCCGACCAGTACGACCCGGTCGAGCTCGAGCTGGGCACCCTCGCCGAGGGCGCCCGGCGGGCGCGCGCCACCGCGCGCGCCGCCCGGCGCCTGCAGCTTCGCAGCGCCGACCTCGTGCTCTGCGCGGGGGACCGCCAGCGCCAGCTGCTCGAAGCCGAGGTCGAGGCGCTTGGGGCCGGGGTGGAGCCGCCGCTATGCAACGTGCCGTTCGGAATCGACGCCGACCCACCCCCGGCCGCGGGTCGGCCGTTGCGCGAACGGTTTCCCCAGATCGAACCGGGGGACAAGGTCGTGCTCTGGTGGGGGAGCCTCTGGCGCTGGCTCGACGCCGAGACGGCGATCCGCGCCGTCGCCTCGCTGGCCGCGGCCCGGCCGGAGGTCAAGCTCGTCTTCACGGCCGGCCGTCCGCCCAACGGCGACGCCGAGCGCCACTCGGCCCTCGCCGAGGCAAGGGGACTGGCCGAAGATCTGGGCATCCTGGGCAGCTCGGTCCTCTTTCTCGACGAGTGGATCCCCTACGCCCACCGCGGCGACTACCTCAGGGACGCCGACATTGGACTTACGCTCCATCGCGATACCGAGGAGGCGAGCCTGGCGGCGCGAGCCCGCTACATGGACTACCTCTGGACCGGGCTGCCGTGCGTTCTCGGCCGCGGCGACGAGACGGCCGAACGGTTCGAGCAGGCCGGCTTCGCCAGCCTGGTCGAGGCCGGATCGCCAGGGGCGACCGCCAGCGCGATCCTGGCGCTGCTCGAGCAGCCGCGGCGGGAGGCCGCCATCGCCGCCGGACGCCGCCTCGGCGACGAGTTCCGCTGGCAGCGGGTCGCCGCTCCCCTGCTGGTCGCACTGCGGGAGCTCTCGCCTGCCGGGAAGGTCTCTCCCCACTCACGCCAGCTCGGGCGCACGACCTCCTACTACGCGCGGCGCCTGGTCGACCGCCTGCTGCCCTCACACTGAGCGGCGCTGACTCAGGGCGCTTCGTAACCGGCGGCGAAGGGGAGTCCGCGCGGCGCATAGGTTTCGCTGCCCGCCCACGACGGCGACCAGCGACGGAGCGAGTGCGAGCCGCCCGCCGAGCCGTCGCTGGAGACGTTGTAGTCGTAGGTTCCCCATTCCGCGGCGCGGCCCTCGGTCGAGACGTCGCCGCCGTCCCTGGTATCGACGAAGACGTTGCGCACCACCCTGTAGCGGCTGCCGGGGGGACTGCTGGCGAGGTCGCGGAAGAGGCAGCCCCAGCGACTGCCGACGATCGTGTTGTGGCTGAACACCAACCCGCTCGACTGGTAGATCTGGCAGGTGTAGCCGCGCGAGTCGTGGTCGAAGAGGTTGTTCTCGACCACCACCTCACGGAAGGTACCTTCCTGGAAGAGCAGGCTCTCCTGGGTCTGGGTATCGCGGGCGACGTTGTTGGTGAAGGCGATGTCCCTGCCGCCGCCGAAGATCTGCCAGAGGTCCTGGTGATCTTCGTGGGACCCGAGCAGGCTGGGGCCGAGGAACGTGTTGCGATCGACCACCCAGTGGACCGGGGTCGCGGACTGGATGTAGTCGGACGCCGTGCTGCGGATCGTGTTGCCGCGGATCGTCATCCCGCGAACGTCGCCGACGCCCTCGATCCCGTAGCCGTAGCCGGTCTGCTGCGTCCCGGTGTAGTCGATGTCGTGGATCTGATTGCCTTCGATCAGCACGTTCGAGATGCGCTTGCCGATCCGGTAGTCGCCGAAGAGGTAGATCCCGCTGCGTCCGGTGATCTCGTTGCCGACGAGCCCGATGTTCGCCCCCGAGGGGAAGATGGCAACCCCCGCGGTCAGGCGCAGGGCCACCAGGCGCAGGCCCGAGGCGTCGGTCAGTTCCGCGCCCTTCACCACGGCCCGCTCGCCCGGCGCCGAGCGGATGGTGACCGGCGGGGACTTGCTCGTCCCTGTCACCTCGATCGGGCCGTAGCGGCCGCCGCGGAGACAGATCGTCGCGCCTCCGCGCGCCGTCGAGAGCGTTCTGGAGACGTTGGATCCGGCCCGCAGGGTCTTCGTGCAGCGAACCTTCAGGTGCGACGAGGTGGTCTTCGCCGGTGAGAGGTCGGGAAGGCCCTGGGTGATCTGCAATCCGGCCAGCGCAAGGAGAAGGATCAGCGGAAGCCACCGGAGGCGCACGGCGGCATTGTCGCACGGGCGGGCGCGAGCCCAGCCGGCTTAGGGACGAAATCCAGCCTCGAAGGGGAGCCCGATCGGGCCGTAGTCGGTTGTATCCGTCCAGGAGGGGGACCAATTTCGTACCGAGTGCGAGCCCTCGGCCGAGTCGTCGCTGGAGACGTTGTAGTCGTAGGTGCCCCAGTCGCCGGCCCGCCCCTCGGTGGAGACGTCGACGCTCGCCTCGGTGCCGGCGAAGATGTTGTGATCGACTTCGTAGCCGCTGCCCGGGGCGCTGGTGGCCAGGTCGCGGAAGAGGCAACCCCAGTGGCTGCCGATGATCGTGTTGTTGCGGAAGATCAGTCCGCTCGACTGGTAGAGCTGACAGGTGTAGCCGCGCGAGTCGTGGTCGAAGAGGTTGTTCTCGATATCGACGTTGCGAAAGGCCCCCTCCTGGAAGAGCAGGCTCTCCTGGGTCTGGGTATTGCGGGCGACGTTGTTGGTGAAGGCAACTTCTTCGCCGCCGCCGAAGATCTGCCAGAGGTCCTGGTGATCTTCGTGGGACCCGAGCAGGCTGGGGCCGAGGAAGGTGTTGCGGTCGACGGTCCAGTCGACGGGGCTGGCCGACTGCATGTAGTCCGAGGCGGGGCTCTTGATCGTGTTTTCGCGCACGGTTACGTGGCGGACCTCGCCGACGCCCTCGATACCGTAGCCGTAGCCGGTCTGCTGCTCGCCGGTGTAGTCGATGTCGTGGATCTGGTTGCCTTCGATCAGCACGTTTTCGATCAGCTCGCCGATCCTGTAGTCGCCGAAGAGGTAGATGCCCGCCACACCGGTGATGTCGTTGTCGATGAACTGGATGTCCGAGCCGGAGGGGGTGACGGTGGTGCCGTCGGTGATGTCCAGCGCGACGAAGCGCAGGCCGACCGGATCGGTGAGGCTGATGCCGTCCACAGTGGCGCGCTCACCTGAGCCAGAGCGAACCGTCACCGGCGGCGTCTTGTGATCGCCGTCCACTGAGATGCGACCGTAGCTGCCGCTTTGCAGGCAGATCACGGCGCCGCCCGCCGCCTGCGAGATGGCAGCGGAGATGTCCGCCCCTGGAGCGAGGCTCGTGGTGCATTCCACCGGCGGTTCGGGTTCGATCACGTTCCAGTTGCGAGAAGCGGGGGAGGGGTCGACGTTGCCGGCGCCGTCGGTGGCGCGGACCGAGAAGGTGTGTTTGCCGATCGCGACGGCGCTGTACTGCCGCGGCGAGGCGCAGCTCGCGAACGGTTCGGAGTCGAGCGCGCACTCGAAGGTCGAGCCGCTCTCGCTGGCGCTGAAGTTGAAGCTGGCGCTGGTCGAGGTGGTCGTGCTCGCCGGGCCGGAGATGATCGAGGTGTTCGGAGGCGTCGTGTCGGGGGGTTCCTGCACGGTCCAGTCGCGCGTGGCCGGCGTCGCGTCGGCGTTGTCGGCGTCGTCTGTGGCTTTCACCGAGAAGGTGTGCGTGCCGACGGCGAGCGAGCCGTAGGAGCTCGGTGAGGTGCAGCTGGCCCACGACCCCAGGTCGAGCTTGCACTCAAAGGTCGAGTCGCTCTCGCTCGAGGAGAAGGTGAAGCTGGCCGCGGTAGAGGTGGTGGTTCCCGAGGGCCCGGAGTCGATCGTCGTCTCCGGTGGAGTCGTGTCGGGGGGCGGAGGTGGTGGAGGTGGTTCGGGCGATTCTTCGGGTTCGGGGTCTTCGGCAGGGGGTGAGGGGGGCACGACCGCTGGACTCGGGGCCGACGGTGACAGCGCCGGAACGCTGGCGGCACTCCGCGGGTTCGAGCCGGCGATCACCTCGGTGCCGTCGCCGAAAGTATCCCCGTCGGTATCGAACCTAAGAGGGTTGGTCCCGACGCGATTCTGCTCGGTGCCGCTGTCGAGGCCATCCCGATCGGGATCGGCGCGGGGCGGCAAGTCGGGACGCGCTGCGACGCGAGCCGTCTTCAGGTTCAGCTTGTGCCGCGAGTGCAGCTTGCCCTTTGAAGATGCCAAGGCCGGCAACGCCGCCGCCGCGAGCAGGAAGAACAGCAAGAGGAGGCGCGTCCGCACGCGGCGATTGTTGCATGTGCCGCGGGGGCTGCGTCGTCCTCAGGGCCGGTATCCGGCCGCAAAGGGCAGCCCGAGCGGGGTGTAATTCGTCGTGTCCACCCACGAGGGGGACCAATTTCGTACTGAGTGCGAGCCACTTGCCGAATTGTCGCTGGAGACGTTGTAGTCGTAGGTTCCCCAGCCCGCGGCGCGACCCTCGGTCGAGATGTCGCTGCCTTCGGCCGTGTCGGTGAAGATGTTGTGGTCGACCAGATAGCCGCTCCCTGCCCCGCTCGAGGAGAGGTCGCGGAAGAGGCATCCCCAGTGGCTGCCGACGATCGTGTTGTTGCGGAAGATCATCCCGCTCGACTGGTAGAGCTGACAGGTATAGCCGCGCGAGTCATGGTCGAAGAGGTTGTTTTCGATCGTGACGTTGGAGAAGGCCCCCTCTTGGAAGAGCAGGCTCTCCTGGGTCTGGGTATTGCGGGCGACGTTGTTGGTGAAGGCGATGTTTTTGCCCCCGCCGAAGATCTGGACGAGATCCTGGTGATCCTGGTGGCTGCCCAGCAGGCTGGGGCCGAGGAAGGTGTTGCCGTCGATCACGACCGTGTCGGGCGAAGCGAACTGGATGTAGTCCGAGGCCGGGCTCTTGATCGTGTTGTCAGTGATCGTGAAGCGGGCGACGCCGTTGGAAGCGGTGACGCCGTAGCCGTTCGCGGTGCCCTGGGTTCCGCTGTAGTCGAGCTCGTGCATGTTGTTGCCATCGACGAGCACGTCGGTCACCTTGGAGCCGTTGCTTGCCGCCTGGCCATTGGTGTGGATACCGAAGGGCCCGGTGAACTCGTTGTCGACGAACTGCAGCTGACTGGCGGGCCCGAGCGCCTCGATGCCGCCGGTGAAGTGCAGTCCCTGGAAGCGGAGGTTGGTCGCCTGGTTGAGCATCGAGTAACCCAGGGTGGGCGAGGCTCCCGCGGCCGCCTTCACCGTGACCATGCTCGACTTGTTGGCTTTGGTCACGTTGACGCTGTAGGAACCGTTGCCGAGGCAGATCACCGCTCCACCCGAGGCGGACGAGACTGCCGACGAGAGGCTGGCGCCGGAGGAGAGAGTCTGGGTACAGCTTCCGCCGCCACTCGTTTCTTCGCCCTGCACGGTCCAGTTCTCAGCCGCCGGTGTCGTATCGGTGTTCCCCGAGGCGTCGGTCGCCTTGACGGAGAAGGCATGGGCGCCCACCGTCAGGCCGCTGTACGTCTTGGCGGAGGTGCAGCCGGCCCAGGATGCCGAGTCGAGCTTGCACTGGAAGGTCGAGCCGCCCTCGCTAGCGCTGAAGCCGAAGCTGGCGCTGGTCGAGGTGGTGGCGGCGGCCGGACCCGAGGTGATGGTCGTCTCGGGCGCGGTGGTGTCGGCAGGCGGGGGTGGCGGCGCCGGTGCTTCGACGGTCCAGCCGCGCGTGGCCGGGGTCGCATCCGTGTTGCCGGCACCGTCGGTTGCTTTCACCGAGAAGGTGTGCGAGCCGACCGCGAGCGAGCCGTAGGGCTTCGGTGAGGTGCAGCTGGCCCAAGCACCCGAATCGAGCGAGCACTGGAAAGTCGAGCCGCTCTCACTGGCGCTGAAGCCGAAACTGGCGCTGGTCGAGGTGGTAGTGCCCGAGGGCCCGGAATCGATCGTCGTCTCGGGCGCGGTCGTGTCAGTGGGCGGGGCAGGCGGTGGGGGCGGCGGCGTCGCCTGCACGGTCCAGCCGCGCGTGGCCGGGGTCGCATCGGTGTTGCCGGCGGCGTCCGTGGCTTTCACCGAGAAGGAGTGCGAGCCGACGGTGAGCGGGCCGTAGGACTTCGGCGAGGCGCAGCTTTTCCACGATCCCGAGTCGAGCTTGCACCGGAAAGTCGAGCCGCTCTCACTGGCGCTGAAGCCGAAACTGGCGCTGGTCGAGGTGGTAGTGCCCGAGGGCCCGGAATCGATCGTCGTCTCGGGCGCGGTCGTGTCAGTGGGCGGTGGGGGCGGCGTCGGTTCCGGTGAGGGCGCCGGTGGGCCGAGCGGGACGCTACGGGGATCGCGGGGGTCGGTTCCGGCACGCACCTCGGCCCCGTCGCCGAAGCCGTCGCCATCGGTATCGAACCGGCGTGGGTTCGTCTTCGTCCAGCGTTCCTCGGTCCAGGTGGTGAGTCCGTCGCGATCGGGATCCAGCTGGCGGGCGCTCAGGTGCTTTGTGACTGCCTGGGCTGAAGTAACACCCTTGGAGATGATGCGGTGGCGAGCGGTGGCGAGCGAGGGAAGCAGGAGGGCCGCGATCAGGCCGACAGCCGTAGCGAAAAGTGACCAGGACCGGGGAAATATATAAATTTGCTTGCGCATTGCCCCCGTTATCGGTGGGCGCGCAGGGGGCTCAACGCGATTACGCTGGCGGGTGGACGAAGGTCCGAGCATGCCCCTGGACTACCCGGCCTACAAAGCGGTTATCCCCGGGTGAACTACGGACATGGACCGGGTGAGGAACGGGTAGAAGTTCAGTAGGTGCGTCGACGTTTCTCAGGTGTATGCGCCGGCACATCCACCGCCTCCGCAGATTGCTGCCGCTCTCCTTGCGCTGCGCGCTCCAGGAGCGGTCTCCGGGTCGTTCACGACGCTGGCGTGAGATGCCCGGTATCGAGCGGGTAGCGGCCACGGGCCAAGCCGTGCTGACGTTCGACGACGGGCCCGATCTTTCGCCCACTGAGACTCCGGCGATTCTCGACGCCCTCGACGAAGCCGAGGCGAAGGCGACCTTTTTCCTGGTTGGCGAGCAGATCGCCGCGGCGCCAGATCTTGCGGCGGAGATTCTCAGCCGTGGGCACGAGGTCGGAGTTCACGGACAGCGCCACTTCCGCCACGACCGGGTTGCCGCCGAGGAGTCCATCGCGGACATCGAAGCGGGCTACGAAGCGCTGGTGAATGCGACGGACTCCGTCCCGCGCTTCTATCGCCCGCCCTACGGTAAGCTCACGCCGGCGGGCGCGGAGGCTTGCGATCGCCTCGGCCTCGAGGTCGTCTACTGGTCGACCTGGGGACTCGACTGGGAGCCAGTGCCCAGCGAGCGGATCGCCCGCCGGGTCAACCGGGATCTCGACGACGGCGCGATCGTCCTGCTGCACGACTCGGCCCGCTACGCGGTGAGGCCGAGTGCCACCGAAACGGCGCGCGCGATCGCGACGATCGCCGCCCGCGCCGCCGCGCTGGACCTCGACCTGGTCACGCTCGGAGAGGCCCGTGGCGCGCTGGTGCTGGAGTCGGCGGGGTGAGCGTGCGCCGCACTGCCTCCAAGAGAGCCCTGATCGTGGCTTCGCCGGGCGGTCATCTGCTGCAGATGCTCGCCCTCGAACCTGCCTGGCATGACATCGAGCGGACCTGGGTCACCCTGCGCTCAACCGACGTCGAGTACCTGCTCCGCGACGAGGACGTCGTCTACGGCCACGGTCCGACCCCGCGCGACATCGGCAACTTCTTCCGCAACCTGCGACTCGCCCGCCGCGTCCTTCGCGAACAGGACCCAGACGTGATCGTCTCGACCGGCGCCGGCCTGGCGCTTCCGTTCTTCCTCCTCGGTCGCCTGCAGCGCCGCCGCCTCGTCTACGTCGAGTCGATCACACGGGTGGAGGAGCTCGCCCTGACCGGGAGGCTGGTCTACCCGCTCGCCAGCACCTTCTTCGTGCAGTGGCGCTCGCTCTCGAGGCTGCGCCGTGCCCGCTTTCACGGGAGCGTCGCTTGATCTTCGCCACGGTGGGCTCCACCCAGATCCGCTTCGAGCGCCTGATCCGCGCGCTGGAGGCCTTGCCCGCGGAGCAGTTGCACGTCCAGCACGGACCGGTGGAGCCGCCGCCGGGGGCGCGCCGCGCCGACGCGTTCATGCAGTTCCCGGAAGTCATCGAGAGCATGGAGCGGGCCGACGTCGTCGTTTGCCATGCCGGCGCCGGCAGCATCCTCTGCGCGCTGCGCGCCGGCCACACGCCGGTGGTGGTCCCACGCCTGAAGCGGTTTCAGGAGACCGTCGATGACCACCAGGTGGAGCTCGGACGGGCACTGGCCTCAGCGGGCAAGGCGATCTGCGTCGAGGACCTTAGTCAGCTGCCCGCGAGTGTCGCGGGCGCTCCACGGCGGCGCTCCCCCGAGGAGCGCGGCGGACTGCTGCCGATCCAGGCCGCGGTGCGCGAGGCGCTGCACGCCTGACCCTCGGTCGGGCCCGCTCAGTCGCGGGCGAGGGCGTCACGCGTCGCCCGCGCAACCTCATCCGCCTGCTGCTCGGTCAGAGCCGGTCCCATCGGCAGCGCGAGCGAGTGCGCGGCGGCGGACTCGACCCCCGGCAGCGGTCGGGGCGGGGCGAAGTCCTTCATCGCCGGTTGCTTGTGCAGCGGGATCGAGTAATAGGCGCGGGCGCCGATGCCGGCGGCCTCGAGGCGCTCCGCCAGGCGATCCCGCGCCGGCGAGCGCACGACGTAGAGGTGGTAGCAGGACTCGGCTCCCGCCGTCTCAACCGGCAGCGTCACCGCCTCACCGAGGCCGCGTGCCGCGTAGGCCGCGGCGATCCGCCGGCGCGCGTCCGTCCAATCGCGCAGGTGGGGGAGGAGGACGCGCAACCCGGCCGCCTGCATGTCGTCGAGGCGGGAGTTGTAGCCCACCTCGGTGTGCAGGTCGCGGTCCTCGGAGCCATGGAAGCGGAGCTTGCGGGCGATCGCGGCGACTTCGTCGTCGTCGGTGACGATGGCGCCGCCATCGCCGAAGCCGCCGAGGTTCTTGGAGGGGAAGAAGCTGAAGGTGGCGGCGTCCCCCAGGGCGCCCGCGGAGCGCCCGTCGAGCCTCGCGCCGGCCGCCTGCGCGGCGTCCTCCAGCAGGCGCAGCCCGTGAGCCGCCGCGAGCTCGCGCAGCTCGCCCATCGGCGCCGGGTTGCCGTAGAGATGCACCGGCACGATCGCTCTGGTTCGCGGGCCGATCGCCGGCTCGACGCTGGCCGCCGTGATGTCGAAGGTCGCCCCATCGACGTCGCAGAAGACCGGCTTCGCGCCGGCGTTGACGACCGCCTCCGCCGTCGCGTAGAAGGTGAGGGCGGGCACGATGACCTCGTCGCCGGCGCCGACGCCGAGTGAGCGCAGGGCGATCGTCAGCGCGTCGGTCCCGTTGGCGACCCCGACGCAGTGGCGCGCGCCGACGAAGGCGGCGAACTCCGCCTCGAAGCCCTCGACCTCGGGGCCGAGGATGTAGCGACCCGAGCGCAGGACCGCTTCCTGGCGTGCGGCAACCTCGTCGAACAGCGGTTCCAGGACCGGCCGGGTGGCGAAGAGCGGAACGCTCATCGCTTCAGCCTCCCGAGGCGCCGGCGGTCAACGCCAGTGCTCCAGCAGGTCCTCGTCGGGCACCCGGCGAACGCCTCGGGCGGGCACGCCCATGACGACGCTGCGCGGAGGGACGTCGGCGACGACGACGGCCCCCGCCGCCACGAATGCCTCCTCGCCGACCTCGATCGCGGGACAGATCACGACCCCGGCGCCAATCCGGCAGGCCCTGCGAAGCAGCGGGCCCGCCAACTCCATCTCCGGCGGATGGCGATCCATCGTGTTGTCGTTGGCGAGGGTCACACCGGGCCCGATGAAGACGTCCTCCTCGACGACCGTTCCCGCCGAGAGGTAGCAGCGCGCCTGCACGCTGGCCCGGGCGCCGAGCACGACCTCGGGATCGATCGAGCTGAGGCTGCCAACCGTCGCGCCAGGACCAATCCTCGCCCCGTCCCGCACCTGCGCGTGATCGCCGATCCTGGCGCCGTCGCCGATCGTGACCCCGGCATGGATGATCACGTGGCCGCCGATGAGGACGTCGGAGCCGATTCGCACGTCGGCGCCGAGCAGCAGTCCCGGTGCCAGGTCAGATCGCTCGAGCGCCGCCCCGCTCACGGCGTGGATGTCCTCTGCCAGGCGGTGATTGGCGGCATCCTAGCGTCGCCGCACGACGCAAGCTGCACCCGCCGTCCTTCGTTATTGGGACATGCAAGCGGGACCAGACCGTGCGTCCGATGGCGCCCAAGAAATCGATTCCTCGCCGCCGGACCTCTGCATCGTCACCGTCGCCAACCGACTTGACGAGCGCTTCGGCCCGGCACTCTGCAGCCTGCTCGAAGGCGCCGGCTGGCTCGACCTCGAGGCGATCGTGGTCGACACGGGAAATGGCCAAGTGAGCCGCTACGTCGAGGAGAACTTCATCGACGTACGCACGATCCACTGCCCCAACCGCGGCGTCGCCCATGCCAGCAACCGGGCGCTGGAAGTCGCCAGCGCCCCCAACCTGCTCTTCGCCGAGCCGGGGCTGGAGCTGTGCGAGGGGAGCCTCAGCACGCTCGTCGCCAGCCTCGATCACCGGCCCGAGGTGGGCCTGGCAGGGGTGCGACGAGTGCGGGGCGACGGTTCCGAGGCCCCGGGCATGCGGCACTTCCCCGCCGATTGGACGTCGGGGCTCGTCATCGTCCGCCGCGCGGCTCTCGATGACAGCGGCTGGTTCGACGAGCGCTTCTTCGCCTTCGCCGAGAAAGCCGATCTCTGCGTGCGCCTGCAGCGCAAGGGGTGGGAGGTAACCCACACGACCCGCCTGACCGTTCGCTACCCGCGCGGTCGCCGCCGCGATCCGCGCCTGGAAGCGCACGCGGCGCACGCTCGGATGCAGTTCGCCTGCAAGCACTTCCCGCTGGCCGCCGCCGAATACCGTTGGGCACTCGCCTTTCGCTATGCCATGCGTTTCGGTCTCTCCCTGATGCTGCCGCGCTATGACAGCACCCACCGCCAAGCCGCCCGGGCCGCCCTCGCCACAGTGCTCAAGGGTCGACCCCAGCTCGAGGAAAGCTCAGCCATCTAGATGTCACGCCAAGAAACCCAAGGAGCCGCCATGCCCCCCTACACTGCGTCGATGAAGATCGGCATCGTCGGCCTGGGCTACGTTGGGCTGCCGCTCGCGGTCGCCTTCGCCGAGGCCGGCCACGAGGTCGTCGGCCTCGAGGCCGATCCCCGCAAGGTCGAGGGGATCAATGGCGGCAAGAGCCACATCGAGGACGTCGCCGACGCGGTCCTGGCACCGCTCGGCGAGCGCCTGCGCGCGACCGGCAACCAGGCCGACCTGGCCTCCTGCGAAGCGATCGTGATCTGTGTGCCGACACCGCTGACCGGCTCCCGCGAGCCCGACCTCACCTACCTGCTCGATTCCGCCACGGCGCTCTCGAGCGTGCTGCAGCCCCAGCAGCTGGTCGTGCTCGAGTCGACCACCTACCCGGGCACGACCCGCGAGCGGCTGCTGCCGATCCTCGAGGAGTCCGGCCTCTCCGCCGGCAAGGACTTCCACCTCGCCTTCTCGCCGGAGCGGATCGACCCGGGCCGCACCGACTACACCGTGCGCACCACGCCCAAGCTCGTCGGCGGCCTCACCGCCGCCTGCACCGAGCGGGCTCGCGAGCTCTACTCGCTGATCTGCGACGAGGTCGTCGTCCTCTCCACCCCCGAGGCCGCCGAGCTCTCGAAGCTGCTCGAGAACATCTTCCGCTCGGTCAACATCGCCCTGGTCAACGAGCTCGCCCAGCTCTGCGATCGCCTCGACATCGACGTCTGGGAGGTCGTCGACGCGGCGTCGACCAAGCCGTTCGGCTTCATGCGCTTCGACCCCGGACCGGGGATGGGCGGCCACTGCCTGCCGGTCGACCCCTTCTACCTCGCCTTCAAGGCGCGCGAGCACGACTTCTATCCGGAGTTCATCGAGCTCGCCGGCAAGGTCAACCAGACCCAGCCCGCCTTCTGCGTGGAACGGATCGAGCGCGCCCTCAACGACGCCGGCAAGCCAGTCAACGGCTCGCGAATCCTCCTGCTCGGGGTCAGCTACAAGGCCGGGGTGGGGGACATCCGTGAGTCACCGTCGTTGAAAATCGCCAAGCGGCTGATCGAGCTGGGTGGCGATGTCTCCTACCACGATCCCCACGTTCCCACCGTCTCCGAGCTCGGCCTCAGCTCGGTCGAGCTGGACGAGGCGATTGCGGCGGCGGACGCGGTCGCGATCGTCACCGCGCACCCGCAGGTCGACTACGAGAAGGTCGTCGCCTCCACCTCGCTGGTCGTCGATTTCCGCGGCGTCACCCGCGGCATCGAGGCCGAGAACCTGGTCCGGCTCTAGCCGATCGATTCCACGACCCCAGGGAGGAAAACCGGCCGGTCTCCCTCCTGGGCGGTTGCCAGCACGGTTCGGCTATGCAGGCGGCCCCAGGGTTCACAAGCTTGCGAGAAGACCCGGGGTCGAACAAGGCGCCTCAAGGGCGAGCTCGAAGCTCGGATGGCTCTGTGGCAGGGCGGGTGTGTCTCTGCGGGAATGTCGCCGCAGGCGGCCGCTGCACTCGTGCTTCTAGGCGCGGCACAGCCGCGCTCTCAAATTGTCGCTAAGCGCCCGTAGGGCGCGTGCGACATCAATTCCCGCAGAGACACACCCGCCCTGCCACCCAATCCCGGGCTCAAGCGACGATCGTCAGTGCACCCGGCTCGACCTCGAGCCTGAGCTCGGTTCGCTCACCGATGTAGTCTCCGTCAACCTGCACCGGGAAGGGCCGCGTGACGCCGTCTTTGGTCTCGGAGATTGAGGCGACCGTCGCCCCGTCGATGCCGGCGAAGTGCTCGATCTGGCGGTGGCGCGCGGCTGGTCGCTGCTCGCTGAAGATACGGGCGATCAGCGTCGGCATGTCGCGCTGGGTGGCGCGCTTGAGCACGCCGAGGGCAAGCTTGCCGTCGTCGAAGGCGATGTCCTCGCAGACCCGCACCGGGCGGCTGGCGAAGTAGGTGAAGGGGTCCGAGTTCTGGCAGAGCGCGGTGACACCCTCGACCGTCTCGCCGCCGACCTCGGCCCGCAGTCGCACGGGGTTGTACAGGTAGGAGCGGTAGAAGGCGGAGACCGCGGCCCAAGTGAAGTAATAGGGGCCGGCGGCCGACTTCAACCGCGGGTGGGCGTCGACCCGCTTGACCACGGTGGCGTCGATCCCGGCGCCGCAGGAAAAGACGAAGTGACGGTGGTCGGCCTTGCCGAGATCGATCCTGCGCGGGCTCCACTCGTCGACCATCGCCAGCAGGTGCTCGGTCGCGTCGACGACGTCGTTGGGTATCCCCAGGGTGCGGCAGACGACGTTGGTCGAGCCCCCGGGCAGCACCGAGACCGGCACGTCGGTCCCCGCCAGCCCGTTGGCGACCTCGTTCAGGGTTCCGTCGCCGCCGAAGGCGACGACTACGTCGTAGCCGTGGTCCCGCACCTCCCGCCCGATCTCGGTCGCGTGGTTCTGCGCCTCGGTCGAGACCGTTTCCACCTCGAACCGCCCCTGCAGCGCGTAGACCACCAGGTTCTTGAGCCGATCGGAAACCGTCGTCGCGTAGGGGTTGACGATGATCAGCATCCGCTTCTTGGCGGAGCGACGGGCTCTGGAGCGAATTCGGCTGGTCACGTGTCGTGGACGGCGGCGGTGCCCGCGCAGCGTATTGCCTTGCCGAGCCCGATCGTCGCTCCGGGGCGTGGCGCCGCGAGCGGCTGCCGGTGGCTTGGGGGAGCGCTTTGGCTCGGACCCGGATGCTATCGTCGGACCGGCGTTGGGGTGCGCTCTCTTTGCGTTGCCCTCAGCGTGGCTTGCGGGCGACGAGTGCGTCTTTGGCGGAATGGCCAGGTCGGCTTGTTGGGCCAGATTGCGTGGGGAGGGCATCTTGAAATCGGCGAGCGCTTCCGCGCTGGGTCGAAAGGCGCTGGTCCTTCGCTGGGTGAACGCTTTCAACGCCCGCAACCTCGACGGCGTGATCGCGTGCCTGCACCCCGAGGTTGATTTTTACCCGCTGAGGTTGATCGGGATCGATCGCTCCTACCATGGGCACAGCGGCGTGCGGTGCTGGTTCGATCGGCTTGACGAATTGCGCTACCGACACCGGATAGAGCTATCGGAGGTCCGCGAGGCAGGGAGGGGTCATCTGCTCGCAAGCGGGGCTTTGCATGTGGCCGGATACGGCGCGGTCGCGCCGTTCTGTGCGACGCACTGGATCAGGGGTGAGCTGATCGTCCTCGCGCGCCACTACCCCCGCGACCCTGATCTGATGGAGGGCATCGACCTCTTCGGGCCTGCGGTAGCAACTTGATCGCCGCCAGTCACGGCCGACCACCAGCAGGGGCTACACTGAAACTGCGCCTGCTCGCTGGGTCCTCTATCGGCCAGCTCTCAATCCTCCGCGCAGGACACACGCCCCGAGAGCGCCGGACGGAAGCTGACGCCATGGCATGCGTCGACCGCATCGCCGCTCGGTTTCGCAGCACTCAATACGCACCGCACGGCCTGATCAGGGATACCTGATGCCCACTTCCGCCCCTCTTAGGGGGGGCGAGCTGAATGCGGCCGTGACCAGCGCCCTGGTCGGCATCCAAAACAGCTACCTGGGCCGCGGCCCGAAAACCGCGACTACTTTCCATCATCAGAACGTCCTGGTGACGCTGATGTATGAGGTCCTGACACCGGCCGAGGCGTCTCTCGCGACGATGCACCGCCGCGACGCGGTGGCCAACATTCGCCACCTTTTTCAGCAGGTGATGGAGAAGGACTTCAGAGAGGCAGTCGAGGAGCTCACCGGGCGCTCAGTAATCGCCTTCATCAGTGGCAACAACGTCGCCCCCGACGTCGCTACGGAGCTGTTCATTCTCGACGGACCGCTCTAGGCATCGGTGGTTTCGTAGCGGATGACCTCCCCTTTGCCGGCTTCGCGCACACGGCCCTCGTTGACCAGCAGGTCGGCGTGGCCGATCACCTCGGAGAGGGTGAGGAAGGCCTGGGTGACGGCGACGTTGCCCCAGATCGCCTGGGCGATGTCGAAGCCGCTACGGGGCTGCTCGGCGATCAGCTTGTAGATCTTCTCCTTGCGCCGTTCGTGCTTGGCAATGCGGTCGTCGATCAGCGCCGCGTGCTCCGTGATCGGCTCGCCGTGGCCGGAAAGGACGATCTCGGCCGGCATCTCGCGCGTCTTGCGCATCGATTCTATGTAGGTGACTAGCGCCTGCGGGCGTTTGCCTGAGCCGTCGAGCGGGCGGCTGATCAGCGGGTTGGAGGAGATGTGGGCAATCAGGTGGTCGGCGGCGATCAGGATCCTGCGCTGCTCATCCCAGAAGACGGTGTCGGAGGGACTGTGGCCGGGCCGGTGGATCGCCTGCAGGGTACGGTCGCGGAAGAGCAGGACCTCGCCGTCCTCCAGCGGGTGAGTGACCGTCACGTGCGAACCCCAGCCGCGGAAGCTGCGCGAGACGCTGCGCAGCGCCACCGTCACCTCCTCCGGAATGCCGTTGCGCAGCATCAGCTCGACCGCGAAACGGTCCTCGGCCTCGGCGTCCTCGTCGAAGTTGGCGAGGTGCTCGCTGGCGATGCCGAGCGCGGCGACCTCGGCGCCGGAGCGCTGCACGACGATCTCCGCCAAACCGAGGTGGTCGATGTGCTGGTGGGTGATGATCAGCAGCTCGAGTTCGTCGATCGAACGGCCGCGCTCGGACAACTGAGACTCCAGCTCATCGAGCGCCTTGCCCGAGTTGGGACCGGTGTCGACCAGCGTCAGCGGCTCGTCCTCGATCAGGTAGCAGTTGACCCGCCCGACGGCAAACGGGGTGGGGATGCGCAGGCAGTGGATCCCGGCAAGCGCCGCTTGCTCCAGCGCTTGCTCGGGCGACAGGGTCACGCGCGGATCAGGCCGAGCACCTCGTCGCGCTTGGCCTCCATGTCCTCGCGCGAGACGAGCGACTCGAGGTTGAGGCGCAGCAGCGGCTCGGTGTTGGAGGGGCGCACGTTGAAGTGCCAGTCCGGGTAGTCGACTGAGATGCCGTCGAGGGTCGTCAGCTCCCCGTCGCTGCAGCGCCCGGCGATTTCAGCCATCTTCGCCTCCTGGTCGGCGACCTCAGAGTTGATCTCGCCGGAGATGAAGTAGCGGGAGCGGAACTCGGCTATCAGCTCGGCCAGCGAGCGGCCCTCGACCGAGAGCAACTCCAGCACCAGCAGCGCCGGGATCGTGCCCGAATCGGCGTTCCAGAAGTCGCGGAAGTAATAGTGGCCCGAGACCTCACCGCCGAAGACCGCGCCCTCCTCGCGCATCCGCCGCTTGAAGAAGGCGTGGCCAACCCGGGAGAGCTCCGCGCGCCCCCCCTCGGCGGCGACCAGGTCGGGGACGGCGCGGCTGGAGCGCGGGTCGTAGAGGATCGTCGCACCGGGGTTCTTCGCCAGCGCCGCCCGTGCGAGCAGGGCGCAGATGAAGTCGCCGTCGCAGAACTCACCACTGGCGTCGATGAAGAAGCAGCGATCGGCATCGCCGTCCCAGGCGATACCGAGGTCGGCGCCGGCGCCGCGCACCCTTTCCATGATCAGCGCCCGGTTCTCGGGCAGCAACGGGTTCGGCTCGTGGTCGGGGAACTCGCCGTTGGGCTCGAAGTACATCTCCTCCAGGTTCAGCCCCAGCTGGTGCAGAATCGGCCCGACCATCGGCCCCGCCATGCCGTTGCCACCATCGACCACCACCGTCATCGGCTTCACCGCGTCGGGGTCGATGAAGGACAGGGCGTGCTCGCGGTACTCCTCCCAGATGTCGACCTCCTCGAACGAGCCGCCACCCGGGGCGTGACCGAGGCCGGCCTCGATCTCGTTGCGGACGTCGCCGATCCCAGCTTCGCCGGAGAGGGGGAGGGCGCCCTCGCGGACGAGCTTGACCCCGGTGTAGGCCTTCGGGTTGTGGGAGGCAGTGACCATCGCACCGCCGTCGAGCTCGCGCGAGCCGACCAGGTGATAGAGCATCTCGGTGGCGACCATGCCGGCGTCGAGCACGGTGGCGCCCTCGAAGATCAGGCCGTCGCGCAGCTCCGCCGCCATCGCCGGGGCGGTGAGGCGCATGTCCCTACCAAGCCCGACCCGCAGCTCGCCGGGTTGCTTGCCGCGCAGCCGAGCCAGGACGCGGGCAAAGGCGCGGCCGATCGCGTGCGCCGTCGTCTCGTCCATCTCGGAGCCGTACAAGCCCCTTATGTCATAGGCCTTGAAAATTCCCGGCGGAGCCAAGGGCGGTTGCTCGCTCAAAACGCTCCCTTCAACGCCTCGTAGCTCTGCTCCAACGTCTGCGGCATCACCCTGGTGTCGGCGATCACCGGCATGAAATTGGTGTCGCCGCCCCAGCGCGGCACGACGTGCATGTGGATGTGGTGCTCGACTCCGGCGCCGGCGACGCGGCCCTGATTGAAGCCGACGTTGTAGCCGTGCGGCTCGTAGACGTCCTCCAGACGACTCATCGCCCGCTGCGCGAAGCCCATCATCTCCGCCACCGTCTCCGCGGGCAGCTCCTGGATCCGCCCGACGTGCTCGTAGGGAGCGACCATCAGATGGCCGTTCGTATAGGGGAAGAGGTTGAGGATCACGAAGCTGTGCTCACCGCGGTGGACGATCAAGTTCGCCTCGTCTTCCCCCGCTGCCGGCTTGGCGCAGAAGATGCACTCCTCCTCGCTGTCCTTCGATGCGTCCTTCACGTAGGCGAGGCGCCAGGGCGCCCAGATGCGGAAATTTGCCACGGGCGACGGAGGCTATAGCCAACCGCGACGCCGGAAGTAACCGACCATTCCGACCAGCAGGATGACCATCACGCCGACGACCACCCAGAAGGCGGTCATGTTCTGCTCGCCGGGGACCGCGACGTTCATCCCCCAGATGCTGGCCAGCAGCGTCAGCGGCAGGACGATGACGCTGATCGAGGTGAGCACGCGGAGGATGTCGTTGACGCGGTGGGAGATCACCGACTCGTTGGTCTCGGCCAGCGAGTCGACCACCTCCTTGTAGTTCTCGAGCATGTCCCAGATCCGCTCGTGGGCGTCGACGATGTCGTCGAAGTAGATCTCCAGGTCGAGGTCGGTGGCGAGGTAGCGCTGCTTGACCTTCTCCAGATCGCGCAGCACCGGGCGCTGCGGCCGAATCACCTTGCGGAAGTTGATGATCTCCTGCTTGACGTTGGAGATGTCGCGCACGACCTCCTCAGAGCGCCCCTCGAAGATGTCGTCCTCGAGCGCGTCGAGCTTGTTTCCGATCTTGCGCAGCATCGGGAAGCAGTAGTCGAAGCTGTCGTCGACGAGGCGGTAGAGCAGGTAGCCCGAGCCGCGCGAGAAGAGCTGCTCGCGCAGCTCCTCCTTGGCCCGGCAGCGCTCGAAGAGGTACTCGACCGGCTGCAGCGGCTGGTTGGGGATCGTCACCACGTAGCCCGGCCCGACGAAGAGGTCGAGCTCGCCCGTGCCGAGCCGGCCGGCCGCCGGGTCGAAGACGGGGAAGTGGAGGACGATGAAGAGGTAGTCGTCGTAGACGTCGATCTTCGGCCGCTGGTTGCGCGAGAGCACGTCCTCGAGGTCGAGGGCGTGGAAGTCGAAGTTCTCCTCGAGCCAGGCGCGCTCGAGCGCGCCGGGGCGCTCGATGTTCACCCAGCGCAGCCCGCTGGAGTCGATCTGCTCGACGCTCGGCGCCTCTGGCTCAGTCCGCGGCGCCGCGGAGATGAGCTCGCGCCGACCGGCCCGTCTCAGCCTGGGCTTCGGAAGGTTCGGCATCGTTCACGCTCATCGTCTCGTCGGGCATAGCCGCACAAGATTAACCATCGATCCACCATGGGCGTGAACGAGATGTGCCCTGGTATGGTTCGTGCTCGCATAACGCCACATCAAGAGGGGTGGAGGGACTGGCCCAGTGAAGCCCCGGCAACCACCTCGGATCTCGGTCCGAGGGGAGGTGCCAACTCCAGCAGGTCAAGTCAAAGGCCTGGAAGATGTGGGGGATGTCCGATCGGACCTCTGCCCCACAAAAGGCGGAGGTTTTTTCGTTGGCGACGGAAAGAGAGATCGGATGGCAATCGAGAACCTGAAGTGCAAGGAGTGCGGCGCGACGTATGACCTCAGCGCTCACTTCGCCTGCGAGAACTGCTTCGGCCCGCTGGAAGTCGCCTACGACCACTCGGCGCTCGACGCGGCCGAGACCAAGCGCAAGATCCAGGCCGGCTCGCAGGGAATCTGGCGCTACGCCGACTTCCTGCCCTTCGAGGGGCGGCCGGGCGACCCGCTCGAGCCGGGCCTGACACCGCTGCTTCGCGCCGACCGCCTCGCCGAGCGGCTCGGGGTGGGGGCCGAGATCTGGATCAAGAACGACGCCGCCAACCCGACCCACTCCTTCAAGGACCGCGTCGTCGCCGTCGCCGTCGCCAAGGCCCAGGAGCTGGGCTTCGAGACCGTCGCCTGCGCTTCGACCGGCAATCTCGCCAACGCTGTCGCCGCCCATGCCGCCGCCGCCGGCCTCGACTCCTACGTCTTCGTCCCCGCCAACCTCGAGGAGCAGAAGCTGCTCGCCACCGGCGTCTACGGCACCAACCTGGTCGGCGTGCGGGGCAACTACGACGACGTCAACCGGCTCTGCACCCAGCTCGCCGAAACGCGGCCCTGGGCCTTCGTCAACGTCAACCTGCGCCCCTACTACGCCGAGGGCTCCAAGACGCTCGCCTACGAGACGGCCGAGCAGCTCGGTTGGGAGCTGCCCGACCGGGTCGTCTGCCCGATCGCCTCGGGCTCGCTCTTCACCAAGGTCGGACGCGGCTTCCAGGAGTGGCTCGACATCGGCCTGGTCGAGGGGGAGCTGCCGGTCTTCAACGGCGCTCAGGCGGAGGGCTGCAGCCCCGTCGCCACCGCCTTCGCCGAAGGCTGGGACGTCTGCAAGCCGCAGCGCCCCGACACGATCGCCAAGAGCCTGGCGATCGGCGACCCCGCCGACGGGCCCTACGCGGTCGAGCACGCACGCCGCACCGGGGGGGCAATCGACTCGGTCACCGATGGGGAGATCCGTGACGCGATCCGCCTCCTCGCCGAGACCACCGGCGTCTTCACCGAGACCGCCGGCGGCGTCACGATCGGCGTCTTGAGGAAGCTGGCCGAGCGCGGCGACATCGGCGCGGGGGAGCGCGTCGTCGTCTACATCACCGGCGAGGGGTTGAAGACCCTCGACGCGACTCGCGATAGGTTCCGCATGCACGAGATCGACCCCGACCTCGACAGCTTCGAGACCGAGTTCGCCCAGGAGGTAACCGCCTGATGTCAGTCACCGTCAAGATCCCGACCCAGCTGCGCGCGGCGACCGGGGGGGAAGCGGAGCTGGAGGTGGCCGGTTCGACCGTTGGCGAGGTGCTCGACGCCGTCTTCGAGGCGCACGGGGGCCTGCGCGAGCGGATCACCCAGGACGGCGACCTGCGCCGCTTCGTCAACGTTTACGTCAGCGGCGAGGACATTCGCTTTCAGGACGGGTTGCAGACCAAGATCGATGACGGAGCCGAGGTCACGATCCTGCCTGCGGTCGCAGGTGGGTAAGAACCCATCTCAGCGGGGGTTCCGCTTAACTTTTTGGATGGAGACGAACTTGCTGTCGCCTCATGGGTGGGCGCCCAAAAAGTACAAGACGCTCCACCCCCACCGAGATGGGTTCTAGTCCGCCCGTAATCATTCTCTGTGGTGGCCGAGGGACCAGGCTGCGGGAGCGGACTGAGACTGTGCCCAAGGCGCTCGTGGAGATTGGGGCGAAGCCGATCCTTTGGCACGTGATCGGGATCTATGCGGCGCAGGGGTTTGAGCGGTTTCTGCTGGCGACCGGCTACTTGGGTGAGATGGTCGAGGAATTTGTGGCGGGGGAGAGCTGGCCGGGCGGGGTGGAGGTCGAGTGCGTCGATACGGGACTTGATACGCCCACCGGCGGCAGGATCGCTCGGCTCGGGGAGCGGCTCGGCGGCGAGAGCTTTTGCGCCACTTACGCCGACGGGGTCGCCGACATCGACTTGGACGCCCTGCTCGCCTTCCACCGAGAGCAGGGGGCGCTCGGCACGGTGACCGTCGTTCAGCCTCACCTCCAGTGGGGCGTGGCGAAACTGAGTGACGAAGGCAGGGTCGAGGGGTTCGTCGAGAAGCCGCGCAGCGAGCACTGGATCAACGGCGGTTTCTTCTGCTTCGAGCCGGGAGCGCTCGACTACATCGACGAGGACAGCGTGCTCGAGCGCGAGCCGCTGGAGCGGCTCGCGGCCGCAGATCAGCTCGCCGCCTACCGACACGAGAGCTTCTGGGACTGCATGGACACCTACAAGGACGCGGTGGAGCTCAACGACCTCTGGTCCGCGAGCAAGGCCCCTTGGCGGGCCTTTGCCAGCGCATCCGACATTGACCACACTCTGGGGGGGTCAATGTCGGATTCGCTGGCAGGAGATCGGATGTCGTGACCGCGCTCGTCACCGGCGCACACGGGTTCGTTGCTTCGCACCTGGTGCGAGCGCTGCTCGAGCGTGGCGATGAGGTGCGGGTGCTCGACCGCCCCGATCCCCGCATCGCCGACGTCGGCGGCCCGCGCCTCTCGGGTCTCGACCTGCTGGAGCTGCGGGACGAGGTCGAGCTGGCCGAGGGAGACCTGCGCGACGCCGGCGCAGTCGCCGCCGCTGTGGCCGACTGCGACTCGGTCTTCCACCTCGCGGCGCAAACGATCGTCGGGGTCGCCCGCAAATCGCCGTTGGAGACGCTCGAGGTCAACGTCCAAGGCGCTTGGAACGTCTTCGAGGCCTGCCGCGAGCACGACGTCGCCCGCGTCGTCTTCGCCTCCTCCGACAAGGCCTACGGATCGAGCCCAGATCTGCCCTACCTCGAGGACTTTCCACTGCGTGCTGCCCACCCGTACGACGCCAGCAAGGCAGCGGCGGACATCATCGCTCGCAGCTACGCGCACGCCTATGACCTGCCGCTCGCCGTTACTCGCTTCGCCAACATCTACGGCGGCGGCGACCTCAATTTCTCGCGGCTGATCCCGGAGACGACGATCGCCGTGCTCGACGGCCGCCCGCCGCTGATCCGCTCCGACGGCACGCCCGAGCGCGACTTCCTCCATGTCGACGACGCCGTCGCCGCGTACCTGGCGATCGAGGCGGCGCTCGACGGAGAGAAAGTGAGGGGGGAGGCCTTCAACGCCGGCGGCGGGCATCCTCACTCGGTGCGCGAGGTCGTCGACCTGATCGTCGCCGCGATTGGCAGCGGCATCGAGCCCGAATACCTCGGCGCGGGCACTCCCGACGGTGAGATCGACTGCCAATACGTCGACTCGAGCAAGCTGCGGGAGCTGACCGGCTGGCGCCCCAAGATCGAGCTCGCTGATGGCCTTCGTGACACGCTCGAGTGGTACCGCGCCCACCCGCAGGCCCGCCCTGCAAAGCTGGCGGCATAGCCATGTGCGGGCGCTTCACGGTCACGGCGAAAAACGCTAAGCAGATCGCCGACCACTTCCAGGTCGAGCTGGAGAAGGCACTGGAGCGCAATCGCTCCGGCGAGGCGCCTCCTCCGAGCAAGGAGCGAGCGAAGAAAGTCGAATCGGCGCTGGGCCGCTTCAACGTCGCGCCGACCCAGGAGGTGCTGACGATCCGCTCCTCGCCCGATCCCGAGGAGGCGGCGGCCGGCGAGCGCGAGGCGCGGCTGATGCGCTGGGGCCTGGTGCCGCGCTGGGCCAAGGACCTCAAAGTCGGCTACCGGATGATCAACGCCAAGGCCGAGAACCTGACCTCCAGCCGCGCCTATTCGCCGCTCGTGGGCAAGTTCCGCCATCGCTGCCTGATCGTCGCCGACGGCTTCTACGAGTGGATGGTGGCAGAGGATCCCAAGCAACCGCGCCAGCCCTGGCGCTTCACCGTCGACGGCGGCGAACCTTTTGCCTTCGCCGGCCTCTGCACCCGCAAGGAGTGGGAGGATCCCGAAGACCGCGGCTTCGACGACGGCTGGCTCTACAGCTGCACGATCATCACTACGACCCCCAACGATGTGGTGGCAAAGGTGCATGATCGGATGCCGACGATCCTGCCGAACCCCGAGGCGGAGGCAGCTTGGCTGCGTCCCGACCTCGAGATCGAGGACGCGGTGGCGATGTGCGCGCCGCTTGACGCCTCGCGCATGGAGAGTGCCCCCGCCAACCCCAAGCTGAACAAGGTCGGCAAAGGCAGCGAGGAAGGTCCCGAGCTGCTCGTCGCGCCTTAGCTTTCCAGGGTGCCCGCTGTGCGAACGGTCGCCGTGCCAGCAGCGGTTTCAGTCGTGCAGGAGATGTGGGCCGCGGCCCTCGCGGTCGTACGCCAGACCGTGGCAAAGGGGAGGGTCAGGTCTTCCTTCGGGTGCCCGGCCGGCAGGCCGTACTGCCACACCTGCCGGCCGATCCGGTACGGGGCCCATTCGACCACGATGCCTTTCTCCCGGGTGTAGCGCTCGCCGACCACATCGCTCATTTCGACGGAGGCAAGGTCTGTGCTGTGTGAGCTGAACTCGACGAGTGAGGTTTCCGGCGTGTCCTGTTCGAAGAGCTCTTCGCTCGAGCGCGGGTAGGAGGCGCGACTGTTGTGCGTCTTGGCGGCAATCGTCCGCTTAGGCACCCTGATGGTGCAGCGCAGGCGGCCGTGACCAATTGCTGAGCCGGCCGAGATCGTCAACAGCGCCGAGGTTCTGTAGAGCGTGTAGTCGCTGACGTTAGGTTCGGTCGAGCGGATCTCGGCCTTGGTCAGCCGCATCTCGCCGCCACCGGGAATTGAGACCTTGGAGTCCGGCAGCTGCGCTTCTTCGACCCATTCCAGCGTCGCCGCGCCGAGCGGCTTGTCCGTGCTGAGAAGCGCCGCTGCGATCGTCGCCAACAGGCCGATCGCGATCACGATCAAGGCGCCGCGTGGCGGCCGGATATTGCTTTCGTCGGCCATGGCGCCGCGACAGTATTCGAAGCGGCAGCGGATTCGCCGCCATCTCGGCCCGGATGAACGCGCCCGACAGGATTCGAACCTGTGACCTCTGCCTCCGGAGGGCAGCGCTCTATCCAGCTGAGCTACGGGCGCTCGCTGGCCAGTCTAGCTCCGGGGAACCGACTCGCCGCGTCGCCTAAGCTCGCAGGCTCGCATGGATCTCTCGGCGATATTCCTCGGCACCGGCGGCTCGGTGCCCTCGGCGCGGCGCTCGACGGCGAGCGTGATGCTGGCGCGCGGCGGGCAACGGCTGCTGTTCGACTGCGGCGAAGGGACGCAGCGCCAGCTGCAGCGCTCGCTCGGCCTGACGCAGGTCGACGAGATCTACCTCACCCACTTCCACGCCGACCACATCCTCGGCCTGCCGGGACTGCTCAAGACCTACGACCTGACCGCGCGCGAAGAGCCGCTGACGATCTACGGGCCGCGCGGGCTGCGCGACCTGTTCAAGATGCTCGGGCGCCTGATCGGCCGCACCGACTACAGCATCGACCTGATCGAAATCGATCCCGGCGAAGCGGTGCACCACGATGGTGCCGAGGTTCGCGCCTTCCCGGTAGAGCACAGCGTGCGGGCCAATGGCTACGTGCTAATCGAGGAGGAACGCCCGGGCCGCTTCGACCCGGAAACCGCCAAGCGGCTGGGCGTGCCCGAAGGCCCGGCCTTCGCCGCGCTGCAGCGTGGGGAGGGGGTTTCGGGGAGCGCTGGTCCGGTCCGTCCCGAGGACGTGATGGGGGACTCCCGTGCCGGGCGCATCGTCGCTATCACCGGCGACACCGCTCCCTGCCACTCGACCGTCTCGGCCGCCGCCGACGCCGACCTGCTGATCCACGACGCCAGCTTTTCCGAGGAGGAGGCCCAGCGCGCCGCCGACACCGGCCACTCCACGGTCGGCCAGGCCGCCGCGGTCGCCCGCGAGGCCCACGTCAAGATGCTCGCCCTCGTCCACATCTCTTCCCGCTACCACGTCGGCACCGTCCTCGAAGAGGCCCGCGACGTCTTCGACCCAACGGTCGCGCCCAAGGACTTCGACACCATCGAGCTCCCCTTCCCCGAGCGTGGAGAGCCCAAGCTCATCCCCAACGGCGCCCGCGAACCAGACAAGCATTCGAGCGAGGACCTGGCCGATCCAGCGCCAGATGAAGAACCACAGACGCAGTGAGGGGCCACGCGCGCCGTCGCCGCTGCTACGCTCACGCCGTCCTTTAACGCTGGTCCCGCGAGGCCAGGAAGGAGCAAATAGAAGTGAGCGAGAAGGTCGTGCTCGGGCACGACGATTTGACGCGAACGCTGCGGCGGATCGCGCACGAGATCGCCGAGAAGAATCCGGAACCGGATGGGATCGCGATCGTCGGGATTCACACGCGCGGCGCTCTGCTCGCGCGGCGGCTGCACTCGCTGCTCAGTGAGCTGACCGGGGTCGAGGTACCGATCGGGGATCTCGACATCTCCTTCTACCGCGACGACGTGGGCGCCAAGTCACCGGCGGCGCAGCCGATCGTCCACGCCTCGCACATCGACTTCGACCCGGCTGGAAAGACCGTCGTCCTCGTCGACGACGTGCTCTTCACCGGTAGGACCGTGCGCGCGGCGATCGACGCCCTGTTCGACTACGGCCGGCCGCAGCGGGTCCAGCTCGCCGTGCTCTGCGACCGCGGCCACCGCGAGCTGCCGATCCGGCCCGACTACGTCGGCAAGAACCTGCCGACGGCGCGCGAGGAGCGGGTCAACGTGCGACTGGAGGAGATGGACGAGGGCGACGAGGTGACCATCTCCCAGCCGGCGGAGGTGACCGCATGAGGCACCTGCTCTCGATCGAGCAGCTCTCCAAAGCCGAGATCGAGGCGATCCTCGATCGAGCCGAGAGCTTCGCCGAGGTCGGCCGCCGCGACATCAAGAAGGTGCCGACCCTGCGTGGCCGCACGATCGTCACCCTCTTCTACGAGGCGAGCACCCGCACCAGCTCCTCCTTCGAGCTCGCCGCCAAGCGCCTCTCCGCCGACCTCGTCTCGGTCAAGGCGGCCGGCTCCTCGGTCGACAAGGGCGAGTCGCTGAAGGACACCGTCGCCACGCTCTCCGCCTACGACCCGGCGGCGATCGTGCTGCGCCACCCCTACGCCGGGGCGGCCCAGATGGTCGCCGAGTGGGCCGACGCCGCCGTCGTCAACGCCGGCGACGGCAAGCACGAGCACCCCAGCCAGGCGCTGCTCGACGTCTACACCTTGTGCCGCCGGCTCGGCTCGTTGGAGGGCAAACGGATCTGGATCGTCGGCGACGTCCTGCACAGCCGCGTCGCCCGCTCCAACCTGATCGCCTTCGCCGCGATGGGCGCCGAGCTGACGGTTTGCGGGCCGCCGGCACTGATCCCGCGTGGCCTCGAGCAGCTCGGCTGCGACGTCACCCACTCGCTGGACGAGCTCGGCGAGGCCGACGTCGTCTACGCCCTGCGCCTGCAGCACGAGCGCATGAACGAGAGCTTCGTGCCCTCGCTGCGCGAGTACGCGGCCCACTTCCAGATCGACTCCCGCCGCCTCGGCCCACGCCAGCTGCTCATGCACCCCGGCCCGGTCAACCGCGGCGTTGAGCTCTCCGGCGAGGTGATCGACTCGCCCCAGTCGCTGATCGACGAGCAGGTCGCCTCCGGCCTGGTCGTGCGGATGGCGATCCTCTACGAGCTGCTCGCCGCTCGCGACTCCGAGCCGGCGCCGGTTCCCGGCAACGGCCGCGCCACGCCGATCGGACAGCCGGCGTGAACACACCCCAACTGGAGATGCGCGCCGGAGAGAGCGCGAACCTGGTCCTGCGCGGAGCAGCGACGCTCGACCCGCTCGCCGGCATCGACGCCACTCACGACGTCGTCGTCCGCGATGGCCGGATCGCCGAGCTCCTCGCTCCTGGCGAGGCCGATGCCGCCGGCGTCGAGGAGATCGACGCCGCGGGGCTGCACGCCTTCCCCGCCTTCTTCGATCCCCACGTCCACCTGCGCACGCCGGGCCAGGAGCACAAGGAGGACATTGAGACCGGGGCCCGCTCAGCCGCCGCGGGCGGCTACTGCGGGATCCTCGCGATGGCCAACACCGAGCCGCCGGTTTCGACGCCGGCCGACGTCGAGGCGCTGCGCGCCGACGCCCGCACCGCCGCCGCGGTCAGGGTCGGCTTCCTCGCCACGGTCACGCGGGCGATGGGGGGTGAGGAGCTGACCGAGATGGCCTCGCTGCGCGAGGCCGGCGCAGCCGGCTTCAGCGACGACGGGCTGCCGATCCGCAGCGCCCGCATCCTGCGCCGCGCTCTGCAGTACCAGCGGCTCTGTGGCGGCACGATCGCCCTGCACGAGGAGGATCCCGACCTCTCCGGCGCCGGCGCTATGCACGAGGGGCCGGTTTCGGCAGTGCTTGGCCTCGACGGCATCCCCTCGATCTCGGAGTCGACGATGATCGCCCGCGACGCCGCGATCGCCGGCTACGAGGGAGGACGGATCCACGTCCAGCACCTCTCGGCAGGGGAGTCAGTCGAGGCCGTGCGGGCAGCCAAGGCCGCCGGGGTGCGGATCAGCTGCGAGGCCTCGCCGCACCACCTCTGCCTCACCGACGAGGCGGTCCGCAGCCTCGACCCGCATCGCTTCAAGATGAACCCGCCGCTGCGCAGCGAGGCCGATCGCCAGGCCCTGATCGAGGCCCTGATCGACGGCACGATCGACTGCATCGCCACCGACCACGCCCCGCACGCGCCGGAGGAAAAGGAGGTCCCCTTCGAGCAGGCCGCGATGGGAGTAACCGGTCTCGAGACTGCCTTCGCCGCCCTGTACACCCACCTCGTCCTGCCGGGCACGATCGAGCTCGGTCTCCTCGTCGACCGGCTCTCGGCCGGCGCCGCACCTTTTGGCGTCGAGCGGCCCTCGCTCGCGCCCGGCAGCGAGGCCAACATCGCCCTCTGCGATCTCTCGACCCACTGGACCGTGGGCGAGGAGGGCTACGAGAGCCGCTCCTCCAACTCCTGGTGCGACGGCGAGGAGCTGACCGGAAGGGTTCTGATGACCCTCGCTGGTGGCCAGGTCGCCTACCGCCTGAGGAGCTTCTCCCTGGGGGTCGCGGCGTGAGCGAGGGCTTCCTGCTGCTCGAGGACGGGGCGCGCTTCGACGGGGTGCCGTGTGGGGCGGAGGGGGCCGTCACCGGCGAGGCCGTCTTCAACACGGCGATGACCGGCTATCAGGAGTCGGTCAGCGACCCCTCCTACGCGGGTCAGATCATCGTCTTCACCTATCCCCTGATCGGCAACTACGGCGTCTCGGCCGCGGCGATGGAGTCCGAGCGCGCTCAGGCTCGCGGCGTCGTCATGCGCGACCCCAAGAACGGCGAGGACGTCGCCACAGCCGAGGCGGGCTGGCTCGACTGGCTCACCGACTGCGGCCTGCCGGCAATCGGCGGCGTCGACACCCGCGCCGTCGTGCGCCACATCCGCGACCGTGGCGCGATGCGGGGCGGGATCTTCCCGGCCGGCACGCCCGTCGGCGAAGCGCGCGAACGCGTCGCCGCCGAGCCGGCGATGGACGGCGCCGACCTCGCCCGCACCGTGGCCCCACCGGAGCCGATCCGCTTCGAGGGCGAGGGCGGTCCGCACGTGGTCGGTATCGACACCGGGGTAAAGCTCAACATCGTGCGGCAGCTGCGCGAGCGCGGCTGCAAGTTGACCTTGCTGCCCTGCACCTCCTCAGCCGAGCGGGTGCTGGCCGAGGATCCCGACGTCGTCTTCCTCGCCAACGGCCCCGGCGATCCGGCCGCGCTCGGCTACGTCGTCGAGACGGTGCGCGAGCTCCTCGGCAGCAAGCCGATCTTCGGCATCTGCCTCGGCCACCAGCTGCTCTGCCGCGCCGTCGGCCTCGAGACGTTCAAGCTCCCCTTCGGCCACCGCGGCGCGAACCACCCGGTCAAGGAGCTGGCCACGGGCCGCATCGACATCACCTCGCAGAACCACGGCTTCGCCGTGCGGGGGCCCGGTGGCGAGCCCAGAATCGAGACCGACGAGCCGGTCCGCTGGGAAACCGACTTCGGGGCCGCCGAGCTCTCTCACCTCAATCTCTACGACCGCACGGTCGAGGGTCTGGTACTGAAGGAGGTTGGCGCGGCCACGGTTCAGTACCACCCCGAGGCCGGCCCCGGCCCGCACGACGCCCGCCATCTCTTCGACTCCTTCCTCGAACTCGCACATGCCTAAGCGCACCGACATCGAGAAGATCCTCCTGATCGGCTCCGGACCGATCGTGATCGGCCAAGCCGCCGAGTTCGACTACTCCGGCGTGCAGGCCTGCAAGGTGCTGCTCGAGGAGGGCTACGAGGTCGTGCTGGTCAATTCAAACCCGGCGACGATCATGACCGACCCGGAGTTCGCTTCCGCCACTTACATCGAGCCACTACTGCCGGGACCGGTGGCGCGGATCATCGAGAAGGAGCGCCCCGACGCGCTGCTGCCCACGCTCGGGGGCCAAACCGCGCTCAACCTGGCCATGTCGCTCCACGAGGACGGCGCCCTGGAGCGCTTCGGGGTCGAGCTGATCGGCGCCGACCACGAGGCGATCCGCCGCGCTGAGGACCGCGAGGAGTTCCGCCGCACGATGACCGGCGCCGGTCTGCGCATCCCCTGGTCGATGACGGTGGAGAGCCTCGGCGAGGTCGAGGCGGCACTGGCCGACGGCCGCATCACCCTGCCCGCGATCGTCCGCCCGGCCTTCACCCTCGGTGGCCAAGGCGGCGGCGTCGGCGCAACCGAGACCGAGCTGCGTCAGGTCGTCTCCGAGGGGCTCGCGGCCAGTCCGATCAATCAGGTCCTGGTCGAGGAGTCGGTGATCGGCTGGGGCGAGTTCGAGCTCGAGGTGATGCGCGATCGCAACGACAACGCGGTGATCATCTGCTCGATCGAGAACGTCGACCCGATGGGCGTCCACACCGGCGACTCGGTCACCGTCGCCCCCGCCCAAACCCTCACCGACGCGCTCTATCAGGAGCTGCGCGACCAGGCGCTCGCGGTGATCCGCGCCGTCGGCGTCGAGACCGGCGGTTCCAACGTCCAGTTCGCAGTCAACCCACGGGACGGGGAGATCGCCGTGATCGAGATGAACCCGCGCGTCTCCCGCTCCTCGGCGCTGGCCTCGAAGGCGACCGGCTTCCCGATCGCCAAGATGGCCGCGAAGCTGGCGGTCGGCTACGCACTGGAGGAGATCCCCAACGACATCACCCGGGCGACGCCGGCCTCCTTCGAGCCGACGATCGACTACGTGGTGACGAAGATCCCCCGCTTTGCCTTCGAGAAGTTCCCCGGCACCGAGGGCCGCCTCTCCACCCACATGCAGAGCGTCGGCGAGGCGATGGCGATCGGCCGTACCTTCGGCGAGTCCTTCGCCAAGGCGATGCGCTCGCGCGAGCTCGACTCCGCGGCCCAGATCCCTGCCGGCGACGAGGAGCTCCTGGCGGCGCTGGAGGTGCCTTGCCCCGAGCGCTTCGACCTGATCCTCGCCGCCTTCGAGCGCGGGCTCGGGGTCGAGGCGGTGCACGAGCGCTGCCTGGTCGATCCCTGGTTCTTGCGCGAGCTGCAGGCCCTCGCCACCGAGGGCGATGGGACCGACGGCCTCTCCCGCGTCTACAAGTCGGTCGATACCTGCGCCGCCGAGTTCGAGGCGGCGACTCCTTACTACTACTCCGCCCATGAGCGCCCCTCGGACGGCACCGCCGCCTCCGAGGTCCGCCGCGGCACGCGCGAGGCGATCGTCATCCTTGGCGCCGGTCCCAACCGGATCGGCCAGGGAATCGAGTTCGACTACTGCTGCGTGCACGCGGCGATGACCGCGCGCGAGCTCGACCGCGACGCGGTGATGATCAACTGCAACCCAGAGACGGTCTCGACCGACTACGACACCTCCGACCGCCTCTACTTCGAGCCGCTCACGGCCGAGGACGTGCTCGCCGTCTGCGAGCAGGAGCAACCCCAGGGCGTGATCGTCCAGTTCGGCGGCCAGACCCCGCTGAAGCTGGCCCGCGACTTGGAGGATGCCGGCGTGCCCCTGCTCGGCACCCCGGTCGACGCGATCGACCTCGCCGAGGACCGGGGCCGCTTCGGCGCCCTGCTGCGACGGCTCGACGTCAAGCACCCGCCCTACGGCACCGCGCTCTCCGCCGAGGAGGCGGCGGTGATCGCCGAGAAGGTGGGCTTTCCGCTGTTGGTCCGTCCCTCCTACGTGCTCGGCGGCCGGGCGATGGAGATCTGCTACTCGACCGACGACCTCGGCGCCTACCTGGAGGCCAACGTCAAGGCCGACCAGGAGCACCCGCTGCTGCTCGACCGCTTCCTCGAGAACGCGATCGAGGTCGACGTCGACGCGCTCGCCGACGGCACCGACATCCACGTCGCCGGGATCATGCAGCACGTCGAGGAGGCCGGCGTCCACTCCGGCGACTCGGCCTGCGTGCTGCCGCCGATGAGCCTCGGCGTCGAGATGCTGGAGGAGATCCGGGCGACGACGAGGCGGATCGCGCTGGAGCTGGGCGTAGTCGGCCTGATCAACATCCAGTACGGGGTCGCCGGCGGCGAGCTCTACGTGATCGAGGCCAACCCGCGTGCCTCGCGCACGGTGCCCTTCGTCTCCAAGGCGACCGGCGTGCCGCTGGCCAAGATCGCGGCCCGTCTGATGCTGGGGGAGAAGCTCGCCGAGCAGAAGCTGCGCGAGCCCCCGGCAGGCATGGTCAGCGTCAAGGAGGCGGTGCTGCCCTTCGCCCGCTTCTCCGGCGCCGACTCGGTCCTCGGGCCCGAGATGAAGAGCACCGGCGAGGTGATGGGCATCGCCGCCGACTTCCCGACCGCCTTTGGCAAAGCGCAGGCCGCGGCCGGTGTCTCGCTGCCGACCGAGGGCTCGGTCTTCATCACCGTCACCGACACCGACAAGCCGGCGGCGACGCAGATCGCCGCCCGCTTCCACGACCTCGGCTTCGAGCTGGTCGCGACCGGCGGCACCGCGCAAGCGATCTCGGCGATGGGGGTGCCGGTGACGACGATCAACAAGATCGCCGAGGGTTCGCCGCACGTCGTCGACCTGATCCGCGAGCGCCGCTGCGACCTCGTAATCAACACGCCGACCGGTTCGGGCGCGCGCGCCGACGGCTATGAGATCCGCACCGCCGCCGTCCGCCACGACGTTCCCTGCGTGACGACGATGACCGGGGCCTCCGCCGCCGTGCGCGCGATCGCCGCCAAGATCGAAGGCGACGCCGACGTGCGGTCCCTACAGGAGATCCACGGGATGGAAAGGGCGAAGCAGGCTCGATGAACGCCCCCTTTGGGCGCCGCCTCTGCCGGGTCTCCGAGAACCGCGCCTCGGGTGGCTACCGCCTCTTCTCGCTGATCGACGACGAGGGTCCCGAGCCCCAGCCGGGTCAGTTCTACATGCTCGCCACCGAGAGCCGCTGGGAGCAGCTCGGCAGCCGCCCCTACCTGCCCCGCGCCCTCTCCGTCGCCGAGACCGGCCCGGCAGCCAGCGGCGTACGCCTCGACTTCCTGATCGAGGGAATTGGCCCCGGCACGGATCGCCTCTGCGAGCTGGAGCCGGACGAGCAGGTCTGGGTAAATGGCCCGCTTGGCAACTCGTTTTCGGCTCCCAGGGAGCTTTCGCCCGGCGCCGCAGGGGCGATCCTCGTCGGCGGCGGCATCGGCATCGCCCCGCTGGCCCTATTGAGGCGAACCTTTGCTGCCAAGAACGTCCCAACCCGCGTGCTGCTTGGCTTTCGCGACGGAGCACACTCAGGCGGTCTCGATGACCTCTTCTCTTGCTGCGAGATCAAACTTGCCAGCGATGACGGCCACGTCGGCCACCATGGCTACGTCACCGACCTGCTCGCGGCCATGCTGGAAGGCGACGACGCCTCCTCGGCCGCCGTTTACGCCTGCGGGCCGCCGCAGATGCTCGACACGGTAGCGGCCATGTGCACCGACGCAGACGTACCGTGCGAGCTGGCCATGGAGTCTCCGATGGCCTGTGGCTACGGCGCCTGCTTCGGGTGCGCCGTGCCGAAGCCGGGTGGTGGATACATGCGGTTGTGCGTAGACGGGCCCGTGCTGCGTGGGGGGCCGGCGGGTCCTGTCGCCGCAGGGGACCCACCGCCCCCTGCGGTAGCTAAAGCTTCCTCAGGGACGGTCCCCCCTACGGCGCCACCCCCCGGCAGCCACGAAGCGGAGGGACCGTGGGGGAATGAAGCGAATCGGTCGGCCGCCACCGAGTTCTGCGGGATCGAGTTGGCGCATCCGGTTATCAACGCGTCGGGAACGTTTGACGCGATAGCTGCTCGCAGGGCCTATGGAGATGCGATGCTCGGGGACTTTCCGTTCAGTGCGTTCGTCTCGAAGACGATTACCCCAGAGCCTCGCGCGGGCAACGAGCCCCAGCGGATCTGGGAGACGCCGGCGGGGATGATCAACTCGATCGGGCTGCCGAACAAGGGGCTGGAAGGGTTCCTAGCTGAGGACCTGCCACAGCTTGGGCAGCTTCCAGCGCCATTGATCGTCTCGGTGATGGCCACGAATCGCGAGGAGTTTGCACAGCTGGTCAAGGGCGTAGGAGAGAGGGACGAGGTGGCGGCAATCGAGCTGAACGTGTCGTGCCCAAACGTTCATTCTGGCCTGATCGTGGGAGAGCAGCCCGCCGAGACCGAGGCGTTGCTGGAGGCGCTGCGGCCACTGACCGAGAAGCCGTTGATCGTGAAGCTGACGCCCAACGTGGCAAACCCCGCCGACGTTGCTGTAGCCGCGGAGGAGGGGGGAGCTAACGCGGTTTCGCTGGTCAACACGCTGAAGGCGAGTGCGATCGATCCGGCGACTGGACAGCCAGGGATCGCAGCTGGACACGGCGGGCTCTCGGGGCCAGCGGTGCGGCCAGTGGCGATCGCGCAGCTTCGGGCAGTTGCTGCTGCGGTGTCGATCCCGATCGTCGGGATGGGTGGAATCTCCAGCGGCTCCGATGCACTGGAATTCATCGCGGCGGGCGCAACTCTGGTCGCAGTGGGAACCGAGAACTTCCGCGACCCGCGAGCCGGTGAACGTGTTGCGGGCGAGATCGCCGGAGCGCTCGAAGCGGGTCGAAGCGGGGCTCGCTCGGCCCCCGTCGGCTAAACCTCGACTGGAGGTTCAGGTGAATTTCAAGGCAAATGTCTCTGATTGCCTTGCACACCCCCAAGCCGCGGCTATACTCGCCGCCCACATGCCCACCCAAGTCAAGACTTCCGCCGCGGCCCCGGAGCGTTCTTTGGACCAGCGGATGGACGCACTCAAACGCGCCAACGACATTCGCACCGCGCGTGCAAAGCTGAAGAAGGACCTGAAAGCGGGCAAGGCCAACATCCACACGCTCCTGCTCGATCCGCCCGATTACGTCCTTACCGCCAAGGTCTTCGACATGCTCTTGGCCGTCCCCAAGTACGGTCGCGTCAAGACCAACCGCATCCTCAACCAGTGCCGGATCTCGCCGTCGAAGACGATCGGTGGTCTATCGGAGCGACAGCGCACCGAGCTCGTCTCGCAGCTCCGCCGATAGCTCGGTCAGTATTCCCGGCCGCATGGCCAAGGTCTTCGTCATCACAGGTCCTTCCGGAGTGGGGAAGGGCACTCTGATCTCGACCCTGCTCGAGCGGGTCCCGGATTTGGAGCTCTCGATCTCGGCGACAACGCGTGAGCCCCGGACGGGCGAGGCGAACGGGCGCGACTACCACTTCCTCGCGCCGGCGGAATTCGACGAGCGGATCAAAGCCGAAGACTTCCTCGAGTTCGCCACCTACAGCGGCCACCGCTACGGCACGCTGCGCTCGGAGGTCCGCAACCGGCTCGACGCCGGCCACTCGGTCGTGCTCGAGATCGAGGTGCAGGGAGCGCGTCAGGTGCGGGCGGCGATGCGCGAGTCGGTGCAGGTCTTCATCGCCCCGCCCGACCCGGCCTCGCTGCGGCGCCGGCTCGAGTCGCGCGGCACCGACAGCCTCGAGGCGATCGACGCGCGACTCGAAGTCGCCGAGCAGGAGCTGGCTGCGCAGGGCGAGTTCGCCTACAGCGTCGTCAACGACGATCTCGACCGCGCCGCCGGCGAGTTGGAGGGAATCGTGCGCGCCGAGTTGGGGATACCTCTAGACTCCCGGGCCGAATGATCAAACCACGCGTTGACAAGCTCCTCGATCACACCGATTCCCACTACGCGGCCGTAGTCGTTGCCGCCAAGCGGGCACGGCAGATCAACAGCTACTACCACAGCCTCGGCGAGGGCAGCTTCGGTGAGTATCCGCCGCCGATGGTCGACATTCCCACTGACCGCAACTACCTCTCGGTCGCGCTCGAAGAGGTCGCCGCGGGCAAGCTCAAGTACGAGTACCGCTCCTAGCGCGTCTCCGGCGCGACCGGATCGAGGAAAGCCATGGCCAGAATCCTGCTTGGCGTAAGCGGAGGGATCGCCGCCTTCAAGGCGCTGGAATTCGCGCGCCTGGCGACGACCGCTGGCCACGGCGTGCGCGTATTGATGACCGAGGGCGCGACCCGCTTCGTCGGCCCCGCCTCCTTTGAGGGAATCGTCGGCGCCCCCGTGCTGCTCTCCGAGTTCGAACGTGACCCGATGCGCGGCTCGTTTCCCGGCGACCCGGCGCCGGCGCACGACCCGATCGGCCACCTGGAGCTGGCGACCAACTGCGACGCCTACCTGGTCGCGCCGGCCTCGGCGAACACGCTCGCCAAGCTCGCCGCGGGCGTCGCCGACTCGATGGTCACCACTTCCTTCCTCGCCTGCGCGCCGCCGCGCCTCCTCGCTCCGGCGATGAACGACCGTATGTACGCGGACGCGGCCACCCAGGCCAATCTGGAGACCCTGCGCGAGCGCGGCGTCATCGTGATCGAGCCCGCGGAGGGCGCCCTCGCCTCCCGCGGCGAGCACGGCAAGGGCCGGCTGCCCGACCCAGCGCAGCTGCTCGCCCTCGTCGAAGCCCAACTGCCCACTGGCGAGCGCCCCTGGGACGGCCTCCGCGTGCTCGTCACCGCGGGCGGCACCCGCGAGCCGATCGACTCGGTTCGTTTCCTCGGCAACCGCTCCAGCGGCCGCATGGGCATAGCCCTCGCCGCCGCCGCGGCCCGCCGCGGTGCGGACGTCACCCTGATCGCCGCCAACGTCTCCCTCCCCGAGCCCGCCGGCGTCCACCGCATCAACGTGGAGACGGGCGAGCAACTGGCCAACGCCGCCCGCGCCGAGTTCCCAACCTCTCAGGTCCTTCTCATGGCAGCGGCCCCCGCCGACTTCAAGGCCGGCGACGTCGCGGCGGGCAAGCTCACCCGCGACTCGGCTCTCGACCTCCACCTGGAGCCCACCGAGGACATCCTCGCCAGTCTCACCGCTAAGCGCAGGGACGACCAAACCATCGTCGCCTTCGCCGCCGAAGCCGGCAACGACGTCGACCGCGCCCGCGACAAGCTCACCCGCAAGAACGCCGACCTAATAGTCCTAAACGACATCTCAAACCCCGAGATCGGCTTCGAGAGCGAAGAAAACGCCATAACCCTGATCGACTCAGCGAGCGACACCCAGGTCCCACAAGCTTCCAAGGACCAAATCGCGGAAGCGATCCTCGAGAGAGTCGACCAGCTAAGAAGCAAGTCAGCTCAGCCGAAGCGTTAGCTCCAGCGGGTGGCGTGGGGGCGGGGGTCGAGGACAGCCCGTGGACTGCCCGCAGGCCCCCCGCCCCCACGACAGGACCCGCTGGCCACAAACCCTTGGCGAGCTATACTCGCCTCAAGCTTTTGTTCGTCCCGATGTACCGGAAGTGGGCCTGGCCCACTTTTTTTACGCCTCAACCCAATGGCAGACCTCCAGCAAGACATCCAGCAGCAGCTCCGCGAGCTCGACTCCGAGCTCGACTTGGTCGCGCTCGAGCAGCCAAGCACCGAAGCGCTGCGGCTCTTCATCGACCATCCCAGCGGCGTCGACCTCGCCCTCTGCGAACGGGTCACGCACCACCTCAACCACCTGCGGGCCGACTACGCGCTGGAGGTGTCCTCACCCGGCCCCAAGTACCGCAATCGCAAGGAGATCCCGTGAGCAAAGAGATCGTCGAAGCAGTCAGGGCACTGGAGCAGGAGAAGGGGATCTCCGCCGACAAGCTGATGGACGCGCTCGCCGACGCGCTTCTCTCCGCCTACAAGAAGACTCCGGGCGCCGCCAAATACGCCCGTGTCGACCTCGACCACGAGACCGGCGACTTCCGCGTCTTCGAACTGATCCTGCCGCCCGAGCTGGAGGAGAAGCTGCTCGCTGAGGCGGCCGAGGCGCAGGAAGAGGAGGAGCGTGAAATCGACCCCGAGACCGGTGAGCTGCGCGAGCCCGAGGAGCCCGAGCTCGATCCGGAGATGATTGCCCCCTACGAGGACCAGATCTCCACCCGCGACGTAACCCCCGACGACTTCGGCCGCATCGCCGCGCAAACCGCCAAGCAGGTGATCCTGCAGCGGATCCGCGAGGCCGAACGGATGATGATGTTCGAGGAGTACCAGGACCGCGTCGGCGAGCTGATCACCGGGATCATCCAGCAGTCCGACAAGCGCTACACGCTGGTCCAGCTGCGCGAGCGAGTCGAGGCGCTGCTGCCCAAGTCCGAGCAGGTCTACAACGAGCGCTACGACCACGGCATGCGGGTCAAGGCGGTGATCACCGACGTCTCCGACTCGACCAAAGGGCCGGCGATCGTCGTCTCCCGCCGGAGCTCCGAGCTGATCAAGAAGCTGTTCGAAATGGAGGTGCCGGAGATCGCCGACAAACTGGTCGAGATCGTCGGCGTCGCCCGCGAGCCGGGATACCGCTCGAAGATCGCGGTGATCTCCCACGCCGACGGCGTCGACCCGGTCGGCGCCTGCGTCGGCCCGCGCGGCTCGCGCGTGCGCATGGTCGTCTCCGAGCTGCGCGGCGAGAAGATCGACATCATCCCCCACAACGACGAGCCCGCTCGCTTCGTCGCCAAGGCGCTCTCGCCGGCGCGCGTGCGCGAGGTGATCGTCGACGACGACGAGCGCCAGGCAACGGTGATCGTGCCCGACGACCAGCTCTCGCTGGCGATCGGCCGGGACGGCCAGAACGCCCGCCTCGCCGCCCGCCTGACCGGCTGGCGCGTCGACATCAAGTCGGAGACCGAGTTCTCACAGGAGGACCAGGACGTCGAGTACGAGGGCGAAGAAACCTTTGACGGGCGCTGCATGGCGGTGCTCTCCAACGGCCGCCGCTGCCCCAACGCCGCGATCGAGGGATCCACCTACTGCGGCCTGCCCCAGCACCAGGCGCTGAGCCGCTTCGAGACCAGCCAGATGGCGGTGCTCGGCGCGGTTTCCGAGACCGAGGTCGAGATTCTCGCGGACCCCGATGCAGATCAGGGGCAGGTCGACGAGATCGTCGCCAAGGCCGAAGCCGAGTTTGTCGAGGAGGCCCCATCTGAGGAGCCTCAGGATGAGGGCGCCGAGGAACTCGAGGACGAGCAGGCTCAGGATCAGGCCGCCGAAACGGACTCCGATGAGGCGGAGAAAGCCGAGGAGCCGGTTGCCGAGGAGGCAGAGCAAGCGTAGTGGCTAAAAAGCGGGTTCACGAGATCGCGAAAGCGCAGGGGCTGAGTAGCAAAGAGGTTCTGGCTGCGCTGAAAGGCGCCGGCATCGAGGCGAAAGCCGCGGCTTCGAGCGTTGAGGAGGCCGAAGCGCTGAAGGCGATCCAGGCGGCGAAGGGAGATGGCGGGGCGGCTACCGCCACCAAGCCCAAGCCCGCCAAGGCCGAGGCAGCGAAGAAGGCGTCAGCCTCGACGCAGAAACCCGCTGCCGCCGCCGCGCCCAAGCAGACAGATGGAGCGGCAAAGCCAGCCGCGAAGCCATCCGGGGCCGCCTCCAAAGGGCCGGTACGGCCGGCCGGGAAGCCCTCTGCGAGCGCCGGCGGAGCCGCTGCCGCGAGCGGCAAAAAGCGCCGCGTCGTGATCGACTCGCAGGCTGCTCGGCGCGACCAGATGGGCGGGCCACCGCCGCAGCGCCCGCCGCGCAGGCGCGGTGGCCGGCGCCGCCGGCCGATGCTGGAGGAGCCGCCGCCCAAAGTCGAGGAGGCGGCGGAGCCCGAGGCGACCAAGGTCCCCGCGGGCGCCACCGTTCGCGAGGTTGCAGAGCTGCTCGGCCTGGGCAGCGCCGAGGTGATCAAGAAGCTGATGACGATGGGGGAGATGGCAACGCTCACGCAGACCCTCACCGACGAGTCGATCGCCGCGATCGCCGACGAGTACGACCGCAAGATCGAGATCGTCAGCGCCGCCGACGAGGAGCCCGAGGCGCCCGAGTTCGAGGACGCCGAGGAGGAACTCGCCGACCGACCCCCGGTTGTGACGATCATGGGTCACGTCGACCACGGCAAGACCTCGCTGCTCGACGCGATCCGCGAGACGGAGGTCGCCGCGGGCGAGGCCGGCGGCATCACCCAGCACATCGGCGCCTACCAGGTTCACCACGACCAGAAGACGATCACCTTCCTCGACACGCCCGGACACGCCGCCTTCACCGCGATGCGCGCCCGCGGCGCCAAGGTCACCGACATCGCCGTCGTCGTCGTGGCCGCCGACGACGGCGTTATGCCGCAGACCAAAGAGGCGATCGACCACGCCCGCGCAGCCGACGTGCCGATCCTGATCGCGGTCAACAAGATCGACAAGGAGGGCGCGCAGCCCGACCGCGTCCGCAACGAGCTCGCCGCCGACGGGCTCACCCCCGAGGACTGGGGTGGCGACACGGTCTACGTCGACGTGTCCGCCAAGACCCACGAGGGCCTCGACAGCCTGCTCGACATGATCTTGCTCGTCACCGAGCTGGAGGAGCTCGGCGCCAACCCCGACGCGCCCGCCTCCGGCACCGTGGTCGAGTCCCAGCTCGACCCGGGACGCGGCCCGGTGGTGACGATCCTGGTCCAGCGCGGCACGCTGAAGGTGGGCGACTCGCTGGTCGCCGGACCGCAGTGGGGGCGCGTGCGGGCGATGGCCGACTTCACCGGCAAACGGGTCGAGAGCGCCGGCCCCGGCATGCCGGTCGAGGTGCTCGGCTTCGACGGCGTCGCGGACGCCGGGGAGTTCGTGCGCGCGGTCGAGAACGACCGTCGCGCCCGCCAGGACGCCCAGGAGCGCGCCAACCGGCTCAAGACCGAGGCGCTGGCCCGGCGGCAGGCGCGCAAGGTCAGCCTCGAGGAGGTCTTCTCGCGCGTCCAGGAGGGCGAGATCAAGGAGCTCGACATCGTCCTCAAGGCAGATGTCGCCGGCTCGCTGGAGGCCCTCCAGGACGAGATCGCCAAGGTCCCGCAGGAGCAGGTCGGGATCAACATCATCCACTCGCAGACCGGCGGCATCAACGAGTCCGACGTGATGCTGGCCTCCGCCTCCGACGCGATCATCATCGGCTTCAACGTGCGCCCGCTGGCCGACGCCCGCCGCGCCGCCGAGCGCGAGGGCGTCGACGTCCGCACCTACTCCGTGATCTACAAAATCACCGAAGACCTGCGCAACGCGATGGAGGGCATGCTGGAGGCGATCGAGGTCGAGGAGATACTCGGCGAGGCCGAGATCAAGCAGACCTTCAAGGCTTCCAAAGTGGGCCGGATCGCCGGCTGCGTCGTCAACGAGGGCAAGGTCACCCGCACGGCCAGCGTGCGCCTGATCCGCGACGGCACGGTGATCTGGGACGGCAAGCTCGGCTCCCTGCGTCGCTTCAAAGACAACGTGCAGGAGGTCGAGGAGGGCCAGGAGTGCGGCATCGTGCTTGACGGCTACGCTGACGTCAAGGAGGGCGACGTGCTCGAGTTCTACAGAACCAAACAGGTCGAGCAGACGCTGGAGTAGGATGGCCACCCCTCGCATGCGTCGCATCAACGAGGTGCTTCGCGAGGTGATCGGCTCCGCCATCGCAACCGATTTGAGCGATCCCCGAATCGGCTTCGTCACCGTGACATCGGTCGAAACAAGCCCAGACCTCCGCACCGCCAAGGTGTACATCAGCGTTCTCGGTGACGAGGAGGCTCGCGAGGCGACGCTGACCGCTCTGCGCTCCTCGCACGGCGTGCTCCAGTCGAAGATTGCCGCTGAGACCCGGATGAAGCTAACTCCCACCCTCTCCTTCCACTACGACGCAACGGTCGAGCAGGGGATGCGGATCTCACGCCTGCTCGACGAAGAGCTATGAGCGACACAACTGACGTCGGGATGACGACCCTCGATCAGGTCGCAGCCGAGATCCGAGCCCGCGACCGGTTTCTTCTCACCGCGCACGAGGGGCCCGACGGCGACGCTCTCGGCTCGCTGTTGGGCATGCATCGCCTGCTCACGCAGCTGGGCAAGGACTCGGTGATGTTCATGGCGGCAAAGGAGTTCCCGCTGCCGATCGAGTACCGCTTCCTGCCACTCGAGGAGGTGTTCCACGAGCCGCCCGCTGACATGGTCGACCGGACGATCGTCTTCCTCGATTGCGGCAACATCGACCGGATGCCCGTCGACTTCCTCACCAATGGAGAGAGCTTCGTCATCAACATCGACCACCATCACGACAACACGATGTTCGGCGACGTCAACCTGGTCGACATCGATGCCTCCTGCACGGCCGAGATCGTCTACGAGCTCGCAGGCCTGCTGGGGGCGGAGGTAACCCCTGAGATCGCCTCGGCGCTGTACGTGGGGCTGGTGACCGACACCGGGAAGTTCATGTACGAGAACACCAAGGCGCGGACCCACCAGATCGCCGCGGAGCTAATCGAAGCCGGGGTGGACGTCGATGACACCTACCGCCGTCTTTACGAGCACGTCCCGATCGAGAAGCTGCGACTCGTCTCCCGGGCCCTGGACGGCATCCAGCACCACTGCGACGGCCGGCTCGTGCTCGCCTACATCACCGCGGCGGACTACGAGGCGAGCGGGGCCAGCGAGGGAATGACCGAGGGCATCATCGACCACCTGCGCTCGGTTGAGGGCGCCAAGGTCTCGGCGCTGATTCGAGATCTCGGCGACCGAGGCAGCGCCGCCCGCAAGGTCAGCCTGCGCTCCAGCGAAGGGGAGATCGATGTCTCGGCTATCGCCCGCAAGTACGGCGGGGGCGGGCACAAACGAGCAGCGGGCTTTTCCACCGACGTCTCCTGCGAGGACCTCATTCCTCTGCTCTGCGACGAGGTCGCCGCCCAGCTCGGCTCCTGACCGATGTACGGGAAGGCGGAGGGCGCGGTGCTGCTCTGCGACAAGCCCGCCGGGATAACCTCGCACGACATGGTTCTCGGAGTGCGACGCGAACGTGGGTGCAAGGCGGGGCACGCCGGCACGCTCGATCCGTTCGCGACTGGCCTGCTGCTGGTCCTGCTCGGGCGCGCCACGCGATTGCAGCGGTTCCTCACCGGCCTGTCGAAGACCTACCTTGCCACCGCCCGGTTGGGCTGGCGCTCCAGCACCGGTGACCCCGACGGCGAGCTGACCGAGACGGGCAGGGTTCCGGAGTCGCTGGAGCTGCCGACCGGGCTCGTTCGCCAGCGGGTGCCGATGACCTCCGCCGTGCGGGTGGACGGAGAGCGCCTCTATCGCAAGGCGCACCGCGGCGAGGTGGTCGAGACGCCAGAGCGCGAGATCCAGGTCCACCGAGCCGAGTTGCGCGATCGCGGCGAGGGGGTCGCCAGGTATGAGATCGAGTGCTCGGCGGGCACCTACGTTCGCGTCTTGATCGAGACGCTCGAGGACGCCTACTGCTCAGAGCTGCGGCGCGTGGCGATCGGGCCCTTCCAGGTCGAGGACGCCGGCGCGGAGCTGAGCGTCGAGCGCGTCGCCGAGCTGGTGCCGGGCGTTCGGGAGGCGTTGCGCTGATGGCGAACATCGCGGTGACCTCGCTCCCGGACGCCACGCCGCGTCCTCGCCATGTCGCGATCGGGACCTTCGACGGGGTCCACCTCGGCCACCAGGCGGTGATCGACGATGCGGACACCGTTCTCACCTTCGACCCGCACCCGCTCGAGGTCCTGCACCCAGCCGCGCTCCCCAAGCTGATCATGCCGTTTGAGGTCAAGCGAGACGTGATCGAGGGGCTAGGGGTCGATGAGCTCGTCGTGATCCCGTTCGACCGGGAGCTCGCCGCTCTGTCGGCGGAGGGCTTCATCGACGAGGTGCTGGTCGAGCGCCTCGGCGCCACCCGCGTCTCGGTGGGGGAGAACTTCCGCTTCGGCGCCAAGGCAAAGGGCGATCCGGAGATGCTCTCGGCACGGTCGGAGTTCGAGACGCGCGTCGTGCCGCTGGTTGAGGTCGACGGCGAGGCGGTGTCC
>JASLIG010000012.1 GCA_030152805.1 Solirubrobacterales bacterium
CCCTCAGGGTTGATCAGGGCCCGCAGGGTGGCGGCTTCGGTGCTCACATTCGCGACCGTGGTCTTGACGATCGTCGGGGGGACGGCCTGGGCGATTGCGGGAACTGCGAGAGCAGAGATCACGAAGGCGGCGATGGCCATCGTACCTGTTCCAATCGTGTGTCTGGTCGGCGTTCTCATATCTCGCTCGGGCGCGGGTTCAAGCGATGAGCATCCGGGGCGTGGACGCCCCGGATGCTCATCGCTGGTGTCTAGGGTGCCGTCACCGCAAAAGATCCGAAGCCGACACTTGCTCCAGTGGTTACAAACTGAATTAGCGCACCGGACTTACTTGCCCGGTTTTCGTTTTCGTGTGGGAGGTCCCAAACGATCCCAGACGATGCATTTTCAAACCCATTGGACGCCTTGTATACGCACAAGTGACCTGCTGGTGCCGTAGGAGTGACAATTGTGCCTCCGCAGATGCTGTGAAATTCGGGGTTAAACTGGCTGCCGATGTGAATATTTTCTTCTTCCAGAATGGCTTCGGCGAGGCGGATTGGGAATGAGATTGCCGTAAAGACTTCTCCAGAGCCGTTGGTGGAGTACGCCCAGGCACCAGTCTCGGTGCTTTCTGAGGGGAGGGTGCCGCCCGCTGGCCAGGGGGCGCCGGTCGGGCCGGTATCTCCAGTCGGGCCCGTATCGCCTGTTTTACCGGTGTTGCCCGTTGGGCCAGCGGGGCCTGTCGGACCGGTGGCGCCGGTTTTACCGGTGTCGCCCGTTGGGCCAGCGGGGCCTGTCGGACCGGCGGCGCCTGCGGCGCCTTTGGCTCCCGCCGCACCGCCCGGACCGACCGGGCCCGTAGGGCCGGCTGCGCCGTCTTTGCCGGCGAAGGTCTTGGCGATCGTCTTCACTTCCTTCTTCTGCTTGCCAGTCAGCCCACCGCTGGCGGCATAGGCCCCACCGGCCAAAGCGATGACCACGGCAATGATCCCGACCACGAGGCCGGCGCTTCCCAGCCTCTGCCTAATCCGCTGAACCATCTCTTCTCCCCTCCTTGCGCCACCGGCCCCACGCCCGCGGCTTTCATAAGTCTTTCCCTGGCCTTCATACAACCCACACCGCTCCAAAAGGAGCGGTGTGGGTTCTTGCTTTCTTGTTGCTTCTTGCTAGTTACTGTTCAACGTTACAGCTTGCTTCCTACTTCAGATTAATAAGACCCCGAGGGTTTTGCCTTCGTGTGCGCCTGTCAGTTTGAGTTTCGCCGCACCGTCGACGAAGACTTCCTGGCCGCCGTATACCAGTTTGTCTAAGATGGGGAATGCTGGTTCCTCTACACTTCCCTCTGTGTCTGATCCGCCATTTAATTCTTTCTTTGGCTTGCATAATTTCTGGATGTCTACATCCGTCGTCACTCTCACTACTGGTTGATGGTTAGTGGTCGGGTCGATCTTCAGGCAGAGCTCGCCCGTGACGACGTTGTCATTGGGCAGGGTGCATTCATTGGTTAAGGGTTTAGCAGCATTCGTTTCCCAGAGCCTGATTAATGCTTTGATTTTCTCAGCTAAAATTGCGTAGGGTAACGGTTCCCCGCCTCCTGCTTCTTTTAACATCTCGGTCGGTAAGATTAAGGCTTCGGCTTTGATCGGTTCCGCCACGTGGCAGGGGATCTCGTTGAACGGCGAGTTGAATTCTAAGGTCGTGCATTTTTTGTATAAAAGCACGGCTTTGGCGTCGCTGTTGCTGTTGATTACGCCTTCGTCGACTGAGAATTCTCCGCAGGTGAGCTTGAAGTTGAGACCCGACACTAAGAGTGAGCCGGTCCCTTCTTGTTCGGCTCCGACAGTTGCTACTAAAGCGCCGACTGCTGCACCGTTGACAAAGAACGCTTTTTCTAATGGCACCGCCTGCGCCGACGCCGCCAGCGCCATCGCGCCGAGCGCCGCCACGGCCAAGAGGCCGAGCAGCTTGGCTCCATGCTTTCTGTAGTTCATCTTGTGGGTATTCCTCTCACTTTGTGGTTACGGCTAGCGGGGAACATGGGCTCCCCGCGCGATACGAGCATCCCGCCTGGGGGATGCTCGGTCAAATTTTGGGGCTGCTTGTTTTCTATCTCCATGCTCAATGGAAGGATCGATGCGAGGGCACGCAATTGCCAGGCCACCTCATGCAGCCGATGCCGCCGGCCGGCATGGATCTCCTCACGCAGCGCTGCCCAAATCGCTGCAGCGGAGGCCTCGTGCACCACGGGGCTCACATCAGGGCGGGCTGCACTTTCAACGAACGCGGCCTTAACGGCCCCAATGACACGATCCAAGCTCTGGACCCCCCCTGGCCCGGGCCCGAATATGTCCGCGAAGCAGAGCGTGGCAAGTGCGGGGTCGTCGACTATCCCTTTGCAGAGCAGCGCTATGGGGTCAGCAGACTCACCGTTGGGCGATTCATTGCCGCCCTTTCCTCCGTGCCGGGTGAGTTGGGAGATCGTCGCGGTCCCATAGAGCTCGATCGCATCTTCGAAGCAATCGGCCACGTTGGTGAAATGCGTTGAGAATTTCCTACTGGAGGCTCCCGCGGAATCCCGAACTTTGCGCACGGTCAGCTCGTGGTATTTCTCGACCGCCGCCAGTTTGGCGAGAGCCATGACGATGAGGCCGCGCTCATCGGACGCCGGCCATGACAGCTGCTGGAGATTGGTACGTGCCGCCCCATGGCTTTGAGAGAATATGGTGCCAGGGTCATCCGTACTTGAAATACCAGAAACGGTTTCGAAGACCGAGCCGGCCCAGACCGTCAAATCGTCGGCCAGCTCGGTGAGAGCGTCCTCCTCACCTCTGGCCAAGCGGGAGCGCGCAACGCACATCACACCGCCAGCCATACCGCGGCCTATCAGAGGCTGGAGAGTCGAACCGCTGGCCGCGAGGTCGAAGCAACGAGTGAGTCGTAGTTCGAGCGACCGCTCCGCGCGGCGCACGTGCTCAAGTGTAAGAGGCCCCGCGACATAGGCGTCGATCAGCAGCAGTCGGGCGGCGTGAGGGTCGCGTTGCAGCTCGCACAGGTAGGCGTCGATGGTGTGCCGCAAGCACGATCGCCAGTCGGCCTCGCCCTCCTGCGCCGCGGATACCCGCCAGTCGACCCGCCGCGCTATCAGCTCGAGGGTACGGAGGAAGCATTCCTCCTTGTCGGCGTAGTGCTTGTAGAAGGCGCGGGAGGAGACGCTGGCTCGTTGGGCGAGGTCTCGAACGGTGACGGCCCAGTAGCCGCGCTCGGCGACCAGCTCGAGCATTGCCGCGCGGAGCCGGGCACGCTGGTGTTCGGTGACTTCCTCGGTGGACCTGCCCGGTCCCGGTTTCAGCTTCTCGTAGAGCGGTCCCGGGGAATCGACCGTCGCCGCGGCTTCAGCAACCCCAGGCAAAGCCGCTCCCCACTCCCGTTTGCCACTGCAGCAACCCTGTCTCCCTCTTTCGGGACTTCTGCCGTTTCCAGAAGTCCTCTAAGGAGTACCAGAGTTTGCGGCTTCATGCAAGCAAAAGGAAGGGGGAGGGGCCCATCAGCTAGCCCCTCCCCCATGTTCCCTGCCTAGCCTTGGAAGCTAGAGGTGGACGATCGGGATGATCAGGATGGCGACGATGTTGGCCACCTTGATCATCGGGTTGATCGCCGGACCGGCGGTGTCCTTGTAGGGATCCCCTACGGTATCGCCTGTGACCGAGGCGGCGTGGGCCTCCGAGCCCTTGCCGCCGTGGGCGCCGTCCTCGATCAGCTTCTTCGCGTTGTCCCAGGCGCCACCTCCGGCCGTCATCGAGATCGCGGCGAAGAGGCCGACGACGATGACGCCGATCAGGAGGCCGCCGAGCGCGTCGACGCTGAGCAGGCCGACGATTACGGGGACGACGATCGGGATCAGCGAGGGCAAGACCATCTCCTTCTGCGCCGCAAGGGTGACAATCGACACAGTCTTGCCGTAGTCGGGCTTTTCGGTCCCCTCCATGATCCCGGGGTGCTCGCGGAACTGCTCGCGGACCTGTTCGACCACCTGGCCGCCGGCACGGCCGACCGCCTCGATCGCGAAGGCAGCGAAGAGGTAGACCATCATGCCGCCGATGATCAGGCCGATCAACACGTCGGGGCTGCTCAGGTTGAACAGCTCCGAGAGGTTGGTGCCAGGATTCTCCGCCCCGAGTTCGCTCTTGAAGGCGGCAAAGAGGACCAGTGCCGCCAGGGCGGCGGAGCCGATCGCGTAGCCCTTGGTGACTGCCTTGGTCGTGTTGCCGACCGCGTCGAGCGGGTCGGTAACGTTGCGCACCTCCTCCGGCAGGTCGGCCATCTCGGCGATGCCACCGGCGTTGTCGGTGATCGGCCCGAAGGCGTCAAGGGCGACGATCAGGCCGCAGAGCGAAAGCTGCGCCATCACGGCGATGCCGATGCCGTAGATGCCGGCCAGCTCATTGGCCCCGAGGATCGCCAGGGCCAGCACCAGCGCCGGCGCCGCGGTCGACTGGAAGCCCTGGGCCAGTCCCTGGATGATGTTGGTCGCGTGACCGGTCTCGGAGGCGTCGGCGATCGTCCGCACCGGCCGGAAGCGAGTGGAGGTGTAGTAGTCGGTGATCACGAAAAGCAGGCCGGTGACGGCGACGCCGATCACGGCGCAGAGCCAGAGATCGCCCGTGCTGAGGCCGGCGAGCGGACTACCCGCTTCCTTGACGTAGACGTTGAGCGGTTCCTCCATCAGCCACTTGGTGATCGGGTAGAAGGCGGCGATCGAGAGGATGCCGGAGACGATCAGGCCCTGGTAAAGGGCGCCCTCGACCCGGTCGGATTTGGTCCGCACCGAGAGCGCCCCGACGATCGAGGCGAGGATGGCGACGCCGCCGATCACCAGCGGGTAGATCGCCACCATGCGCGAGGCGGCCTCGCCGAAGGTGAGCACGCCGAGCAGCATCACGGCGACCGAGGTGACCGCGTAGGTCTCGAAGAGATCCGCGGCCATGCCGGCGCAGTCGCCGACATTGTCGCCGACGTTGTCGGCGATCACAGCCGGGTTGCGCGGGTCGTCCTCGGGGATCCCCGCCTCGACCTTGCCGACCAGGTCGGCGCCGACGTCGGCGGCCTTGGTGAAGATGCCGCCGCCGAGCCGGGCGAAGACGGAGATCAGCGAACCGCCGAAGCCGAGCCCGACGAGCGCGTCGACGGCCTCCTTGTCGCCGGTGCCCGTGATCACCAGCAGGCCGTAGTAGCCGGCGACGCCGAGCAGCGCCAGGCCGACGACCAGCAGGCCGGTGACTGAGCCGCCCTTGAAGGCGACGTCAAGCGCCGGCGGCACGCCGCCGCGGGCCGCCTCGGCGACGCGCGAGTTGGCCCGAACCGAGAGGTTCATGCCGATGAATCCCGCCGAGCCCGAGAGGATGCCGCCGAAGACGAACCCGAGCGCGGTCTTGTAGTCCTGCAGGAGCCAGAGCAGGATCGCGATCGGTATGGCGACCGCGGCGATGATCGTGTATTGGCGGTTGAGGTAGGCCTTGGCGCCTTCCTGCACCGCCCCCGAGATTTCCTGCATGCGCTCGTTGCCCGGCGACCTCGCCAGGAGGCGCTGAGTGATGATGAGTCCGTAGACGATCGCCGCCCCGGCGCAAACGAGCGCGACGACGACTCCGTAGTCGGTCAAGAAGCTGGTCAACTGGATTCCTCCGGAATGGTTTAAGCGGCGCGGGAGTCTATATGTGGGAGCGGCGAAAGCGCTTACAGAGCGGCTCTACGGCCCTACGCCTGTTCGGCCCGCTGCGGAGCGGCCCTGTAGGTGCGCCGCGTCTCGGCGACGGCGTCGCGGTAGACGTCCTCGATCGCGATGCCGGCATCGAGCGCCTCGCGCGCCCGCTGGGCGCCGTTGCGCGCCGGCAGCTCGACCTCGATGCCGAGCTGGGCGCGGGCCGGCTCGGTCCAGGCGAGCAGCTGCTCCAGCGCCGCTGCCGCCTCAACCTCCTCGCCGCGCCGGAAGTCGATCAGCCGCCCGCTCATCCCGTGGCGGATCGCCCGCCAGAGGTTCTCCTCGATCTCGCGGTCGCGCAACGGCGACCCCACCCCCCCGTAGCCGTGCTCGTCGTAGGCGAGCGCGGTCTGGGCGATGCAGGCGGCGATCAGGCCGGCGAGGGCGAAGGACTCCTCGCCGCGCGTCTGCGCGTCGCAGACGCGCACCTCGACCGTGCCGAAGGCGTGGTGTGGGCGAACGCTCCACCACAGCTGCGTCGACTCGACCACCGAGCCGACCCGCTCCAGCAGCCCGACGAAATCGGCGTACCCGTCCCAGTCCCCGAACGGGCTGGGCACGCCGCAGCGCGGGAAGGTGCGGGTGAAGATCTCGGTGCGGACCGTGTGCAGGCCGCTGTCGCGGCGGTCGAGGAAGGGCGAGTTGGCGGAGACGGCGAGCAACAGTGGCAGCAGCTCGCGCATCCAGTCGCAGACGGCGATCGCCCGGTCGGCCCCGCGCACCCCCATGTGCACGTGCATGCTCCAGGTGTTGTTGCGCTGGGCGACGTAGCCGAGTTCGTGGCGCAGGCGGTTGTAGTGGGGGGTGTCGATGATCCGCTGGTCGAGGTAGTCGGCCCAGGGGTGCGTTCCCATCGCGCCCAGCCCCAGGCCCATGCCTTCGATCAAGCTGAAGAGGCGGGCGCGGCGCTCGCGCTGCAGCGCCACCGCCTCGGCGAAGCTCTCCGCCCGACCGGAGCGGATCTCAATCTCCGAGGCGATCAGCTCGCCCGCGGCCGACTCGGCCAGCACCTCGTCCGCCTGACAGGCTTCGTACACCTCCTCGAAGCGGTGCTCGAGCTCCAGCGTCGCCGGGTCCAGGATCGCGAACTCCTCCTCGAGCCCGATCGTGAAGTCGGTCGAGGATTCGAACGTCTCCCGAGCACGGTCGAGGTCGAGGGACAAGGCTGGCTCAGCTCTCAGGTCAGGTAGAAGTAGAGCGCGTAGAGCAGGTCGACTGCCGGGCTCGAGGTGTGGACCGTCACCTCCGGTGGCACCTGCAGGAGCTGCTCGGAGTAGTTGAAGATGATCTTGACCCCGGCCTCGACCAGGCGGTCGGCGACGGCCTGGGCGGCGGCAGCGGGCACGGCGAGCACGCCGACGACGATCTCCTGCGCGGCGACGACCGACTCCAGCTCGCCGAAGTCGCGCACGCGCAGACCGCCGACCTCGCTCCCCACGACGCCGGCGTCGACGTCGAACATGGCGACGATCTGGAAGCCGTGGTCGGCGAAGATGTCGGAGCTGGCGATCGCCTGGCCGAGGTTGCCGGCGCCAAAGAGGGCGATGTTGTGCTGCCCGGAGGTGCGCAGGATCTTGCGGATCTCCGTCACCAGCGAGTCGACGTTGTAGCCGACTCCGCGCTTGCCGAACTTGCCGAAGCCGGAGAGGTCGCGGCGGATCTGGGTCGGGTTGATGTGCGTGTACTCGGAGAGTTCCTGCGAGGAAATCGTCTCGCGTCCCATCTTGCGGGCCTGTGTCAGCACCTGCAGGTAGCGCGAGAGCCGCGCCGCGACCCCAAGCGAGAGCCGCTCGCCATCGACGATCAGCCCGTTCGCCGGCTCCTGTTCTTCGACCAGAGGATTCACGCCCCCACAGTATCGAGCCTCGCCCGCACGGCGGCCTCGTCGAGGACGAGCTCGGAGACGACCTCTCCGTCTATCTCGACGACGGGGATCTTCTCCAGCATCCGCCTCAGCAGCAGCTCCTCGCTCTCGATGTCCACCTCGTGCAGCTCGAAGCGGTAGCCGTCGACGTGCATCCCGATCAGCGCGTCCACAGCCTCGAGGCAGAGATGGCACTCGGGGCGGGTGTAGACGGTGACCCGCGTCATGCAGCGGCGGCGCGCTTGGGGGTGGGAAAAGCGTCGTAGGTGAGGTACTCGGGGTACGGGATGGCGTCTGCGAAGCGAGCGGCGGAGCCGATCATCGCGGCGTTGTCGGTACAGAGGGAGAGCGGGACGAGCTTTAGCCGGACACCTCGGCGCTCGCAAAGGTCGGCGACGGCATCGCGCAGCGGACCGTTGGCGGCGACGCCGCCGCCGAGCGCGACGGCCTCCCACTCGCCTTTCTTCAGCGCCCGCTTGAGCTTGGCGAGGAGCTGGCGGACGGCGGCGGTCTGGAAGCTGGCGGCGAGGTCGGCGCGGCGCGCCTCGACGCCGTCGGGACCGAGGTCGCGACAGAGGTAGACGAGCGCCGTCTTCAGGCCGCTGAAGCTGAAGTCGAGACCGGGATCGCGGCTCATCGCGACGGGCATCTCAAACGCCTCGGGATCGCCCTCCTCGGCGAGCTTTTGCAGCGCCGGCCCGCCCGGGTAGCCGAGTCCGAGCAGGCGTGCGACCTTGTCGAAGGCCTCCCCGGCGGCATCGTCGAGGGTCTGGCCGAGCAGCTCGTAGCCGACGTGGTCGCGGACGCCGGCGAGCAGCGTGTGGCCGCCGCTGGCGAGCAGGCAGAGGAAGGGCGGCTGCAGCGGCTCGGGCTCGAGGAAGTTGGCGGCGACATGGCCCTGCAGGTGATCGACCGGGGTCAGCGGCAGCCGCCGCGGCGCGGCGATCGCCTTGGCGGTGCTGACGCCGACCAGCAGGGCGCCGATCAGGCCGGGCCCGGCGGTGACGGCGACCGCCTCGATCTCGTGGAGGGTCACGCCCGCCTCACCCAGCGCCGCCTCCACCACCGGCGCGGTCAGCTCCAGGTGGTGGCGCGAGGCGACCTCCGGCACCACGCCGCCGAACTGCTCGTGCGCCGCCGCCTGCGAGGAGATCACGTTGGAGAGGATGCGCGGGCCGTCGAGCACCGCCGCGCAGGTGTCGTCGCAGGACGTCTCTATGGCAAGGAGTGTCATCGCGATCGGGGCGGCGCAGCGGGGCTCAATCGAGCCACATGATCAGCGCGTCCTCGCCGTTGTCCTGGTAGTAGCGAGGGCGGACCCCGGCGGAACGGAAGCCGAGCCGCTCGTACATCGCGATCGCCGGCCGGTTGGAGACGCGCACCTCGAGCGTGAACGGCAGCTCTCTCCCCGCCTCCTCGAGCAGCTGCCCGATCAGCCGGCGGGCAACCCCGGCGCGGCGCCGCTCCGGTGCCACGGCGACGTTCATCAGGTGCCAGGCCTGGTCGTAGCGGGAGCAGACCAGGTAGCCGAGCAGCTCCTCGCCGGCGCTGGCGGCGAGACAGATGCCCGAGGGCTTGGAGAGCTCGAGCACGAACATCGCCAGCGACCAGGGGGTCGGGAAGGAGCGCCGCTCGACCGAGAGCACCGCGGGCAGGTCGCTGTAGGCGAGACGCCTCACCGTCATCTGTCGGGCCAGCTCACTCTGCTCTATGGGGATCGTCTCGCTCACGCCACCTCTCCGCGTCGGGAGGCCTCAGGTAGATCGGGGCGGGCGGGCCGGAGCCCACGGCCCCGCCGGTCGCCGTGAGGGCGCAGATGTGCCGCGCCGCGACCCGGTGCACGGGGTCGGCGTCGTCCGGCGTCTCGACACCGATCTCATCGCGAAATCGTACCGCCCCCGACCCGGCCGCCAGCGGGG
>JASLIG010000016.1 GCA_030152805.1 Solirubrobacterales bacterium
GGTCGAAGTCGAGTCCGGGATCGATGGCGATCTGCTCCTTGCTGACTCCAAGGCCGACGGCCGCCTCCACTCGCCCCCCGAACCACGACTTGAGGTGCTCGACGACGTCGGCGTACTCGCGAGGCGGCCGGTCCACCCGCGGCGGTCCCTCGATGTGCATCAGCACGTACCCGCAGCCGGCATCGGCCACCAGCTCATACATCTCCTCCGAGCCGCCGGAGATGTCGTTGACCGCCACCGCCCCCGCCGCCAGCCCTTGGCGCGCCACCTCAACCGAGAAGGTGTCAGCGGAGATCGGCACCCCGGCTCCGGCCAGCCCTTCAATCGCCGGGACCAGCGCGGCCGCCTCCTCCTCAGCCCCCACCGGTGGGCCGCTCCGCGCCGCCACCGCACCCACGTCCAGCATGTCGAACCCCGCCTCGACCAGCTCCAGACCGTCGGTGATCGCCCGCTCCGGCGTCTCACTCCGCGCCCCCTCGAACATCGAGTCGGCCGTGACGTTGACGATCCCCGCCGCCACCGGCAGATCTAAGTTCAGCGTCCTGTCGGCGAGCTTCCACGGCACGCCGCTACCGTAGCGACCGCAACCATGGCGCTGCGCTGTGTCTATACCGACCTCGACGGGACCTTGCTCGGCAAGGGGAGCTCGCTGTTCCGCGACGCCGACGGCGGCTTCTCCCTCGCCCAGTCGCGCGGCCTCGAAGCCTGCCACCGAGCCGGGGTCGAGGTGGTGATCATGTCGGGCCGCCGCGAGGCGCAGATACATGAGGCGGCCCGGCTGATGGGCCAGACCTCCTACATATATGAGGCCGGCTGCGCCTTCGCGATCGACGGCGAGACGACGCTGCTGACCGGCGAGACGGTGCCCGATGAGGAGGGCACGGTCTACGAGAAGATCGAGCAGCGCGGCATCCCGAAGATGCTCTTCAAACACTTCGAGGGGCGGCTCGAGTACCACGCGCCCTGGCACCACGGCCGCGTCCTCTCCCACCTCTTTCGCGGCAAGGTCGACGTCGAGGAGGCAAATCGCTTGCTCGAAGCCGAGGGTCACAACGATCTGCGCCTGCTCGACAACGGCGCGATCGGCCGCGAGATGCCGGCCGTCGACGGTCCCACCCACGCCTACCATCTCGTCCCCAAGCTAGTCAGCAAGGCCGGGGCCGTAACCGCGCACGCACGCTCCCGCGGCTATGACCCGGCCGACTGCATCGCCGTCGGCGACTCGGTCGAGGACCTCGAGGTCGCCGCCGCTGTCGGGCGCTTCTTCGTCGTCGCCAACGGGCCGGAGCGCGACCCCGGCCTGCGCGCGGCGATGCCCGCCTGGGAGAACGTCACCGTGACCGAGGGGGCGATGGGCGACGGCTTCTACGAGGCCGTCGTCTCCGCCCTGATGGAGCGCCGCTGAGGCTCCACTAGTATCGGCTTCGCCCACCCCAACCCCCGGAAGGAGCGCTTCGTGTCGCAGGAAACCGCGACGGTAGCCGAGCAGGAGTACCTGGAGATCATGTTCTGGCTCGAGGAGGCCGGACTGCCGATGACCGGCGCCAACATCGCCCGCGCGATGCAGCTCTCGCCGCCGACGGTGCACGAGATGATCGGCCGCCTCGTCGACGACGGCTACGTCGAGCGCAAGCCCGACAAGTCGCTCGACTTCACCGCCTCCGGGCGCGAGCACGCCAGCCACATCGTTCGCCGCCATCGCATGATCGAGCGCTTTCTCACCGACGTGCTCGGCATTCCCTGGGACGAGGTGCACGAGGAGGCGGAGCGGATCGAGCACGCGATGTCGCCGGTGCTGGAGGAGCGGATGCGGGCCGCGATCGGCGACGCGACGACCTGCCCGCACGGCCACCCGATCGTCGAGGGCGCGCGCGAGCAGGGGGCCCTGCTCTCTGACGTCGAGCCGGGGGCCAAGGTTCACGTGCTGCGCTTCGAGAACGAGGCCGAGGAGCTGCTCCACTACCTCAAGGACGCGGGGCTCGCTCCCGGCCTGGAGGGCACGGTGCAGAGCTCCGGCGAGGAGGGCGTGACGATCGCCTCCGAGGACGGCACCCACCAGGTCTCGCGCAGCGTCGCCGAGACGGTCTCGGTGCGGGCCGACCCGGCGCCGCCGCCGCGGGCAACCATTCCGGAGCAGCTCGTCCTCTCCTCGGACCGCTACGGTCGCTGAGACCTACTGTGGAATCGCGACGCTGACGATCGGCGGCGATGTTGGCTGCGTGCTGCCGCCGCGGGGCTCGGCGGTAACCATCACGGTGGTGACGCCGTCCATGTCGTCGATCGTCGCCGAGGCAGTGCCGTCCGGATTGGGGACGAAGAGCATCTTGGCCGATTCGACGCGCTCGCCGCGCTGAATCCAGGCCTGCAGGACCTCGTCAGGGGGGAGCTGGCGAAGGTGGGCCAGGTGCAGCGTTCCCGACCCCCCGTCGCTGACCATCTCGGCGGTCACTCCGGGGGCGTGTCCGGCGGCGACCGTGGTGGAACCGCTGCCACCCGAGCCGCCGCCGATCGCGTAGGCGGCGACCGCGGCGACGATGAGAAGCGTCGCCAGGCCGGCCAGCGGCCGCAAACCCCATCCGCGCGAACGCGGGTCGCGAAGTCCCGATGCTCGCCGGTCCGGTTGCCGGGCCTCAGCCCGTGCCTGCTCAAGCAGGCGCTCGCGCAGCTGCTGGGGTGGCTCAACCCGCTCCACCGACTCGGGAAGCAGCTGCACCGCCGGACGCAGCCACTCCAGCTCGCTGCGGCATTCCTCACAGCCGGCGAGGTGGCGCTCCAGCTCGGCCGCCTCGGCCGAGTCGAGTGCGCCCAGCGCGTAAGCCGCCAAGCCGTCGCGGATGCGGTCGTGCTCAGTCTCGTTCATGCCAGTCCCTCCGCCAGCTGTCCGCGCACCTTCTCCAAGCCAAGTCGCATCCTCCCCTTCACCGTGCCAAGCGGCACCCCCAGCATCGCCGCGATCTCCGAGTGGCTGAAGCCGCCGAAAAAGGCCAGCTCGATCACCTTCGACTGCTCCCCCGGCAGCCCCTCGAGGACGCCCCGCACCTCGGCCGCGGTCTCGCGGCGCAGCGCCTCCGTCTCGGTCCGCTCCTCGGCCGGTCGCTGCTCGAGGATCGAGTCGTCGTCGAGGTTGAGCTTTGGCGCTCCCCTGGAGCGGCTGCGCAGCGCGTCGATCGCGCGGTTGCGGACGATGCCGAGCAGCCAAGCGCGCACGCTGCCGCGGGCCGCGTCGTAGCGAGTGCCGCTGCGCCAGATCGAGATGAAGGCCTCTTGAGTTACGTCTTCCGCCGCTCCCCGCTCGCCGACGATCCGGTAGGCGAGCGAGTAGGCGACGCCACCATGCCGGTCGTAGAGCACCCCGAAGGCCTCGGCGTCCTTGCCGCCGATCAGCGGCATCAGCTCCTCGTCGGCGAGGCGCTCGGCTTTGCGGACTTGCGTTTTCATCTACTCCAACGCCCACCCGGACCCGCTACGCGATGAACGGTTCGACCGCCTTGCGCACCTTAGCTTCGCTCAGCGCCGGGTCGAAAGCGAGCGGCGACGGTTCGGCACCGTTCTGTAGGGCGATCGCCGCCGCGTGGCGCGCCTCGACCTGGACGATCGAGCCCGCCGCTTCCAGCACTTCCCTCGACTTGATCTGCGGCGCGGCGCCGTTGTAGGCGCTGACGCCGGTGTCCTCGAAGGTCTGCGCCAACTCGAGGAAGCCAGAGGTGCCGCTGTAGGGAAAGTCGAACTTCGGCTCCGCAACCGGCTTGCCGCCAAGCTTCTTGATCGTTTCGGTCAGAGCGCCGACGTGTTCATCCTCGTCGCGGCCGATCGTGGCGATCAGGCTCTTCAGGTCCCCGCTCGCCCCCGCCCGCTTCCTCGCTTCGCGGTAGAAGGCCGACTCGAGGTACTCGAGCGTGAGGGCGAAGTTGAGGATGCCGACGTCGCCGCTTTCGGACGTCGCCAACGCTCGGCCGACGAAGGGGCCGACCATCGCAGCGCCGTAGATCGCCCCGGCGGCAAGCGCTCCCTTGAGGATCACCTCGCTGCGGGAGAGGTCTTCGCCGTCCGCCTCGACGTGCACGGCGGCGAGCTCCGGTTGGGCCAGGATCTGGTCGCTCATCTCATTCTCCTTTTTGCTTCGCGCCGGCTCAGCCGACGATGAAGGGTTCGACGGACTCGAGGACTTCGCTGGCGCCGGCGGGCACCGAAAAAGCCCCATCTGGGACGACCGACTTGCCGAGCAGCGTGTTGAGCGCGGCGGCGTGCCGGCCCTCGACGCTGTGGATCGAGAGCGCCGCGGCAAGCACCGAGGCGCCCTTGATGTTGGGCGCCTGGCCGAGGTAGGCCGCGGCACCGAGATTCTCCACCGTCGCCGCCAGTTCGAGCACCGACTTGGCGTTCTTCAGCGGGAATTCGGTCTTCGGCTTCGGGGCGGGCGTGCCGCCCATCTGCTTGACGAAGCCGGTCAGCGCCTTGACGTGTTCGGCCTCCTCGCTGCCGAACTTGCGGATCGTCTCCAGATCGGAACCCTTGAAAAGACCGCTCTTGGCGACGTCTCCGTAGAAGGCCGTCTCGAGGTACTCGAGCGTGAGGGCGTAATTGAGGATGCCGACGTCGCCCTTGCCGAACTGCTCGGTGCCGGTCTTGCCGCCGCTGGCTGTCGACATCGTGGTCGAGTCACTGTCACTGCCGCAGGCGGCGAGGAAGGCCGCAAGGGCGGTGGAGCTACCGGTCACAGCGAGCAGCTTGCGCCGCGATACCGGGTCAGTCGCTACGCGGGACAGGGCGTTCTGCTTGTTCGCAACGGCCATGCTTCCTCCTCGCTCGTGAGTACTCATGCCCTCCCCTACGCGGTCGGGCGGGAGTCGGATCAGCGCTCGCGCAGGTGGCGAGGGAGGAGTGGTCGTGCCCGCTTAGGCGGGCGAACCGGCGCGAATGCGGTCCAGTGCCCGGGCAATGCGCCCGACGCCCTCCGGGATCCGCTCCGGCGGCACGCTGGCGAAGGAGAGGCGGAGGCTGTTGCCGCCGCCCTCGATCATGAAATCGGGGCCTGCGACGAAGGCAACTCCCTCGCCCTTGGCCTCGGCCAGCAGCGCCGTGGTATCGGTGCCCGCGGCGAGATCGAGCCAGAGGAAGTAGCCGCCACCCGGAACGACGAACTCGGCCTCGGGGATCTGCTCGCGCAGCGCCTCGACCAGCGAGTCGCGCCGCGCGCGCAACGCCCCCTTGACGAACTCGATGTTGCGGTCGAGGCCACCGGAACGGCAGAGCTCGAGCACAATGGACTCCGCCAGCATGTTGGGTGAGATGTAGGTCTCGTTGGCCCGCTTGGCGAGCTTGGCGATCTCCCCCCCCGGTCCAGCCAGATAGCCGACGCGCACCCCGGGGCTAACCGTCTTCGAGAAGGACGAGGCGTGGACCACCCGGTCCGCCTTGTCGATCGCGAGCATCGTCTCCAGCGCCTCGCCCTCGAAGGGCAGCTCGCGGTAAGGATCGTCCTCGAAGATCCAGAAGCCGTGCTCGGCAGCGAGCTCGACCAGCCGCACCCGCTTCTCCGCCGAGAGCGTGCAACCGGCCGGGTTGTGGAAGTTGGGGATGACGTGGGCGAGCTTGATCGGGCCCTCGGCAAGCGCCGCTTCAAGAGCCGCGACGTCGAGCCCGTCGTCCTCGAGCGAGACGGGCACCAGCTCGACCCCCAGCCGCTGCAGCATCAAGAGCGTGCGGTCGTAGGTCGGCTGCTCGACCACGACCCGGTCGCCCGGCTCGAGCAGGTGCTCGAAGAGCATCCAGCCGGCCTCCAGCGACCCGTTGGCGACCATCACTTGGCCGGCGTCGAGCCCCCCGTGCCGCCCCGCGATCCACTCGCAGAGCGCTGGATGCCCGATCCCCGTCCCGTAGGAGAGGGCCTTTTCCCAGTCCTCGGCAAGCGCCACAGCCGCCGCGTCCCGCACCGCGTCCCGCGGCAGGATGTCCGCGCTGGGCGCCCCTCGGGCAAAAGAAATCGTGTCGCCAGCCACCGTCCAGCGAGCCTAGCAACGCACCAGCCTCGCCGACCGCACGCCCGCCGGCCATCGGGCGATACCTATACTCGCGGCAATGGGGAGGGCGCCTGGGGTGATTCGCAAGCGAGCGCTTCCGCTCTGCACTTCGCTTGCCTTCCTCGTTGCCGCGCCTCTCGCCGGTGCCACCCAGGGCCCTTCCGGCAACCTTGTCTCCGGCGCCGAAGAAACGGTTCTGCGCCTGCACGATCTGCCTTCCGGCTACCGCATCGGCGACGACAGTGGCTGCGGGCCATGGGATCCCGAGGGAGCGTCGGCGAAGGTGGTCAAATTCATCCTCGAGTACTGGCCGGAAGGCTGCACCTTCCAGTACGAGCGGCTGTTCCAGGTGCCGGGCCCGGAGACCGCGCCGTTGGTCGAGAGCGAATCGACCGCTTTCCCCAACGCTGAGGCGGCCAAGCAAGGGTTCGAACTGATGACCCGGGCAGGCGGCAGGGATCGCGAAGGCAAGCCGAAGGAGGTCCTGCCTCCGCCTGCGCTCGGGGAAAGTGCGCGCTTCTTCCAGAGCAACGATGTCCTCGTCGAAGGAAAGCCGCGGCGACCGGGCTCGATCCTCATCTGGCGGCAGGGAACGTTGGTCTCGGTGCTGCTGGTGGCGGGCCGAGCGCCGGCGGCCAACGACCGGATCGCGTTGCGTCTGGGCCAACTCCAGCAGGCCCACGTCGAGGCGCCGACCCCGTATACGGAGGCCGAACAGGACGACACCGAGGTCGCGCTCGACAACCCGGCCCTGGGGGTCCCGGTCTACTGGCTCGGGCCAAACTTTGCGCCCGGCCACGGCCTTCCGGCGGACACACTCATCGAGGTGCTCGTCCCGCCAGGCCCGCCCGGCGAGAAGGTCAGCCTCTGGTACGAAGGGCTGACGCTCGACGCCTGGACGCGGACGAGCTGGAAGCGACTCCAGCACTCGACGCTCGGGCCGCTTAACCGCAAGCGGCGTTGCACCACTGTCACTCGAGTCCCGCTTACCGGCGGCCATGCCGACGTTTTCGCCACCTACGACGACGTTTTCGCCACCTACGACAAGGACTACCGCCGTTGCCCGCGGCGGGCCCCCGATCGCTACTTCGCGATCGCCCACCTCGGCCCGATGCTGATCGGCGTCAACCTCGCGCTCTGCACCAAATGCCTCCACGGCGGCGGCCCCTACGACTCGCTAGCCGGGATGAAGGCCATCGTCCGCAGTCTGGTGCTGCGGCCCAAGCCCGTCTACTGAGAGGAGCTACAGCCCGCGCAGCACTTCGACGGCGATCTTGGCCGTCTCGGTCGGGCTTTCGCCGACCCGCACGCCCTTCGCTTCGAGCGCGTCCTTCTTCGCCTGGGCGGTGCCGGAGGAGCCGGAGATGATCGCGCCGGCGTGGCCCATCTGCTTGCCTGGGGGGGCGGTGAAGCCGGCGATGTAGGCGACCACGGGCTTGGAGATCTCCGCCGCGATGAACTCGGCGGCGCGCTCCTCGGCGTCGCCACCGATCTCGCCGACCATCACGATCAGCTCGGTCTCGGGATCTGCCTCGTAGAGCGTGAGGATGTCGATGAAGTCGGAGCCGATGATCGGGTCGCCGCCGATGCCGACGATCGAGGAGTTGCCCTCGCCCGCCTGCTTCAGCTCGTTGCCGATCTGGTAGGTGAGGGTGCCCGACTTGGAGACGACGCCGATCTTGCCGGGCTCGAAGAACTGGGCCGGGATGATGCCGACGTTGGCCTTGCCGGGCGAGAGCACGCCGGGGCAATTCGGCCCGATCAGGCGCACGCCCGCCTCCTTGGCCTTCCAGTAGGTATTGAGCATGTCGAGCACCGGGATCCCCTCGGTGATCGCGATCACCGTGTGCACGCCGGACTCGATCGCCTCGTCGATCGCCGGGGCGGCGAAACGCGCCGGCACGAAGATCATCGAGGTGTTGGCATCGGCCTCCTCGACCGCCTCCTTGATCGAGTCGAAGACCGGCACGCCCTCGACGTCCTGGCCGCCCTTGCCAGGCGTCACGCCCGCAGCCAAGTGAGTTCCGTAGGCCTGGTTGCGCAGCCCGTGGAACGAGCCCTCGCGGCCGGTGAGGCCGGAGACGACCAGTTTGGTCTCGCTATCGACGATGATGCTCATGCGCCGCCCGCCAGCTCGACGACCCGACGCGCCGCGTCGAGCATCGTCGTCTCCTGCTGCAGGTTGGGCAGGTCGGCCTCGGCGAGGATCTTCAGCCCCTCCTCGGAGTTCGTCCCGTCTAGCCGCACGACCAGCGGCAACTGCAGGTTCATCTGTTGCGAGGCGGTGACGATGCCCTTGGCGATCTCGTCGCAGCGGGTGATGCCGCCGAAGATGTTGAAGAGGATCGCCGTGACCTTCCGGTCGGAGGTGATCACGGTCAGCGCGTCGACGATCGCCTCCGCCTTGGAGCCACCGCCGGCGTCGAGGAAGTTGGCCGGCGCGCCACCCGCCTGGGCGACGACGTCCAGCGTCGACATGCAGAGGCCGGCGCCGTTGGCGAGGATGCCGACGTTGCCGTCGAGCTTGACGTAGGTGAGGCCCTTCTCCTTCGCCATCGCCTCCTGCGGATCGTCGGCCGTGTCGGCGATCTCGGCCAGGTCCTGGTGGCGGAAGAGGGCATTGCCGTCGATCGTCACCTTGGCGTCGAGCGCGACGACCTCGCGGTCGTTGGTGACGATCAGCGGGTTGACCTCGATCAGGCTCGCATCCTCGGAGCCCGCCACCTCGGCCAGCTTGACCAGCACCTCGGCGGCCTGGTCGCGGACGTCGTCGTCGAGCCCAGCCGCGTCGACGATCTCCCGCGCCGCGGCGCGCTCGAACGGCCGCGTCGGGTCGATGTGGCGCCACACCAGCGCCTCAGGGTCCTCCTCGGCGACGGCCTCGATGTCCATGCCGCCCTTGGCGGAGACCATCGCCAGCAGCTTCTTCTCACCCCGGTCGAGGATCACCGAGGCGTAGTACTCCGAGGCGATGTCGGAGCCGCCCTCGATCCAGACCTGGTCGACCCGAAACGGCCCCTCGCCGTGTGGCCCGATGATGTCCATGCCGAGGATCGCGTCTGCGTAGGTGCGCGCCTCCTCGGCATCCTGGGCGATCTTGATCCCGCCAGCCTTGCCGCGGCCACCGATCAGCACCTGCGCCTTGATCGCGCAGGGGTAGCCGATCCGCTCCGCGGCGGCGACCGCCTCCTCGACGCTGGCCGCGACCTCGCCACTCGGCACGGCGACACCGTGTTTGGCGAAAAGCTGCTTGCCCTGGTACTCGAGGAGGTCCATGAAGAGGGAGGCGCGCCGCTCTGGCGCGGGCGGCAGCCTACTGGAGATGACAAGTGGGACGCCGCCCGGGCGCAGCGATTCGCATAACATGCCGCCGCTCCATGCCGCTCCCCAGCCTCAAAACCATCAAATGGGTGACCACCGATTGCTACGGCACCCTGATCGACTGGGAGAAAGGCATCATCGATGCCTGCAAGAAAGAGGCGGATAAAGACGGCTTCAGCTTCGAGGAGGAGCCCTTCCTCGCTCGCTTCATGGAAGTGCAGGCTGAAATCATGGCCGGCTCCTACGAGCTCTACGCCGAGGTGTTGCGCCGCACGATCGTCAAGGTGGCCGGCGAGCTGGGCTGGGAGATCGAGCCCTCGCGGGCGCAGTTCCTTCCCGACAGCGTCGCCTACTGGCTGCCCTTCCGCGAGGCCAACGCGGCAATGGACCGGCTCGGCAAACGCTACGAGATCGGCATCGTCTCCAACATCGACGACAAACTGCTCGGCATCTCGCGCCGCCACCTGCGCACCGAACTGGACCTCGTCGTCACCGCGCAGCAGGTGCGCAGCTACAAGCCCGATCCCGTCCATTTCAAAGAGGCGGCGCGGCGGATCGGCGGCAAGAAAGGCTGGGCCCACATCGGCTGCAGCTACACCAACGACGTCGCCCCGCTGCTGAAAATGAACGTGCCGGTGATCTGGGTCAACCGCCATAACGAGAAGCTCGAGGGCCGCAAGGCTCCCAGCGCCACGGTCAAAACGTTCCGCGACGCCGCCAAAAAGCTCGGCGCGTCCTGAGCGATCTCTAGCGTTTCGCAACTTCGGCGCGGGTAGTTGTTTCGACCAAGAGGGTCGCCTGCGCGGCCACTATCTGGATGCAACGAACCGGACAAAGCAGGACGTCGCGCCGTCTGCGCCTGGCGGCAGTTGCCGCCGGGGGCTTGGCGCTGCTCTGCCTGCTCGCAACCGTCGGCCAGCGCTCGAACGCCGCCGCAGCGACGCCGCAGCGACCCAGCTTCGTCGTGATCCAGACCGACGACCAGACGCTCGACGAGCTCTACGCGGCCTTCGGCGAACCGCGACTGCAGGCGATGCCAAACACGCTCAACCTGATCGCCAAGCGGGGCATGACCTTCAACCGCTATTACGTCTCCTATCCGCTCTGCTGCCCCTCCCGGGTCAGCCTGCTGACCGGCCGCTACGCCCACAACAACGGCGTCAAGGGCAACATCCAGCCCAACGGCGGCTACTTCGGCTTCTCCTTCCGCGCCGCCTACACGCACAACCTCGCCACCTGGCTGCAGGGGGCGGGCTACCGCACGATCCACGTCGGCAAGTTCCTCAACGGCTACGGCGACGAACCGTACGACAACGGCACCACCGTGCCGCCCGGCTGGAACGCCTGGCACACGGTGCTGAAGGCCGACACCGACCACTACTACTACGGCTACACGCTCAACAACAACGGCTTGATCGAAGGCCCCTACGGCGACTCCGGCAGCTGGGAAACGCGCGAGTACGGCGTCCGGGACGACCTCGGCTGCCCCTTTGCGCCACTCAACGGCCTGCCCTGCTTCTACGAGACCGACATGCTGACCAACCTCGCGGCGCAGGAGCTGCGCGGGACCTCGCCCGAACAGCCCTTCTACCTCCAGCTCGACTACACGGCCCCCCACGGCGACTTCCGCCACCCGGCGGGGCCGGAGCCGGCGCCGCGGCATTACGACTGGTTCAAGGGGGCGCCGGTGCCGCATAACCGGGGACAGGGCTTCGGCGAGGGCAACGTCACTGACAAGCCCAGCTTCATCAAGGAAGCTCCCTACCTCTCGCTCAGCGACATCCATACCTACCGCGTCTACTACGACAAGGCGCTGGAGTCGCTGCGCTCGATCGACGACGGGGTCAAACTGATCGTCGACACGCTCGGCTCGCTGCACCGGCTGCGCAACACCTACGTCATCTTCACCTCCGACAACGGGTTCTTCTTCGGCGAGCATCGGCTGATCGGCGGCAAGTTCCTCGCCTATGAGCCGTCGACCCACGTGCCCTTCCTGATCCGCGGGCCGCACATCCGCGCCGGCACGGAATCCGGCGAGCTGGTCGGCAACGTCGACGTCGCACCGACCATCCTCGACCTGGCCGAAGTCCTACCGGACAAGAGCGTCGACGGCCGCTCGATGGCGCCCTTCTTCAAAGACCCCGAACTGCGCACGCTGCGGCCCTACCTGTTCGAGTCCTTCGTCGAAACCGACGACGTGCTGGAAGCGGGGGCGATCGCCGAACCTGGCGACCAGAGCCGTACCCCGCAGCGCAAGCGCGCGGGAGCGACCGCCTCGATCCTCGCCCCGCCGAAGGACTACGAGGGAATCCGCCTCGGCCCCTACAAGTACATCGCTTGGCCGGACGGCGAGAAGGAGCTCTACGACATCGAAACCGACCCCTACGAGCTCAACAACCTGGTCCGCATCCCCAACTACTTCCCGGTGCGCAACTTCCTCCACCGCGAACTGACCGAACGCCTCGAGAACTGCGTCGGCCGCCACTGCTCGGAAGAAGCTTCAACGATCCCACTGACGCGACGCGAACGCCAACAGGTGATTCGCCAGGTCAAGGCGGAACGGCGAGAAAAACGCCGTAGCCACCACAAAAGGTAGGTCTACTCGATGGTCGCGAGGACGTCGCCGCTAGATACTGCTGCCCCCTCAGCGACGTTCAGAGCTGTGACCTTGCCGGCGCGGTGAGCGACGATCTCGTTCTCCATCTTCATCGCCTCGATCACGCAGATCAGGTCGCCCTCAGCGACCTCGGCCCCCTGCTCGACGGCAACCTTGAGCACCGTGCCCTGTAGCGGAGAGGGGAGCGACTCACTGGACGCCGAGGCGCCGCCGCCGGATTTGCGCTCTCGCTTTGGTGGCTTGCCGCCGGCCGCAGCCGCTACCGCGGCGCCCGCGACCGCCTCGCCGATCACCTTGACGTCGAAGATCTTGCCGGAGACCTCGACCTTGTAGTCGCGGGCGACCGTCTCGGCGCCCTCCTCCAGCTCAACCGGCCCGGCGACCTCAGCCGGCGCGGTCGTCTTCAGCCACTCGCGGTCCTCCATCAGGTCGCGGCAGGTCTCTCCGTTACGCCACTGCTCGGTGGCCAGCAGCGCCTTGTGGAAAGGGATCAGCGTGGTCAGGCCGCCGACCTCGTACTCATCGAGGGCGCGCAGCATGCGGCGCGTGGCGTGCTCGCGGTCGACATCCCAGACGATCAGCTTGGCCACCATCGGGTCGTACATCGGCGTCACCTCGGAGCCGGCCTCGACGCCGGAGTCGACGCGGACGCCGGGCCCGGCCGGCTCGCGGTAGGTGGTGATCGCGCCCGGCGCCGGGGCGAATTTCTTGTGCGCGGCCTCGGCGTTGATCCGGCACTCGATCGCCCAGCCCCGCAGGTCGACGTTCTCCTGACTGACCGAGAGCGGCTCGCCGGCGGCGACGAGGACCTGCTCGCGGACGATGTCGATGCCGCTGACCATCTCGGTCACGCAGTGCTCGACCTGCACCCGCGTGTTCATCTCAAGGAAGAAGTACTCCTCGCCGACCTGCATGCCCTCGACCGTGCCAGCGCCGCGGTAGCCGACCGCGGCGGCCGCGTCGGTGGCGATCTTGCCGATCCGCTCGCGCATCTCGGCGTCGACGTGCGGGCCCGGCGCCTCCTCGATCACCTTCTGGTGGCGCCTCTGCACCGAGCAGTCGCGCTCGCCGACGTGGATCACGTTGCCGTGGCCGTCGGCCAGCACCTGAACCTCGACGTGGCGGGGGTCCTCCAGGTAGCGCTCGACGTAGACGCGGTCGTCGGAGAAGAACTTCTCGCCTTCGCGGGCCGAGCCCTCGAAGGCCTCCTCGAGGTCATCCGGGGTCATCGCCACGCGGAAGCCCTTGCCGCCACCGCCGCCCGCCGCCTTGCAGGCGACCGGATAGCCCGCTTCCTCGGCCTGCTTGCGCGCCGCCTCGACGTCCGGCGCCGGCTCGGTCGCGCCGGGGACGATCGGCACGCCGGCCTCGGCCATGATCTCGCGCGCCCGCGTCTTCGAGCCCATCGCTTCGATTGCCTCCGGGGGCGGCCCGATGAAGGTGACGTCGGCGTCGGCGCAGGCGCGGGCGAACTCGGCGTTCTCGGCGAGGAAGCCGTAGCCGGGATGGATCGCCTCGGCCCCGGCCTCCTTGGCGGTCGCGATGATCTTCTCGATGTTGAGGTAGCTCTCGGCCGGGACAGCGGGGCCGATCAGGAAGGCCTCGTCGGCCTCGCGCACGTGCGGCGCGTCGCGGTCGATCTCCGAGTAGACGGCGATCGAGCCGATGCCCATCTCCTTCAGCGTGCGGGCGACACGAATCGCGATCTCGCCCCGATTGGCAATCAAGACCTTCTGGAACACGGCGGCGCAGTCTATTCAGACAGCGGACGAGACGACAGGGGGTCAATTACGTTTGTAGCGGCTGGCCACGTACTCCTCGACCCACGCGGTCGAGCTTCGCCAGGTGCCGTCCGCCGCCTTCGCTGCCTTTAGCCTTCCGCGGACCGCTGCAACTCGCAGGGCATTCGCCGACAGCTCCTTCGTTGCCAGTGCTGGGAGCGGAACCAGACGCGCGGGACCGGCGATTGCGGGCACGACGAACTTGTAGAGATTGTCGAGGATCGCCCGCGCCAGGAACTCGCCCAAAGGCCCGGGGTCGCCATTGTCGGCGCGGCGCAGGGTGTTCAGGTAGCGAATGCGGTCTCCCTTGTAGATGATCGCCGGGGGGTAGCCGAGACGGACAAGAAGCAGGTTGAGCAGCAAGCGGCCTGTGCGCCCATTGCCATCGAGGAAGGGGTGGATTTGCTCAAAGCGAGCGTGCAAGATCGCCAGAGACTCCGTGATCTCCCCCCCATCGACCCTGGCCAGCGCTTGGGCGTCGGCGAGCCAGTCACGGATCAGGGCCGGCACTTGCGGCCACTCCGGCGGGCGCATCCCGCCTGGAAACGGCTCGATGTCATGCTCGCGAAATGAGCCCGGGCGCTCCTTGGGGGTCGCCTGCGGATGGGGCGCGATATCCCACACCGGGGTCATGGCAAGCGAATGGACCTGCCGCAGCTCTGCCAGCGTGAGCGTCTTGCCGCTCCTCCAATCGCCGGGGCGTATCCCGTGCCCATAGACCCAGTCAGCTGCGTCTGCGTAGCCTCGGACCTCGAGGTATTCGCTCAGCTCCTTGTTCCCAACGGCGCGACCCTCTGCGAGCAGCAGTTCGACCTGCTTCAGCACCAACGTGTTGCCCTCGATCGCGGTTGAGTGGTGGGCCTCCTCGAGCCAAATACCCCGCCAAATTCCCTCCGCCTCCTCAGGTGACGGCAGCCCGCCGAGCTTGTCTCGCAGCTCACCGATCTGAACCTGAAGGCGTTTGTAGACCTCGGCACGCGATGGCCGACCCCTCCTGCTTGCCTCGACTTTGTTTGGGGAAACCATATTTTAATTGTACCGAACAAATTTGAAACTGTTTGGGTAAGGACAAAGTAATTGTTCCGAACACATTTGAAACACCGTCGCCAGCTAGGCTGCCGCCTTCATGCTGATCGAGCTTCAAAGTCATTCGACGGTCTCCGACGGGCAGCTGGCACCGGCTGAAGTGGTTGCGCAGGCTTGGGAAGCGGGGGTCAGCACACTGGCGCTGACCGATCACGATGCGGTCTCAGGAGTCCCAGAGGCCGAGGAAGCCGCGAAGGGGCTGGGAATCGAGGTGGTGCCCGCGGTCGAGATGTCGTGCGTGCACGAGTACGCGGAAGACCTGCACGTCTGCGGCTACTGGGTCGATCTCGCAACGATCGCTCCGACCTGCGAGCGGGCGCAGAAGGAGCGGATCGACCGCGCCGAGGAGATCGTCGGCCGGCTGCGCAAATGGGGCTTCGAAGTGAAGCTCGATGACGCGATCGCGGAGGCCGGCGACGCGCTCTCGATCGGCCGGCCCCACATCGCCCGCGCCGCCGGGGCGACCGGCGACCTCGGTCCCTTCTTCGAGGAGTACCTCGTCCCGGGAGCGAAGGCCTTCGTCCCCCGTCGCTGGCCGACAGCCGAGCAGGCGATCGCGCTGATCCACGAGGCGGGCGGGGCCGCAGTCATCGCCCACCCCTATTGGGACATCGACGACCCTGACGAGGTCGAGGACCTGATCCGCTCCCTGGGCGCCGACGGCGTCGAGGCCTTCTACCCGAGCCACAGCGAAGAGCAGACCAAGCATCTGCTGGAGCTCTGCGACGAGCTGGACCTCGTCCCCACCGCATCGTCGGACTATCACGGCCCCACCCACAAGACCTTCGCCAAGTTCGGCGCCTACGACACTTACGGCCTCGGGCAGCCTCGGGTGCCGGAGAAGATGGACGGCTAGGAAAGAATCAGGCAGATTAATTAGAAAAATTCACGTAACCTCTCTTCCCGATGGCAACCCGGACGGCTCGCCCAAGCAGGGAACGGAGTGGGAAGAAGCCGGCTTCGGCGCGCCCGAGCGGCGACGAGGGCCTGCCGCGGGCGCTTCCCTGGACAGCCGCCGCGGCGCTGGTCTTCACCGCCGCCGGCGCGGTGCTGATGCTCGAGATACTCGCGGTGAGGCTGCTGGCGCCATACGTCGGCCTGACGCTGGAGACGACGACCGCGATCATCGGCGCGGCCCTGGCCGGCATCGCCGGCGGTGCCGCCATCGGCGGGTACCTCGCCGACCGTACCGACACCCGCCGGCTGGTCGTCTGGCTGCTGATCGTGGGTGGCCTGCTGGCGCTCCTCACCGTCCCGGTCGTGCGCTGGCTCGGACCCGGAGCCCGCGGCGAGGGCGAGTTCGCCGCCCTCGCCATCACCGTGGTGGCGCTGGTGCCGGCCGCCGCCGCGCTCAGCGCCGTCTCGCCCGCCGTCGCCCACCTGCAGCTGCACAACCTGCAGCTGAGCGGGACCGTGGTCGGCCGACTCTCCGCCTGGGGCACCGCCGGCGCCCTCGTCGGCACCTTCGGCACCGGCTTCCTGCTCGTGCCGCTGGTGCCGGTCAGCACCGCCGTGATCCTGATCGGCGCTGTACTCGTCGGAGCCGGCATCCTCCTCGGCACCTGGAGCAGGCTGATGTCACTCCTCGGTGTCGCCGGCGCCGTGATTGCCATGCTCCTGCTCGGCGCCTGGTCCAACAGCCTCGACTCGCCCTGCAAAGCGGAGACCGAGTACCACTGCGTCAGCCTCACCCCGGATCCGACAAATCCAGGCGGATACGTGCTGATGCTGGACGAACTTGCGCACTCCTACGTCGACCTGAGAGATCCGACCAAGCTCGAATTCGCCTACATACGCTGGATCGCAAAGGCCCTCGATGCGACCAGCCCACCGCCCAAGCCGATCGACGTCGTCTTCCTTGGCGGCGGTGGATTCACCCTGCCGCGCTGGCTCGGGGCAACCCGGCCGGGCTCCCGCGCACTCGTGCTCGAGGTCGACCGCGAACTCGTCGAATTCGACGAAGCGCACCTCGACCTGCGCCGCTCCCCCGACCTGCGAATCGAGACCGGCGACGCACGCCTCACGATGAGGGACGTGCCCAGCGACAGCGCCGACGTCGTCGTCGGCGACGCCTTCGGAGCCCTGGTGATCCCCTGGCACCTCGCCACCGCCGAGTGGACCGACGAAGTCAAGCGGGTGCTCGAGCCGGATGGGATCTACACGCTCAACGTGGTCGACGAACCGCCGCTCGATCTGCTCAAGGCCGAGACGGCCACCGTCCTCGACGCCTTCAAGCACGTCCGCATCGTCACCTTCGGCCAATTGGAACACCCGGCGGGGGGCAACGCCGTTCTGCTCGCCTCCGACCGTCCCATCCCCGCCGCGGCCGACAGCGAAGGCGAATTCACGACCACCCTGAGCGAATCCGAAACCCGCGCTCTCGCCCAGGGCGCCGAATCGCTGCGCGACGACTACGCCCCAGCCGATCAGCTGCTCACACAGCCCTGAGCGCCCGGCCGGCGAAGCCGGCCCAGGCGGCTCAACGAGCCTCGGTCTCGCGCAGGGCGAAGGTCTTGCGCTTGGTCGCGGGGTCGCCTTCGGGCGGCGTGTAGGTGAGCACAATGCGCACCCTGGCTTCGCCGCGCGATGCCAGGGCCTCGGCCGTCGCGCGGGTCGGTCTCACCGGCATCCTGACGAGGGGGCATTTGCCCGGGTGCTTTCGCCGCTTTCGCCGTTTTGGGCACCGTCGTGGAGCCTCGCGCACAACTGGGCGGATCCCCCTGCCGTGCAGGTAGAGACTGCCGCCACGAGGCGCGACGTCGACGAAGAGGGTGGCGGTGCCGCGCTTGGGGTGGAACTTGATCCGGAACTTGAGCCGGCGCACGGAATTGACCCTGCGCAGCGTCACTGTGACTTTGTCTTCAGTCTTGGCGCATGGTGGCGGCGCGTCCACGTCGCCAAAGCGCTCGACGAGGGCGAAGTTGGTGGTTTCCCTTTCCTCGCCGACGTAGACGGCACCCCGACAATCGATCGCGACGCCGTGCGGTTCCGGGATCGAACCGGCAATGCTCCCGGCCAGTCCTACCTGGCATGCGGCCCCTGAGCCACAGACCTGGAACGCTTCGGCCCCGTCGACCACACCCTCGCCAAAGGCGCGGATGAAGGTGCCGGCGAAGGTGAACTCGGCTACGCGGTTGTTGCCGCTGTCGGCGACGTAGAGATCGCCCGCCGTGTCGAGCGTCAATGCCGAGGGATTCACCAGTCCCCCCGAGGCGTCGCTCGCTTCGCCTTTCTCGCATTCCGCCGTGCAGATGTCGCCGCCGCCCAGCCCCGCGTTCACGCCGGCGCCGAAGGCGCGGAGGAAGATCCCGCCGACGGTGAAGACGTCGATCCGGTTGTTGCCGCCGTCGCTGACGGCGAGCTGTTCTGCGGCGCTTGTCACGACATCGTGAGGTCCGTCGATCTCACCCGCCCCTTCGCCCGATGTGCCGAAGGCCCGAACGAAGCCGCCGCTCGACATGAAGACGACCACCCGATCGCTTCCCGTGTCGGCGACATAGAGCTCGCCGTCCGAACCGGAGCCAAGGCCCTCCGGTTCGGCGAGTTCCCCTTCGCCGAAAGAGCGAAGGAATGCGCCCTCCGGCGTGTAGACGTCGATCCGACTGTTGTTCCGGTCGGCGACGTAGAGCTCGCCGCCGGGACCGAAGGCGACGTCCTCGGGCGCGCTCATCCCACCGGCCGCGGCGCTGGCTTTGCCCGGCAGGCAGGACGTCGCCGTCGTGCAAACCTGGGGCGCTTCGGCCCCGTCGACCACACCCTCGCCGAAGGCACGAAGAAAAACGCCCTCCGGCGAGAACACCGCAATCCGGTTGTTCCCGGAGTCGGCTACATAAGCCGCCCCTTCCGGCCCAATCGCGATGCCCCCCGGCCCTTTGAGCTGCCCAACCCCGCTCCCAAATGTCCCAAAGCTGGAAAGCGGGCCAAACGCCCCCGCGCTGGCCGGAAAAGCCAGCACAAAGAGTGCAACAAGCAGACTGGACCCCCGCCGCATCGCCATCAGCCTAAGCAAACAACCCCCCGCCCAGAAGTTGCGCCGATGCGGCGGCGTTTGGGAGGGGCACCGCCCCTCCCACTGCGTCTCAGCTCAAGCGGTGACCGCGGCCGCCGGGATCAGATCCCGCGACTCGAGGTACTCGATCAACTTCTGCGCCGACTCCTCGGCCGTTTCGCTTTCGGTGTCGCAGGTCACCTCGGGGTTCTCGGGCGCCTCATACGGGTCGGAAACGCCCGTAAATTCCTTGATCTCCCCGGCGAAGGCCTTCGCGTACAGCCCCTTGACGTCGCGCTCGGCGCAGGTATCGACCGACGCCTTGACGTAGACCTCGATGAAGCGCTCTCCCATCAGCTCGCGCGCCTCGCCCCGGATCTCCGCGTAGGGGGAGATCGCCGCGGTGATCACCGGCACGCCGTTGCGGCTGAGCAGATCGGCGACGAAGGCGATGCGGCGGATGTTGGTGTCGCGATCCTCCTTGGAGAAGCCGAGCCCCTTGGAGAGGTTTTCCCGCACGACGTCGCCGTCGAGGATCTCCAGCTTCGAGCCGCGCTCACGCAGCTGCTTCTCCAGGTGTCCGGAAATGGTCGTCTTGCCGGCCCCGGAAAGCCCGGTGAACCAGAGGGTGAAGCCCTTCTCGCCAGCCATGCTCGTTCAGTCCTCCTTGTAAGCGTCGATAAGGATGTCAGCGACCTCGTCGCGGGAGAACTCGTGCGGCGGCCTTTCGCCGTTGCCGAGCATC
>JASLIG010000018.1 GCA_030152805.1 Solirubrobacterales bacterium
GAAGCCGCAAAGGGAAGCGGCGGGCAGAGGGGCTCACGGGACAAGGAGAGAGATCTAGATGTTCTCGACGCTTCGTACGCGATTCGGGATCCCGGGAGTCATCTCGGTGATAGCCCTAGTCTTCGCAATGCTCGGCGGCGCTTACGCCGCCTCCAACTCTTCAGGTGGTGGCAAGGCGACAGCTTCTGCCAAGGTCAAGAAGGGACCTAGGGGGCCGAAGGGACCGAAGGGCGATACGGGTCCTGCGGGTCCGCAGGGGCCGGCGGGGCCGGCTGGGGCCAAGGGTGACGCTGGGGCCAACGGTTCGAACGGAGCTGCGGGAGCGGCTGGGCCGACGGGGCCGACGGGCAAAACCGGGGCTACCGGAGCGACGGGAGCAAGTGGCCTCAGCGGCTTCACCGAAACGCTGCCTTCGGGCAAAACCGAGACGGGCAACTGGAGCGCGGTCGGCTACACCGTTCCACTCGGAACTGTATTCGGGTCCCTCTCCTATCCGATCCCGGTATCGCCGCCTCCGGCCAATGTCGTCTACCTCACCACGGCCGAAACCGCGACATCGGTGGGCTCGGGCGAATGCGAACTCGATCCCAATAACCCCGCCTTCGTCCCGGTCGCCCCGAAAGACACCCTCTGCATCTTCGAAACGGGGGGAGAAGAATTTGGCGGCGAATTCGAAAACGCCCAAAGCAACGCTGCGGGCGCTCGACTGAAGTTCAACCCCCAAAAAATCGAAGCATTCGGGGAATTCGAAGAACTCGTCGGCGCGGTTTCCAGTTGGGGCGCTTGGGCGGTGACCGCGAAATAGCGAAGCCCTCTGCCGCCGTCCGGCACGCCGGACGGCGGCAGGCACGCCGTTCACCCGCCGAGCGCAAGGAGCCCAAATGAAGCACTCAGACCGCAATCCGAAGCAGACCCGCAACCGCTCGACCCGGCTGGGCGCCGCGGTCGCTGCGTTGCTGACCCTTGGGCTCCTCGCCGCATCCTCGGCCTCGGCGGCCTACGAACAGGTTGGCAACTTCGCCGGCAACCCCGGCGAACTGCACCCCTTCGTCTACGCCGCATGGCCCGAAAAGGCGCAGCTCGGCGGCACCTCCGGCATGGCGGTCAACTACACCGGCGCCGGCGGGGTGCCGGCTGGGACGATCTACGCGACCGACTACTTCCTCGAAGGAAGCGTTGCCCGCTTCAATCCCGACGGCAGCTTCAGCGAGCGCTGGACTTTCTTCGAGACGCCGGGCTTCCAAGAACGCTGCGGTCCCGATGGCGAAGCGGGCCACCCCGTCTGCGCGAGCGAACCGCGTGGTAGTGACAGCAACAAGGTCGACGTCGATGTCGACGAGACGACCGGCTACGTCTATGTCCTCGGCAGCCTTACAAGTGGTCAAAAAAACCTGATCCACGTCTACAGCGCCGACGGCTCAGAACTGATCGCCGAATTCGGCGAAAGGGCCGCCTCGGGCGAAACGACGACGGCGAGCCCGCAGAAGATCCACGAGGTGGTCGAAGTCGGCGGCATCGCCGTGGACGGCGATGGCAACGTCTACGTCGCCGACTTCAACGGCAAAGGCCGCGAAAACGAACGGCTGATGGTCTTCCGCCCGCAGAGCCCGGGCGACTACGAACACTACGTCTACGCCGGCCAGGAACACGACATCACCGCTGAACTGGGCTTCGGGTCAGAATTCGAATTCTCTCCGCCCTCGATGCCGGTGACGGACACCACCGGACACGTCTACGTCGGCCGCGACAAGTACGTCGCAGTGCTCGACCCGGCTCACCCCAGCGCGGCGCCGATCTGCCAGTTCAAAAAAGCGGCAGGCGGGATCGACTCGATCACGGTCAACCCGCTGAGCGGCGAAGTCTTCTACCACACCTACAAGGACGGCAAGGTCCATCAGCTGGCGCCGTGCGATCCCGAAACGGGCCAGTTCGCCGAACGGGGGGCCTTCGCCTACGCGCCCCTGCGCACCTACCTCAAGGCGATGGCGCTCGACCCGCTGCGCAAAGCCGAGCCGAGTCGTCCGCCAGGGGTGCTCTACGCTGGCTCCCCCAACGGCGAAGGCGGCAAAGGAGGAGAAGACAAAGAACTCCTGACCGAATCCGCGATGGGCTTCGTCTTCGCCCCGCCGGTCGAAGCGCCGCCGGTAGTTCTCTCGGAGTCGATCTCCCACGTAACCGACACGACCGCGGCGCTCGGTGCCCATATCAACCCCAAGGGCCCGCCGACCCGCTACGCCTTCCAGTACGAGACGCAGGCCCAATACGAAGCAAACGAACCAGCCGATCGCTTCGCCGGCGCCACCGAAGCGCCACTGGGCGGCGGCTTCCTCGGCGAAGGCCCGCTGGCGCTCAGTGCCATCACCTCACTCACCGGCCTCGAACCCGATACGGCCTACCGCTACCGCGCCGTCGCCACCAGCCACTGCTCGGTGGAAGACGAAGAAAAACTCTGCGAAGCGGTCGGCCCCGATCAAAGCTTTCACACCTTCCCCGCCGAAGCGCCGGGCCTGCCCGACCGCCGCGCCTACGAGCTGGTCTCCCCGCCCCGCAAGGAAGGGGGGCAGGTCTGGCCGGCCGAGCCCAGCATCGCCAGCTGCCAATTCGAAACGTGCAAGCCGGGCGAAACCAGCGCCAAATTCCCGCTGCAGAGCACTCCCGATGGGGAAGCGATCGCCTACCAGGGCAGCCCCTTCGCCAGGGGAGAGGGCGCCATCACCACCAACCAATACATCGCTCACCGCGACGCCAAAGTGGGCTGGCAGACGACCAATCCGACCCCGGCGCTGCTCAACAGCAGGATCAGCGGCTACCTGGCCTTCGACCCAGCGCTCAGCCGCGGTGTGCTGCTGCAGGCAGAAGGGCCCCCCCTCAGTTCCGAGGCGCCGGTCGGATATCAAGACCTCTACACCCAACCGACCGCCGACCCGGCGACGCTCGGTTCGCTGCTGAGCGCAGAACCGCCCCACCGTTCCGCCGACGATTTCAGAGTCCAATATGGGGGCGCCTCGGCCGACCTCTCGCGGATCTTCTTCTCCGCAAACGACGCGCTGAGCGAAGAAACGCCGTTTGCACCCGAAGCAAAAGACGGCGGCGCGAACAAAGTCAACCTCTACGAATGGCACGAAGACACGCTCTCCCTCGTCAACGTGGCGCCCGGCAACACCGAAACCGAAGCGGGCGCCTCCTTCGATCCAGGGTCCGCCCACGCGATCTCCGCCGACGGCTCACGCGTCTTCTTCGAAGACGAAGCCCACCAGGTCTACATCCGCGTCAACGGCGAGGAAACGCTCGAAGTCCCCGACCACGCCGGCCACTTCCTCGCTGCCTCGGTGGACGGCTCAAAGCTGCTGCTCACCGACGGGGCGCTCTATGAAGACACGGGCAACCTCGCCGCTGAACCGACCGACCTGACCGAGGGCAAAGGCGGCTTCAAAGGGGTCGTCGGCGAAAGCGAGGATCTCTCCCACATCTACTTCGTCGACACCGCCGTGCTCAGCGGGGCGGAAGCAAACGAATACGGAGACGAAGCAGAAGAAGGCAAGCCCAACCTCTACGCCTGGGCGCAGGGCGGGGGGACGACCTACGTCACCACGCTGCTCGAAACAGACAACGGCGTCAACCCCTTCGACATCAGTCGCAGCTGGGCCTTCCCGCCCGGCACCCGCACGGCCGAGGCCAGCCCGCAGGGACGCTACGTAGCCTTCATCTCCAGGGCATCGCTGACCGGTTACGACAACGAAGGGCCCTGCGGAGTCGCCGCTCTGGGCAAAGTCGTCGAAGGCCCCTGCGCGGAGGTCTTCCTCTATGACTCCGCCACGGGCAGGCTCGGCTGTCCCTCCTGCAACCCCAGCGGCGCCGCGCCGCTGGGGTTGAGCGTGTTGCGGCAGGGCCGCGCGGGGGAGACCGCCCGCTACCTGACCGATGAAGGACGCCTCTACTTCGACAGCCGCGATGCGCTCAGCCCCTTCGACACCAACGAAGGCGCCGAAGACGTCTATGAGTACGAGCCGAACGGAGTCGGCAGCTGCGAACGCGCCAATGGTTGCGTCTACCTGATCTCGGCCGGCTCGGAACCCTATGACTCAAACCTGGTGACGATCGACGAAGACGGCTCCGACGTCTTCTTCACTACCAGAGACCGCCTGACGTTGAAGGACACCGACGACGTGATCGACCTCTATGACGCCCGCGAAGACGGCGGCATCCCTGGGGAAAGCGAAACCTCGCGCGGGGAGTGCCAGGGCGAAGCCTGCCAGCCGCAGGTATCTCCCCCCAACGACCCCACACCGGGATCGAGCACCTTCGAAGGGGCGGGCAACGTCGATGAAAAGAAGACGACCAAGAAGCACAAGCACAAGAAGAAGAGGCACGCCAAGAAGAAGAGCCACAAGCGAGCCGCCAAGCACGACCGGGGAGGTTCCAAGTGATCGGCTCAAAGGCACTTCTCGCCTCTGTCCTTGCGGTTGGGGCTCTGGCCCTGCCCGGCGCAGCCCAGGCCGACTTCGGCATCCTCCCCGGCTCGGCCTCGATCGAGGCGCTGAACAAAGACGGCACGATCGACACCCTCGCCTCCACGCACCCCTACTCCTTCACGGTCCACTTCGACCTGAACGCCGACAAAACCGGCCACAGCGAAGGCGGGCGGATGCGCGACGTGATCGTCGATCTGCCCCCGGGGCTGATCGGAAACCCGCGGGCGGTGCCGCGCTGCTCGCACCTGGACTTCGAAGGGATCTTGCCGGCCTGCCCGCCCGAGACTCAGGTCGGTGTGCTGCAGGCGACGCTGCCCGGGCTCGGCCTCGTCAAAGGCGCCATATACAATCTCGAGCCGCCGCCCGGGGTGGCGAGCGAGTTCGGCTTCAATACCGCCGAATTCCTCTCCCTGCAGTTCGGCTCGGCGCGCACCGAAGAAGGCTACGGCCTGCAGGTGGCGGCGATCAACGCGCCGGTCGAGGTCACCTCGGTCACCGAGACGATCTGGGGCGTGCCGGCGGACTCCAGCCACGACATCGAACGCGGCGAGGAGGCGATCAGCCACGGCATCCCGATGCCCTCCACCGCGCCGCTTCAGTCCTACCTGACGATGCCCGCCTCCTGCACGCAATCGCCGCAGGTGACGTTCAGGGTCAACTCCATCCAGGAACCCGACGTCTACTCAGAAGAGAGCGCCAACCTGCTCGACTCCGCCGGCAAACCGCTGACCCTGGCGGGCTGCTCTGCGGTCCCCTTCGACCCGAAGATCTCGAGCCAGCCGACGACGAAACTCGCTTCGAACCCATCCGGCCTTGACTTCGAGCTGAAGCTGGCAAACCAGAGCCTGACCAGCACCGGCGGTTCGGCCGAAACCGAGCCGCGCAAGGCGGTCGTCACCCTGCCCAAGGGGACCAGCGTCAACCCCTCCTTCGCGGAAGGGATCGCCACCTGCTCTGAGGACCAATACAAAGCGGAGAAGATCGACTCTCCGGCTGGAGCGGGTTGCCCGGAAGCATCAAAGCTGGGCTCGGTCCACGTCCTCACTCCGCTGCTGGACGAACCGGTAGAAGGCTCGCTCTACCTGGCGGCTCCCTATGCGAACCGCTTCGGAACCCTCGCTGCCATGTATATGGTCGCCAGGGCTCCAGAACGAGGCATCCTGGTCAAGCAGGCCGGCAAGATCGAGTTCGACCAGAGCACCGGCCAGATCACCACCACCTTCGACGACCTGCCGCCGATCCCGTTCTCCTCATTCAAGCTGCACTTCAGAGAAGGAGCGAGAGCGCCCTTGGCGACCCCCTCGGCCTGCGGCGAATACCAGACCGTCGCCAAGTTCACCCCCTTCTCGGCCAAAGACGACTCCGAAGCGATCGAAAGAACGGGCTCCTTCCAGATCGAACACGGCCCAGACGGAGGTCCCTGCCCATCTGGAGGCCTGCCCCCCTTCAAACCAGGCCTGATCGCGGGCAGCATCAACAACGCCGCAGGACGCTTCTCCCCCTTCAACGTCCGTCTCTTCAGAACCGACTCCGAACAGGAGATCACCCGCTTCTCGATCAAGCTGCCGCCGGGGATAGTCGGCAAGCTGGCCGGCATCCCCTTCTGCTCGGATGCAGCGATTGAAGCCGCGAAAGCCAGGACCGGGATCCACGGCGGCCAGGAAGAGATCGAACATCCCTCCTGTCCAGCCGCTTCTGAAATCGGCCACTCCCTGGCGGGTTCAGGCGTTGGCTCTGCCCTCGCCTACGTCCCAGGCAAGCTCTACCTCGCAGGCCCCTACCACGGCAGCGCGATCTCTCTCGTAGCGATCACAGCCGCCAAGGCAGGCCCCTTTGACCTCGGCACCGTGGTCATAAGACAGGCCTTCAAGGTAGATCCCGAAACGGGCGAAGTCTTCATCGACGCCACAGGCTCAGACCCGATCCCCCACATCCTCAAGGGCGTGCCGGTCCATCTCAGAGACATCAGGGCCTATACCGATAGGCCCAACTTCGTCTTGAACCCAAGTAGTTGCAAGAGAACCTCAACCGCAAGCACGCTCTTGGGAAGTGGCCTCGATTTCTCCTCCGAAGCAGACGATCGCCCGGTGACGGTCTCAACCCCATTCCAAGCAGCCGATTGCGCCGCCCTCCCCTTCAAGCCGAAGCTGACCTTCAAGCTGAAGGGAGGAACGAACAGAGGCGCCCATCCAGCTCTTAAGGCAACCCTGAAGATGAACGGGATCGGCGAAGCGGGCATCAAAAGGACAGAAGTGATCCTGCCCTCCTCGGAGTTCATCGAGAACGCCCACTTCAACACGATCTGCACCAGGGTCCAGTTCAAGCAGGGATCGGTCCCCGGAGAAAAGTGCCCAGCAGGGTCGATCTACGGCAAAGCCGTAGCCAAGACCCCGATCCTCGACTCCCCCCTGGCGGGACCGGTATTCCTGCGCTCCTCAGAACACCAGCTCCCAGACGTGGTCGCCTCCCTTCACAACGGCGAGATCGACGTTGTTCTGGTCGGCAAGGTCGATTCGGTCAAAGGAAGGCTCAGAAACACCTTCGAAGCCACCCCTGACGCCCCCGTCTCCTCAGTAGTCGTCAGCCTGCAAGGAGGAAAGAAGGGCCTGTTCGTCAACTCGACCAACCTCTGCAAAGGGACCCACAAGGTGGAAGCCAACTTCACCGGCCACAACGGCAAGCAGTGGAACAAGAAGCCGGAGTTGGTTGCCACAGGCTGCAAGCAAAAGAAAGCCAAGAAGCAGAAGCGCAGGGCGCACTAGGGATGAAAAGGCGTGCGGGGGTTCTCGTCACCGCGGTGGCGGTGCTGGGCTGCGCTTCCCTTGCCCAAGCGACGGTGATCCAAGAGGGCAACCTGAGGATCACCGTCCTCTCCCAGATCCAGCCCTACAAGCTCCCCAGGAAGGGAACCGCCCCGATCGCAGTCTTCGTCTCCGGGCACCTCTCAGCTCCACACGGCGGCATCCCCTCCCAGTTGCAGGAGATGAGCGTCAAGGTCAACAAACACGGCCTGCTTCAGTCGAAGGGATTGCCGAGCTGTCCGCTCTCGAAGCTGCAACCAGCCTCGACCCAGAGAGCCCTATCTGTCTGCGGGGATGCATTGATCGGCTCCGGGCAGTTCTGGGCCCACATCGTCCTCCCAGACCAAGGCGCCTACCCGACACATGGCAGGCTTTTGATCTTCAACGGCAGACAAGGAGGAAAGCCGGTGATCTTCACCCACATCTTCACCGCCAATCCCTTCTTCTCCTCATTCGTCATTCCCTTCTCGATCGCGAAGGTCAAAGACGGCGCCTACGGCACCAAGCTGACCGCTTCCTTGCCACAAGCCCTGGGGGACTGGGGCTACGTCGATCGGATCAAGCTGACCTTGAAGCGCAAATACACCTACCGGGGAAAGCAGTTGAGCTACTTCAACGCCGGTTGCCCCGCCCCAGAGGGATCCAAGCGCACGGTCTACTCACTGGCGCTGGCGAGCTTTGACTTCGCCGATGGCTCCCTGCTTGCAGCCAAGGTGGAAAAGGCATGCGCGGTGAAGGAATGAAACGCCTCCTTTTGACAATCATGCTGCTCGTCTTCTTGGGGGTTAGCTCAACTACCAACGCCTCCTATGACCCCATAGCGGGTGGAACCACCAAGCTGAACCTCGATCCGTCCTTCCTCTCCCTCCTGAAGAAGAACGGCGTGGCCCTCAAAGCCAAAGCCCCGGCGAAGCTCAAAGCAAAGACGATCGTCATGCCGGTCGAAGGAGGAAAGGCAGATCCGACAACAGGAAAGGGAGAAGTCCAACAGGAAGGGACGATCGTCTTCGAAAAGGGCAAACGCAAGGTCCCTTTGCGAGATATCGAGCTGAAGGCAAAGCGCACGCCTCTCTTCGCCAAGGTAGGAGGAAGCCAGTTGAAGGTCGCCTCGGCGAAGAAAATCTCCTTCGCGAGGGAAGGCTTTGGATCTTCCCTTGGCGCAACCGGCCTGCAGCTGACCCAAAAGGTCGCCACTCGCCTCAACAAGAAGCTGAGGACCAAGGACCTGTTCGCTGAGGGACAGCTGATCGGCAGCTTGAAAAGCCAAGCCCAACCGCAGCGGGTGACGATCCTCGAACAGGGTCAAGCCACCTTGGTCCCAGACCCTCAGATCCTCGCCAAGTTCAAATCGCTTTTCGTTTCCCTCAATCCAATCTCACCGGCCGAACTCTCCCCGGGACCGATCCTTCGCTTCCCGATCGCCTTGGGGGGACAGCTCGCTCCCGATGCATCAGAGGGAACGCTTCGCCTCGCAGGCGCGATCGAACTGCTCCAACTCGGAGCAGGGCAGGTCTTCCACAAGGAATACTGGCTCGACTTCGCCGCCAAGGACACATCGGCTGAAGTAGACGTAGAGCCCACACCTGCCTTCCCCGGCAAGCTGGGGCGGATCGGGACCTTGGCGATCGATATGGCCAAAGCGTCTGTTTCCTCCAATCCGAAGGCGAGGACGATCTCGGTCTCAAACGCCCCGCTATCGCTCGATGCCCAGACCGCGCAGACGTTCAACGAAGCCTTTGCCTCTGGGGCTCCCACCTTCAGCGCCGGAGAGGCCTTTGGGGTGGTGAGCTTCGGGGCTACTGCCCAATAAAGCTCAGAAATACCACGTGCGTATCTTGACAAACGCGAACTGACGTGTTTGTATAGCCACTCGTCTCCTCTTTAGAACGGGGCTGGTATGGCTGGACGCGAGACTGAGCTTCCGACGCGGGCGCCGCGATCGTCGCGGCGGCGGCCGGACGTCTCGCTGCCGGTGGGGGAGCGGATTCCGCCGCGGGCCGGGCTCTCCCGAGCAGAGGTGCTCGAAAACCAGCGGGGGCGGATCTTCGACGGGCTCGCCGCTGCGCTCGCCTACCACGGCTACGAGGACACCAAGATCACCGACGTCGTCGAACTTTCCGGCGTCTCCCGGGCTACCTTCTACGAGCACTTCCGGGGCAAGGAGCCATGCTTCGCCGCCGCCTACGAGGATGGGGTAGAGCGGCTCTCGGTGGCGGTCCGGGCCGCGGTCGAGGGGGAGGGCGAGTGGGCGAGGCGGGTCTCGCTCGGACTCGACGCCGGGCTGCGGTTCCTCGCAGCCGGCCCGGCACTCGCCCACCTGCTGCTGGTCGAGGCGCTCGCCGCGGCGCGCCCGGCGCGACTCGAGCACGAGCGTTCGCTCGAGCGCCTGGCGGAGGTGCTGCGGCCTCCGGCCGCGGAGATGCCGGGGGGGCGGGAGATGCCGACGGAGACGGCCCGCCTGCTGGCGGGGGGCATCGCCTCCCACCTCTCCGGGCGCGTTCTCGCCGGCGAAGTTGAGCGTCTCCCCGAGGACCACCGCTTCCTGCTCCAGTACCTGCTGGCCCCCACCGCGGCCGCTGCGCGCGTGGACCGGCGCGCCGAGCAGGGCTAGCGCAATGGCCCCAGGAGGGCCGCCGGGCGGCGGCTCCGCGCCAGAGCGCTTCGAGCCGGCGGTGCTTGCCGGGCTGCCACCGGGATTCGCCTTGAAACGGTTGCCGGTCGGCCGACACGGGCTGACCCGCGCGCAGGTCTTCCGCAACCAGCGCATGCGCCTCGTCGAGGCGATGCTCCAGATGCTGGCTCGGCGTAGTTACGCCGAGATCTCGATCGGCAACCTGGCCGAGCAGGCCGGTGTCTCTCGCTCGACTTTCTACGAGCAGTTCGAGGACAAGGAGGAGTGCTTCCTGGTCACCTACGACCTCGCCGCTCGGTGGTTCTGCGAACGGGTCGAACGGGCGATGGGCGCGCGAGGCGAGTGGCCGGCACGCGTTCACGCCGGAGTCGTCGAGGCCCTGCGCCTGCTGGCGGGAAATCGATCGCTGGCGCGGCTCTTCGCGGTAGACGTCCTGCACGCGGGGCCGACGGCTCGAGAGCGCCAGCGCGCTTGCCTTGCCCGTTTAGCCGAGGCTCTCCGGGTCGGAAGGGCCGATCGTGTCGATCTGCCTGCCGAGCTGGAGGAGATGCTGCTCGGTGGCGCGCTGGCGACGATCGCCCGCTACGTCGACTCCGACCGCATCGAGCAGCTCCCCGACGCCACCACCGAGCTGCTTCAGTACCTGCTGATTCCTTATCTCGGGCCGGGGGAGACGCAGCGCATCGCACGCGCCGCCTAATTACGAAGGCTTTCGTCGTTGCACATTTCTTACGTTCTGCGCGCCAAACCGCGCAGACAGCTCGTTACGGTGTCATCATGGAGGCAATGACCAAGAGCTGGACCGACGAGCGACTCGAAGAGCGATTCGATCGAATCGATCAGCGCTTCGACGAGGTTGATCGGCGCTTTGAGGCCGTCGACCGACGCTTCGACCGGGTCGATGCCGACTTCCGGGAACTGCGAGCCGAAATGGCCGGGCTAAACGGTCGCTTCGACGCGACTCAGCGCCTGATCGTCCAAGTCGGCGGGGGGATGATCGCGACGACCCTCGTCGGCTTCCTCGGGATAATCGCCACCCAGCTCTGAGCTTCCCGCTTGGCTTGAGTACCTCGCTATACTTTTTGAAGTAAAGCTGATCGGGATTTAGGAGATTTGCCAGTGGCGAACGGCGCGGACACGCAGGTCAAGGCCCCAGTCGAGGAGATCGAGCCGTTCGAGGCTGCGCAGGAGATCGAGGGCGGCGACGTCGTCCTGGTCGATACGCGCGAGCCGCACGAGTACCAGGAGGCTCACCTCGAGGGCGGCAAGCTGGTGCCACCCGGCCTGATCGCCGACGAAATCGCCACCGCCGCCCCCGACAAGTCGGCCCGCACGATCCTCTACTGCCGCAGCGGCAACCGCTCCTACAAGGCGGCCGAGCAGCTGCAGGCGCTCGGCTACACCAACGTCGCCTCGATGGCGGGCGGCATCCTCGCCTGGCAGGAGCAGGGGCTGCCCGTGCTCGCCACTGAGGGAATGACCCCCGAGCAGCGCGACCGCTACTCGCGCCACACGCTGCTGCCCGAGGTCGGCGTCGACGGCCAGCTGAAGATGCTGAACGCGAAGGTGCTGCTGCTCGGCGCTGGCGGGCTTGGTGCGCCGACCGCGCTCTACCTCGCCGCCGCCGGCATCGGCACGCTCGGCCTCGTCGACGACGACGTCGTCGACGCCTCCAACCTGCAGCGCCAGGTGATCCACAGCACCGAGCGGATCGGCACGCCCAAGACCGAGTCGGCGCGCCTCACGATCGAGGCGCTCAACCCCGACGTGAAAGTGATCGAGCACCGCCTCCGGCTCGACGCCGAGAACATCCTCGAGATCATCGAGCCCTACGACGTGATCGTCGACGGCGCCGACAACTTCCCCACCCGCTACCTGCTCAACGACGCTTCGGTGCGGCTGCGCAAGCCGGTCGTCTCCGCCTCGATCCTCAGCTTCGACGGTCAGATCTCCACCTTTGTCCCCTTCGAGGGCCCCTGCTACCGCTGCCTCTACCCGACCCCGCCGCCGGCCGAGCTGGCGCCGAGCTGCTCCGCCAACGGCGTGCTCGGCGTGATGGCGGGGACGATGGGCACTCTGCAGGCCAACGAGGTCCTGAAGCTGGTCATCGGCGCCGGCGAACCGCTGATCGGCCGCCTGCTCCTCTACGAGGCGCTCGGAACTCGCTTCACCGAGCTCAAGGTGCGCCGCGACCCCGAGTGCCCGATCTGCGGCGAGAACGCGGCCGAGATCCTGGAGTCGGAGATGGGCCAGTTCCCCGACTACGACGCCTTCTGCGCTGGCTGACGGCCGGCTCGAATAGGATTCTCGCCCGATGGCGACCGTTCGCATACCCCCGGTCCTGCGCCCGCAGACGGGCGGCCAGCCCGAAGTCGAGGCCGCCGGCTCCGACGTCGGCGAGGTCCTGCGCGCCCTCACCGCTGAGCACCCCGGCACGGCCGAGCAGCTCTTCGGCGAGGACGGCGACCTCAACCGCTACGTCAACGTCTATCTCAACGACGAGGACGTTCGGGTCCTCGACGGTCTCAGCACCTCGGTGAAGGACGGCGACACCGTCGTGATCCTCCCCGCCATGGCCGGCGGTTGAGCATCGGCACCCTTCTTCTCACCGCTTAGCCTTCACTGGCCCCATTGACCTCTTTGGTAATCTACCTGTGATTCTGCATAGAATCGCGTAGCAGATGAGGAGGACGGACTTATGCCCACCCTGGATACAACCGAGCTGATCTCTGTCACCGAGGCCGGAAGGCTCGGCGTCTCCGCGCTCGTCAAAGTAGCCGAGCGGGGGGAGCAGCGAGTCTTGATGAAGAACAACAAGCCTGTCGCCGCGGTGGTCGGGATCGAGATGCTTGAGCGGAACGAGGCGCTGGAGGAGCGACTTCTAGATGTATCTCTTGCGCTTACCCGGCTCCTTACGACTAGCGAGCGTCGTCATTCGCTCGACGATGTTCTCGACAGGCTTGGCTTTACTCGCGAGGACCTAGAGAAAGACTGAACGAGCGTGTCCGTCCGGGTCGAGCTCATAGATGAGGCTGTAGTTGACCTGGCGGATCTCACAGAGGGCGGCAACCTCAAGCAGTTCTTTAAAAAGCTCGTTGAAATTGAGGCCAATGGCTCTCAGGCCGGAGAGCCATTGGGTCGAAACTTGGTTGGCTGGCGAAAGATCACCGTCGGAAATCGGAATTGGCGGATCGTTTTCCGGGTCAATGAGGATGAGACGGTGGCAACGGTCTGCGTGATTGGGGACCGAGAGGATGCCGCTTGCTACGAGGAGGCTCGGCGGCGGGCTGAGCAGGTCAAAGACGCTGATGCAACTAGTCTCGCGGCTTCAATGATGGACCTCATTGGCACCCGAAAGCAGCGGAAAAAGGCTGCACGCAAACAGAAGGCCCTGAGGGCTTAGGTCTGTGATCCGGTCTCGCAATGGCCGGGTGTTCAGAGCTTCAATTCAAACTGACCACCACCTCGCGAGGCCGTGGCTATACTTTTTGAAGTAACGGGAGAGCGATGGCCTACGACGAGCTTCTCAACCGACCCTGTGGGGGCCGCTTCGGCAACATCGTCGAATCGATCGGCAACACGCCGCTAGTCGAGCTGCCGCGGCTCTCGCCAAATCCAGACGTTCGCATCTACGCGAAGCTCGAGGGGCATAACCCGACCGGGTCGGTCAAGGACCGGGTCGCCAGATCGATGATCGAGGCGGCCGAGGCGGAGGGCCTGATCGAGCCCGGCCAGACGATCCTCGAGCCGACCTCGGGCAACACGGGCATATCGCTGGCGATGATCTGCCGCCGCAGGGGCTACGACCTGAAGGTCGTGATGCCCGACAACGTCACCGAGGAGCGCACTCAGCTGCTCTCGATGTACGGGGCGGAGATCGTCTACTCCGAGGGCGCCAAAGGCTCCAACGGCGCCGTCGAGGTGGCGCTGGAGATGGCCCAGGACCCGCAGTACTACATGCCCTACCAGTACGGCAACGAGGCCAACCCGCGCGCTCACTACGAGGGCACGGCGCCGGAGATCCTCGAAGAGCTCGACGAGGTGACCGCCTTCGTCGGCGGTCTCGGCACTGGCGGAACGCTGATGGGCAACGGCCGCCGCCTCAAAGAGGAGAACCCTGAGACGCTGATCGTCGCCGCCGAGCCGATGCAGGGCGAGCTGGTCCAGGGCCTCCGCTCGCTCGATGACGGCTTCATCCCGCCGATCATCGATCTCTCGATCCTCGACCGCAAGATCATGGTCTCCAATCGTGACGCGATCGTCTGGACCAAGCGGCTGCTCGACGAGGAGGGCGTCTTCGCCGGCGTCTCCTCCGGGGCGATCGCCGCGATCGCAGCCCGTATCGCCGGCGAGCTCGAGGGTGGCAACGTCGTCTTCCTGATCCCCGACGACGGCTGGAAGTACCTCTCCTCTGGCGTCTACACCAAGCCGATCGAGGAGATCGAGAACCTCGACTCCACCGTTTGGTGGTAGGCGCCCGCCGCTGAGGCGGACCGCAACTCGCCCCGATTCGCGTGTTTGAGCCGGCTGACGGTTGCTTGCCAAACGAAATTTGAGCGGGGGAGATGCTCTTGAAGGCACGGTTGGTTGTTTCGTCTCTTGTGGCGGTATGCGCGGTCCTCGGGCTGCTGGCCTCGATGGCATGCGCGGCGCCGGCCGATCTCGACCACACCTTCGGCCAGCGCGGTTTCGCCGGCATCTCGCCAGCCCTGGACGTACCCCAAGGCAGCGAGCGGGTCGTCGACATGACCACTGGCCCGCAGGAAGAAATCCTCGTGCTCAGCGAGGCCTGCCCGAAATTCCCCGAATGCCTCTTCGCGGTCACCCGCTACAGCCACGACGGCTTCCGTGACTTCGCCTACGGGGCGGGGGGCAGGGCGGTGATCTCGACCCAGCTTCCGGCCGGGTCGCACCTCAACGCGCCGGACGGCTCGATCGCGATCGACGCCAACGGCAACGCGATCGTCACCACCGCGACGGAAGGCAACGTCGCCCTCTTCCGCTTCGACTCGCACGGTGCGCCCGACGCCGGCTTTGGCCTCGGCGGCCGGGTCGTCACCGACCTCGGCGGCACCGAGGCGGCAGCCGAGGTGGAGCTGCAAGCCGACGGCAAAATCGTCGTCGCTGGCAGCTTGCGGCATACGGCCGAGAGCAGCGCCCCAGCCGACGTCCTTCTCGCCCGCTACCTGCCGAACGGCGCGCCCGATCCGGGCTTCGGCCAGCAGGGGACGATGGTGACCAACCTCCTGCCAAACGATCAGCCCGTCGCCCTGACGATCGATGCCGGCGGCCGCCTCGTCGTCGCCGTCGACGAATGCTGCGCCGCGCGCGGCCGCGCCGTGCTCGTCCGCTTCCTGCCCGAAGGCAATCTCGACGGCGGCTTCTCCAGCCAGGTCGGGGCCGGCACCTCGACCTCGCTGAGCGAGGTGCTGACGCTCGAGAACGGCAAGCTCTACGTGATCGGCAACGCGACGACCCGCGGCCGCGGCAGCGCCGGCTTCATCGCTCGCCTGCTCGAAAACGGCCGCCCCGATCGCAAGTTCGGCCGCGGCGGGACGCTCTCCTTGGGCTTCGCCAGGAGCACGATCGAACAGGCGGCGATCGACGACGCCGGGCGGATCGTGCTCGCCGGCAGCGGCGCCGACAGCAAGCTCGGCGGCGCGCTCTGGGTGATGCGCCGGCTCGGCAACGGGCGCCCGGACCGCACCTTCGCCGCCGGCGGCCAGCAGCGCTTCGCGCTGGGCAGCGCCAACGAAGTTGATGCCCTGGCGCTGCAGTCCAGCGGCCGCATCGTGATCCTCGGCGAAAGCTACGAATGCTCCCGCGAATGCGGCTCCAGGCACCCGGTGCTGCTGCGCTTCATCGGCGGCAAGAGCAACGTGCGCTGCATGGGGCGCAAGGCGACCATCGTCGGCACGCGCCGCGGCGAGGCGCTCAAGGGCACCGGCCACCGTGACGTGATCGCGGGCCTCGCCGGCAACGACCGGATCCTGGGACGCCGCGGCAACGACCTGATCTGTGGCGGGCCCGGTCAGGACCGCATCGACGGCGGTCCCGGCCGCAACCGCGTGCACCAGTAGGCCACTTGTCAGCCCGTCGTGCTCCGCGAGCGCCGGCAGCGTTGCTGCTGTCGGCGCTCGCCCTGGCTCTGCCGGCCGGCGCGAGCGCCGGCGTGCCGCGCGAATTCTTCGGGGTGGTGCCGCAGGCGCAGCCCACGGGTGCCGACTTCAGCAGGATGAGCGGCGTCGTCGGGACGGTGCGGGTGCCGGTGGAATGGTTTCGGATCGAGCCCCGGCCCCGCGCCTACGACCTCAGCGGTCTGGACGCGATCGTCGGCCAAGCGGCCGACGCGGGCATTCGCGTCCTGCCCTTCGTCTACGGGACGCCGCGCTGGCTTGCTGCGGACCCTGCCCGCCCACCGATTGCCTCGGACCGCGCGCACCGTGCCTGGAGCGAACTTTTGCACCTGCTCGTTCGTCGCTACGGGCCGGACGGCCTCTTCTGGGAGGGTCGGAAACGCGGACTGCCAATCGTCAGCTGGCAGATCTGGAACGAGCCCAACTACCTGATCTTCTGGCGGCCCCACCCGGAACCGCGGGCGTACGCTCGTCTGCTCGAGCGCTCCGCGCACGCGATCCACGCCGTCGACCCCGAAGCGACGATCCTTGCCGCCGGCGTCGCCCCCGTCGAGGCGGGCATTACGCCCTGGGCATTTCTGCGGCGCCTTTACGAAGTGCCGGGCGTGCGCCGTTCCTTTGACGTCGTCGCGCTGCACCCCTACGCGCCCTACGTGCGATGGGTGAAGACGCAGATTCGCTTCGTGCGCGAAGTCATGGTCGGGGCAGGTGACAGGGCGACGCCGCTGCAGCTGACCGAGCTGGGAGTCGCCTCCGCCTCCACCTTCCGCAATCCCTTCGACAAGGGCCGGGCCGGGCAAGCCGCCTTCTTGCGCGGGGTGTTCAAGTTGGCTCTGCGCAATCGCCATCGTTGGCACCTCGCCGGCCTCGATTGGTTCACCTGGCAGGACGCCACTGCGGCCGATCCACACTGCGTCTTCTGCCAGTACGGCGGGCTGTTCGACTCGGGCGGGAATCCCAAGCCTTCCTGGCGAGCTTTCCGCCAGATCGCGGGTCCGGGGCCCGCGGCGGTGCAGCATCCGGTCCGCTAGCCTCGATCGGCCGATGCGGATCGCACAGAGCCTGATCGATCAGATGGTCGCCCACGCGCGCAAGGACCTGCCCAACGAGTGCTGCGGGATGGTCGGCGGCGCGGACGGCGCGGCGAGCGTCGTGATCCCGGTCGTCAACTCCGCCGCCAGCCCGTTGCGCTTCGAGATGGACTCGCAGGGCCAGTACGACGCGCTGAAGTCGATCGAGGATGCAGGCGGGGAGCTGCTGGCGATCTACCACTCGCACACCAAGAGCGCCGCCTATCCCTCGCAGACCGACGTCAACCAGGCGGTCAACTGGCCCGACGCCGTCTACCTGATCGTCTCGCTGCAGGACGAGGCCAACCCCGACGTCAAGGGCTACTGGCTGAAGGACCTGAAGATCGCCGATGTCGAGCTCGTCGTCGAGTAGCGGCCGCCTGGTCAAGGTTGCCTACGCCCATCACCAGATGGAGGCGGAGATGATCCAGGCCCTGCTCGGCGAGTACGGCATCCCGAGCATGGCCCAGCGCACCGTCGACAATCCCGAGTTCCTCGCTGCGGGCCCGCGCCAGATCCTGGTCCCCGAGGCGGCCGCCGAGAAGGCACGCGAAGTCCTCGCCGACACGCAGGGACAGGGCTCTAGCTGACGGCCGGCCGGGCGACTTCCCGCAGGTAGCCGCGCCAGGCATCCTCGATTTCGCCGAACCGCGCTCCGAAGGCGGCCTCGATCGTCGCCACCGCGCCGCCCGGGAGCAGCTCCAGGGCCAGTCGCTCGCAGGCGTCCGGGCCTCGCTCCATCTCCAGCAGGTCGAAGATCGTGCCGCCGAGGATGACCGCGTCGCGCCGCGAGGGCGGGAAGGAGGGCCGGGCGCTCTCGCGCAGGCGGCGGATCACGGCGGCGCGGTAGAAGCCGACCTGGCGCGAGAAGTACTGGGCGCCGCCTTCGACCAGCCACGCCCAGCGCAGGTATCGGGCGAAGCGGCGCGGCGTCCACGAAGGGGGCAGCTCGCGATTGTTGGCGGCGATGACCAGCTGGGCGTAGAGCCGCTCGGCGGTGCCGCGCAGCGCCTCGCGCGAGTCCTCCCCGGCGGCGCGCCGCTCCATGTGGGGGTCATTGAGCACGTGCAGCTCGGTGGCCATCGCCCAGCCCGCCAAGTAGCGGCGTCCCGCCGGCGCCGCCGACCAGCGCGCCGCCGGCAGGAACGGGTGCGCCAGCGAGAGCCAGAGCGGGTTGGTGTGGACGACGACCGTGATCTCCCCCGGCACCTCCTCGAAGCGGTCCTCCAGGCGCAGCCGCAGTTCCTCCATCCGGTCGAGAGTGCGCTCGGCAAAGGCGGCGTCGCCGCTGTCGTGGCGCGCGGTGAAGCTCAGCGATTCGGTCTCGACCCAGGGAATGGCGCGAGACTATGCCGTCTTAGACCAAGGCGGGCTCTGCCGCCCCACACACACCAAGGATCTCCGCGCGGGCGCGGTCGAACTCTTCGTCGGCCATCACCGGGGTTCCCTCGAAGGGCAGGTCGCGATCGACCTCGACCCAGGAGTGGCAGCCGTGGTACTCCTCGCGCACCCGCACCGTGACCGGGCGGGGGATGCGGTGGACCCGCAGCAGCAGCACGTGGAGCGGATGGCGCCGCTTCCAGTTGAGCCGCTTCTCGGCGTAGTCCGGGGTCCAGACGTAGTAGGGCGAGAGGCCGTCGACGATGCGCGGATCGGTGACCGTGATGTGGTCGGTGACCTCGGCCCAGGCACGCAGCCGCACCCGCTCGGGCTGGGAGATGCCGCCGTCCTGGATCAGCGCTCCGGGGGGTGGCTCCTCATCCGGCCAGACACCCTCCTCGAGCGCGCGCCCCAGCTCGGGGTGATGGGACTCGCGCACCAGGTTGTTGCGCTGGTGATCGAAGGTCGGGTAGAGGAAGAAGCGTTCGTGGTCGAGCTCGAAGTGCTTGTTCTCCTCGCGGATCCCGCCCTTACGAAGCGTGAGCAGCTGCTCGCCCTCGGCGAGCGCACGGACCGTCACGGCCCATTCCTTGAAAGCGATCGGCATTTGAAGTCGTACCTTGAGAAAGGTGGTTGGTAACTCTGACTGGTTGGGGGGAAACCTCGAACCCCTTCCAGGATGAGAAGCCCGCCCGGATTCGGCATTCTAGACGAGACCGCCGAGATCTCAAAATTTGTGACGAAGATCACTGACCACCGAGGCCCCCTCCTCCCGGGGTTTCGATCCGGAGGCGGTCGCCGGGGGCCATTTTTCCCTCGTGCTTGCTGGGCAATTGCTCGTCGTTGAGGAGATTTCGGCCGCCGGCGCCGTTCATACCCCCGTCCAGGCCCCGCGGTGGATGGCGCCGGCGCTCGGTAATCAGCGAGTACCGCATCGGGACGAGGGCTTCGATCTCGCGAACGAGACCGTCGCCGCCGGATCGGCGCCCCTCGCCACCGCTGCCGCGGCGCAGGGAGAGCTCGCGGACGCGCAGCGGGAACTCGCTCTCGAGCGCCTCCACCGGCGTGTTGAGCGTGTTCGACATCGCCACGTGGATCGCGCTAGGGCCGTCGCCGTCGGGACAGGCGCCCTGGCCGCCGCCGAGCGTCTCGTAGTAGGTGAACCCCTCGTTGGCCAGGGTCAGGTTGTTCATCGTGCCCTGGCCTTGGGCGGGTGCGGGCCGCGCGCCCGACAGCGCCGCGATCACCAGATCGGCGATGCGGCTCGAGGTCTCGACGTTGCCGGCGGCGACGGCGGCCGGCGGGCGGGCGTTCAACAGGCAGCCCGGTGGCGCGCTCAGTGAGATCGGCCGGTAGGCCCCCGCCGAGGGCGGCGCGTCGGGATCGGTGAGGACCCTGACCGCGAAGAAGGCGGCGGACTTGGTCACCGAGAGCGGGCAGTTGAGGTTGCCCTCGACCGCCGGATCGGTGCCCGCGAAGTCGAGCCGCAGCTCGTCCGCTTCGATCGTCGCCTCGACGCGGAGCCGCACGTCCCGCTGCGCGCCACCACCGTCGTTTTCGAGCACGTCCTCGGCGCTGTAGGTGCCGTCGGGCAGCTCCGCCAGGGCGTGCCGGGTGCGGCGCTCGGCGTAGGCGAGGATCTCCGCCATCCCGGCTCTGAGCCGGGCGCGGCCGTGGCGTTCGGCGAGCTCGCAGAGGCGCAGGGAGCCGATCCGGTTGGCGGCCTGCTGGGCGCGCAGGTCGGCGATGCGCTGCTGCGGGAAGCGCATTCGCGAGGCGAGCTCGCGCAGCGCCTCCGCGCTGGCGCGCGTGGGCGGGATGACGACGCCCTCGTCTTCGAGCCGCTTGGACCCGGCGGGCATGCTCCCCGGCGTCGGGCCGCCGACGTCGGCGTGATGGGCGCGGCAGGCGGCGAAGCCGAGCAGCTCGCTCTCGACGAAGACCGGCGAGATCAGCGTGATGTCCGGCAGGTGGGTGCCGCCGCGGTAGGGGTCGTTGAGGATCCACGACTCTCCCGCCTGCTGCTCCAGGTCGAGCACGGCAGCGACCGCGTCGGGCATCGAGCCGAGGTGGACCGGAATGTGCTCGGCCTGCATCACCAACTCTCCGGCGGGGTCGAACAGCGCGGTCGAGCAGTCGTGGCGCTCCTTGATGTTGGCCGAGTAGGCGGAGCGGATCAGCGCCGCGCCCATCTCATCGCAGGCCGCGCGCAGGCCCCCGATCATTACCTGCAGGGTCACCGGGTCGAATCCGCTCATGCCAACTCCAGGTGAAACGTTTTGTCCCCCTGGGAAGGGGTCAACGCGTTACACCTCTGTGTGTGGCGCGAATCGTGCCGGCGTCGTCGACCTCCGACAGCCATCCGGGCGGGAGAACCAGGGTCGTCTCGGGCAACTCGAAGACGACCGGACCCGCCGCCCTCGTGCCCGCGCCGGGCTCACCGCGCAGGACCGGGGTATCGATCCACTTGCCACCGAAGCGCACCCGCCGCGTCCCTTCGCTCAGCGAGACCTCCACCGGGGCCGCCGGCCGGGGCCGCGCGCCGTCGGAGACCATCGCCAGGCGGATGTGGACGAGCACGACCTCACCCTCGGGGTCGCGGTAGCCGTAGCGCTCCTCGTGGGCGTCGGCGAAGCGCTCGGCGAGATCGGCGGGGTCGGGCCGAGCCGGGCCCGGCACTCCCAGCTCGAAGGCCTGGCCGGCGTAGCGCATCTCGTAGACGATCTCGGGCTGGGCGCCCGGCGTGCCGGCGAGCGTCCCGATCAGCTCGTCGACCGCCGCCGCGACGTTCTCGGCGCTCAGCCCCGCACCGCTTAGCATCACCGTGCGGCTGGTGTCGCGTCGCCGGTCCGAGGCGCACAGCCCGAGCGCCGAGAGCACGCCGCCGGCGCGCGGGCAGAGGATGCGGTCGATGCCGAGCTCCGCGGCGATCGCGGCGGCGTGCATCGGTCCGGCGCCGCCAAAGGGCAGCAGCGCAAAGCCGCGCGGGTCGACGCCGCGCTCGACCGTGACGACGCGCAGTGCCCGCACCATCTCCTGATTGGCGATGCGGACGATTCCCTCGGCGGTCTGCAGCGGGTCGAGGTCGAGCGAGGCGGCGAGCGCGCCGACCGCCTCCTCGGCGGCGGCCGCGTCGAGCCGCACGCCGCCAGCCAGGGTCGAGTCCGGCGCCAGCCGTCCGAGCAGGAGGTTGGCGTCGGTGACGGTCGGCTCACGGCCACCGCGGCCGTAGCAGGCGGGCCCCGGCTCGGCGCCCGCGGACCGCGGCCCGACGCGTAGAGCGCCGCCGCTGTCACGCCACCCGATCGAGCCGCCGCCGGCGCCGACGGTGTGCACGTCGACCATCGGCAGCTGGATCGTGCGGCCGCCGATCGCGCGCTCGTCCGTTCGCTTCACAGCGCCGCCTTCGACCACGCAGACGTCGCAGGAGGTACCGCCCATGTCGAAGCCGAGCGCGTTGCCATCACCCGAGACACGGGCGATCAGGCCAGCGCCGACCGCGCCGCCGGCGGGGCCGGAGAGCACGCTCCAGGCGCCGGCCTTCGCCGCCTCCTCGGCCCTGGCGACCCCGCCGGAGGACTGCATCACGAGCGGTTCGGGCAGGCCGGCGCCGGCGGCCGCTCCGGCGAGCCGGCTGAGGTAGCGCCCAAGCAGGGGGGAGAGGTAGGCGTCGATCGCCGTGGTCGAGCCGCGCTCGTACTCGCGGAAGCGCGGCAGCACCTCGTGCGAGGCCGAGACGTGGACGTGCGGGAGCTGGCGGCGCAGGTGCGCGGCTATCTCGCGCTCGTGGCTCGGGTCGAGGTAGGAGAAGAGCAGGCAGATGGCGACGGCCTCGGCCCCGGAGTCGCGGACGAGGCGAGCGAGCCGCTCCGGCTCTCCCTCGGCGAGTGGCTCGATCACACCTTCGGGGCAAACCCGCTCGTTGGCCTCGAAGCGGAGCGTCGCGTCAACCAGCGGCGCGGCCTTCGGCGCGCAGAGCCGGTAGAGCCGCGGGCGGTCCTGGCGCGCGATCTCGAGCACGTCGGCGAAGCCGCGGGTGGCGATCAGGGCGGTCCGCGCGCCGCTTTCCTCGAGCAACGCGTTCGTCCCGACCGTCATCCCGTGGGCGAAGGACTCCACTGCGTCGGCTGCTGCATCCGCTCGGCGCAGCACCTCCTCGACCGCCTCGATCACCGCGAGCGACTGGTCGCGGGGCGTCGTCGGCCGCTTTGCCGTGTGCACCCGCTCGCCGTCGAAGAGCACCGCGTCAGTGAATGTTCCGCCGACGTCGACCCCGAGCAGCATGGCCGGGACGCTACCGCGTCACTCCCAGCGTTCCCGGCGGATCTGACCGGTGGCCTCGCGGACGATGTGGACCCCGTCGAGGCCGGGATCGAGGTGGGGGAAGTCGGCGCGCAGGTGGCCGCCGCGCGACTCGCGGCGCTCCAGGGCGCAGGCGGCGATCGCGGCGGCGAGCGGGTAGGGGTCGGCGAGCAGCCGCTCAAGCCGCTCGGCGTGGCGCAGCGGTCCGGCGAGGCTCCAGACGGCGGCGCGGGTTGCTTCGCTCGGCGGCTCGAAACGCCACTCGCCGGGCGCGGGTGGGTTGGGCGCCACGGCCTCCGCCAGCGCCGCGGCCGCGGCACGGCCGCCGAAGACGAAGCACTCGCTGAGCGAGTTGGAAGCGAGGCGGTTGGCGCCGTGAAGGCCGGTGCAGGCGCACTCGCCGACGGCGTAGAGGCCGGGCAGCGAGGAGCGGCCGTCGAGGTCGACCGCGATGCCGCCCATCGTGTAGTGCGCCGCGGGGGCGACCGGGATCGGCGCCGCGGTCGGGTCGAGGCCGGCCTGCGCCAGCGTCTCGAAGACGCTGGGGAAGCGCGCCGGGTCGATCTCGCGCAGGTCAAGCCCAACCGCGTCCGTGCCGTCGGCCGCGATCCGGTCGAGGATCGCCGCGGTGACCGCGTCGCGTGGCGCCAGCTCGTCGGTGAAGCGGCGAGCACCGGCGTCGAGCAGCGTCGCCCCCTCGCCGCGCACCGCCTCGGTGATCAGGGCGCCGTCGAAGCGGGTGCCGGGCCGAAAGAGCGCCGTGGGGTGGAACTGGCAGAACTCGAGGTCGGCGAGCTCGGCGCCCGCGGCCATCGCCATCGCCGGCCCGGCTCCGATCGCGCCCCGCGGATTGCTCGTCCGCTGCCAGAGCGCCGCCGCGCCACCGGTCGCCAGCACGGTCGCCGCCGCTCGGATCGGCCCGTCTTCGACGATCACCCCGTGGCAGCGCTCGCCTTCGCTCCACAGCGCCGTCATCGAGGCCCGCTCGCGCACCGCGATGCGCGGCTCGGCAGCGACCATTGCCGCCAGCTTCGAGGTGATCTCGTGGCCAGTGGAGCTGCCGCCGGAGTGGACGATGCGGCGGCGCGTGTGGCCGCCCTCGAGGCCGAGCGCGAGCTCGCCGTGGGGATCGAGGTCAAAGTTCACCCCGCGCGCCTGCAGTTCGCGCACGGCATCGGGCGCCCCGTCGACCAGCGCCTGCACCACAGCCGGGCGGCAGAGCCCACGCCCCGCGGCGATCGTGTCGGCGGCGTGCTGCGCGGGCGAGTCGCCGGGCTCGAGCGCCGCGGCCAGCCCCCCCTGTGCCCAATAGCTGGCGCTCTGCGTCAGCGGGGTGCGGGAAATGACGCAGACCTCGGCGCCGGCCTCGGCCGCGCGCAGCGCCGTCCACAGGCCGGCCGCGCCGCCGCCGACGACGGCGACGTCGAGCTCGGCGCTGGGCGCTATCGCTGTCCTGCCTCTCGCCGGATCGCCTCGACCTGACCCCGCAGCCAGGCCGCGGCGGCCTCGCGGGCACGCGCCCGCTCGTCCTCGATCGCCGCTTCGGCCTCGCCGGCGCGCTTCTCCGCCGCCTCGATCCGTTTCTCCGCCTCGGCGGTCTGCTCCTCGATCTCGGCCAGGCGCCCCTGCGCCTCGGCGAGCACCTGCTCCTTCGCCTCGCGCTCGCGTTTCAGCTCCTCGGCGTGCGCGAGGCGCAGCTCCTCGAGCGCCTCGGAGGCGCGGGCGCGCTCCTTCTCCAGGTCGGCCTCCAGCGCCTCGATCTCGGCCGCGACCCGCTTCTCCGCGGTGCTGGCCGCCGCCGCGGCCTCCTCCAGCCGCTTCTTCGCCATCTCGACCTGCGCGCTGAGATCCTCGCCACTTGGCCGGCCCTTTAGGTCACCCATTGCGCTCAATCTATTACGAGGAGCCGAGGACGTCGCGATAGGCGACGATCGCTCGTTCCGCCATGCGGGTGGCCGAGAGGGTTGCGGCGCGGGTGGCGCCCTCGACGCGCGGGTCTGTGGCGGCAAGCAGCGGTTGGGCGGCGGCGGTCCAAGTGTCGACGTCGAAGCGGGCGCAGAGGGTGCCCTCGATCCCCCCGAGCGCGTAGGGCGCGATGCCCACCGGGGTAGAGAGGACCGGCACGTCGCAGGCGAGCGCCTCGATCGCGGCGAGGCCGAAGCCCTCGTAGTCGGAGGTGACGAGTACGGCGTTGGCGGCGTTGATCCAGAACGCCATCTCGTCGGGCTCGATCGCGCCGCCGGTGAGCAGCTGCGCGCCGCAGGCGGCGGCGAGCGCGGCGGCACGATCGTGCCGCTTCTCCGGGCGCGCCGGGTTGGCGGGAAAGAGGAGGTAGCGGCCGTCATGGTCCAGGCCAAGCGTTCTCCTGGCCTCACTCCGAGATAGGGGGCTGAACCGGCGGAGGGAGGGCCCGCAGGGGAGGACCGCCGCGCCCGGGACCGCCGGCAGGCCCGGGCGGCCGTGTTCGGCGGCAAAGAGCGCACGGGAGACGGCCGCGACGAGGTCGGCGCGCCAGGCGAGCCGGCGCGAGAGGGCGCCGACCAGCCAGTGGCGCACGTCGGTGCCGTGGTAGCTGACGATCAGCGGCCGGGCTCCCGCCAGGCGGGCGCACCAGCCGGGGAGGCCGTAGTGAGCGTGCACCAGGTCGAAGCGCTGCCGCCGCAGGAGCTGCCGCAGGCGCCTCGTCGCGGGGGCGTACTCTCCCTTGCCGGGGGGGAACTCGAAGCTCTCGACGTCGATGCCGAGGCGGCGGATCTCCTCGACCTGGTCGCGGACCCAACGACCTCGCTGTGGCGTCTCCGCATCGGGGACGAAGTTGGAGACGATCAGGACGCGCATCGCCGCTGAGGGTATCCGCGACGGCCGGCGGTGAGGCCGCTGCGCGCTCGACGGGGATGACCCGTCACAGAGTCGTTTCGATGCGGTCTGGATCGGTGCGTCGAAGCACCCGAGCATGCCTCCCAATCAGCGAAAGGAGGCTTTGATGTTCTACGCAGCGATGGGTTACCTGCACGCGGTCCTCGGCCGGCGGGCGCGCGCGATTCGCACCCTGATCGGTGGCGAGACGGGACAGGGGACGGTCGAGTACGTCGGCCTGATCCTGCTCGTCTCGCTGCTGATGGTCGGGATGGTGGCGGCGATGAAAGGTTTCAACGGCAAGCAGGGGACCGAGCTGGCCGACGTGATCGTCGACAAGATCAAGGAGGCGGTCGACAAGGTGGCGTTCAAATGAGCGCCGGAGGCTTGGTCGATCGCGTGCAGTGGCCCCTGGCTCGGATTCCGTCCGGCGCTGAGTCTATGCTGTATTACAGTATGAAGCATCGGACACAGCTCTATTTGGACGAGGCCCAGTACCGCTGGCTGCGCCAGCGGGCTGGGGAGTCGGGCAGCATCGCCGCGGTCGTGCGCGAACTGATCGACGCGGAGCGGGCACGCAGGCTCGATCCCGCCGCAGACCCGCTGCTCAGCTACCTCGTCGAAGAGGCTCCTGGGCGTGGTGAGCGGGGCACGAGCGTCGGCACGCTCGACCAGGATCTCTACGGCCGATGAGGTCGGTCTTCGTCGACACGAGCGCCTTCGTGGCGCTGCGAAACCGTTCGGAGGCGGAGCACGACTCGGCGCGGGTGGCGCTGCAGGAGCTGATCGCCGACCGGGTCGCGCTCTTCACCTCCAACTACGTCTTCGCCGAGACCTACACCGCCCTGATGGTGCGGGTCGGGCGCGTCGAGGCGATTGAATGGGGCCGGCGCTTCCGCGCCGGCGGGGCGATCGATCTCGTGCACCTCGATCGGGCGACCGAGGAGCGGGCCTGGGAGATCCTCGAGCGGCACGCCGACAAGCGGTGGAGCTACGTCGACGCGACTTCCTTCGCCCTGCTCGAGCGCGATGGCGGTAACGAGGCATTCGCCTTCGATGTCCACTTTGCGCAACGTGGATTGCAGGTAGTACCCAAATAGTTTCTATTGACTGCTCAGGGCGTACCTGCCTATGCTCTCGTCCAGGCTCGCGAGGCGCGGGCGGTCCCTCGGATCGCATGGGCGTCAAAGGGCTACCCCAGTGGGAAGGAAGGGCCGCGGCTCGCCGCGGCCCTTCCGCCTTATCGGCACATGCGGCCGAGGGGCGGCGCTGACTTAGACTCGCGGCATGCCAGCCTCCCGCAGCTACGACCGCGCGCCCGCCGACATCCGCCCAGTCTCGATCGATCCCGGCTTCGTCGATACCGCCGACGGTTCGGCGCTGATCTCGCTGGGGCAGACCAGGGTGATCTGCACTGCCTCAATCAACAGCTCGGTGCCGCGCTGGATGCAGGGTCGCGGCAAGGGCTGGGTGACGGCCGAGTACGCGATGCTGCCGGCCTCGACCGGCGACCGCAAGCCGCGCGACATCGCCAAGGGCAAGCAGGACGGGCGCGGGGTGGAGATCCAGCGCTTGATCGGTCGCTCGCTGAGAGTCGTGCTGGACCCGAAGGCACTCGGCGAGCGCAGCGTCTACGTCGACTGCGACGTGCTGCAGGCCGACGGCGGAACCCGCTGCGCCGCGATCACCGGCGGCTACGTCGCGCTGCGGCTGGCGCTGCAGAAGCTGGTCGACGCGGGCGAGCTCGAGTCGCTGCCGCTGACCGGATCCGTAGCCGCGGTCAGCGTCGGCGTCGTCGACGGCCGCTCGCTCTGCGATCTCGACTACTCCGAGGACTCGACCGCCGAGGTCGACGCCAACGTGGTGATGACCGGCGAGGGAGGACTGGTCGAGGTGCAGGCGACAGCCGAGCGCACGCCGCTCTCTCGCGCCTCGCTCGACGAGCTGCTCGGCCTTGCCGAGATGGGCATCTCGCGCTTGCGCGGGGTGCAGGAGCGGGTAGCCGGCGGGGGATAGCCCACGGGCCTGCCGGGATGATCTTCGCCACCGCGAACAAGCACAAGCTGCGCGAGATGCGGGAACTGCTCCCCGAGCTGTCGTTGAAGGCACTGCCCGCGGGAGTCGAGCTGCCGCCCGAGGAGGGCACGTCCTTCGCCGAGATCGCGCTGGAGAAGGCGCGGGCCGCGCAGGCGGCCAGCGGCGAGGCGGCGATCGGCGACGATTCCGGGATCGAGGCCATGGGGCTCGGTGGCCGGCCCGGGATCCACTCGGCTCGCTACGGCGGCGAGGGGGCGACCGACGAGGAGAACCTGGTGAAGCTGCTGCGCGAGGTGGCCGCGGCGGGCGACGATCGTCGCGCCGCCTACCACTGCGCGCTGGCGCTGGTTGAGCCGGACGGCACCGAGCGGGTCTTCAAGGCCCGCTGCGAGGGCCGCCTGATCGAGGCGCCGCGTGGCGAGGGCGGTTTCGGCTATGACCCCGCCTTCGTCCCCGATGACACCGGGCCGGACGATCGGCGCACGATGTCCGAGCTCTCCCAGGCCGAGAAGAACGAGATCAGCCACCGGGGCAGGGCCGCGCGGTTGCTGGCCGCCCACCTGGGCGTCGGCAAGGCAACCTTGCCACCGCGATGATCCGCACGAAGAGCGGCGCCGCGGCGCTCTCGATCGCCTCCAACGCGCTGTTGATCGCGATCAAGCTGGCCGCCGCGGCAATCACCGGCTCGATCGCGATCCTCACCGAGGCGGTCCACTCGCTGATCGACCTGGTCGCCTCGGTGATCGCCTTCGTCTCCGTGCGCAAGGCCGACGAGCCGGCCGACGCCGACCACCCCTACGGTCACGAGAAGGTGGAGAGCCTGGCGGCGACGATCGAGGGGCTGCTGATCCTGCTCGGCGCCGCGATCATCGTCTACGAGGCGACCCACCGGCTCGTCGTCGGCGCCACGGTCGAAACGCTCGGCGTCGGCATCGCCGTGATGGGTTTCTCGGTGCTCGCCAACCTGGTCGTCTCGACCGTCCTCTCGCGCCAGGCGAAGCTCCACGACTCTCCGGCGCTCGAAGGCGACGCCGCGCACCTGCGCACCGACGCGCTGACCTCGGTCGGCGTCCTGGTCGGCCTGGCGCTCGTCGCGATCACCGGCGAGGCGGCCTTCGACTCGATCACCGCGCTGGCGGTTGCCGGCGCGATCGTGCTGGCGGGCATCCGCATCGTGCGCCGCTCATCCGGTGTCCTCGTCGACGAAGCCCTGCCGGGCGAGGAGATGGACCGGATCGAGGCGGCGATCGCCGCCGCGCGCACCGCCGAGGTCGCCGGTTACCACAAGCTGCGCGCCCGCCGGGCCGGCAGCCGCCGCTACATCGACCTCCACGTCCAGTACCGCTCGGGCACCAGCCTCGAGCTCGCCCACGAACTCGCCCACGCGATGCGCGACTCGATCGAGGCCGCGATCCCGCGCGCCGAAGTGCTGATCCACGTCGAGCCCGAGACCTCCCTGCGCGATCCCGAACGAGCAAGATCCGGCCCGTTTCGGGCGGGCTAGAAGCCAAGCTGTACTCGTCGAGAGTCCAGCAGCCCTCTGGGCGAATTGATGCCGCACGCGCCTGCCCGCGAAGCGGGCGTGCGACGTCAATTCCCGGAGAGGGGTATCGACATCCCTTCGTCTCGAGGGGCTACGGACTCGGCAGTAGGTTCACCGCCGCCGCCAGCCCCACGGCGCCGACTGTGACCGAGTAGCCGGTGTAGCCGCTGATCGCGAAGAGGACTACGGCGATCGCGCAGATCGAGACTACGGTGATCCAGGAGGCTCGGGCCAGGGACACGGGTCGCTATTTTGGCCGAGATGCCCGACGGCCAGACGAGCGAGGCGATATCCGGGGGTGCGGCGCAGAGCGCGCTCGCCTATCTGACGGAGATGTCGCCCGACCTGCGGGGGGGCGCGATCCTCGCCGCCGACGGCACCGTGCTTGCCGCCAGCGATCGTCCCGAGCGCTGGCGCGAGGATGCCGCGGGCCTGCTCGGGGTCGCCGATCGGGCCGGCGGGGAGCCCGTCGAGCAGCTCCACATCGCGACCGAGCAGGGCGAGGTCTTCGCGGTCCGCCACGCCGGACTCACGGCGATCGCCGTCACCGACCGCTTCGCCCTCGCCTCGTTGCTCCTCTTCGACATGCGCTCCGCGCTGCGTGACCTCGCCGAGGGCGGCGACGGGAAGGGACCTGATGCCGCCTAAGCCGCACAGGGTTCTGCTCGACCGGGTCTCGGGCTACGCCGACGAGGCCGCCGCCTATATGCGACGTCGCCGCGTTGCGCGGCGCCCCTTCGCGCGCCTCTACTATGCGGGGGGGCGGGCCAGCGACCACGCTGCCGACTCCGTCGCCGGCGCCGAGCTGTTCGTCGCCGCGGGGCGGCTGATCGAGGTCGCCGGAAAGCGACCGAAGCCGTGAGCGAGCTGATCGCGGCTGACGTTGCCGAGCGCGTGCTCGGCCGGGCCCTGGCGAACGGCGGCGAGTTTGCCGAGGTCTTCGCCGAACGCAACGCCGGCTTGACGATGGCGATCGACGAGTCGCGCATCGAATCGGTTCAGTCCGGGGCCGCCGAAGGGGCGGGCGTGAGGGTTCTCAGCGACGGCACCACCTACTTCTCCCACGTCGACGGCCTCGACCCCGCGGACCTCGAGCGCGCGGCCGGGGAGGCTGCCGCGGCCCTGCGCTCCCAGCGCGGCGAGGTCCGTCCGCTGCGGGCGGCAGCGGTCGCGCCGCAGCCGATCGAGCAGCCGCCCGCCGCGATCGCGGCCGAGCGCAAGGCGGCGCTGCTGCGCGAGCTGGATCGGCGCGGGCGCGGGGCCGGCGCCGAGATCGCCCAGTTCATGGCTTCCTACGCGGAGGTGCGGCGCGAGGTCTGCGTGGCCAACTCGGAGGGCCTGCTCAGCGACGATGACCGCACCCGGGTGCGGATCGGCGCCCAGGCCGTGGCCCGCCGCGGCGATTCGGTCGAGACCGGCGCCGAGACCCTCGGCGGGCACCGCGGCTTCGAGCTCTTCGACGACGATCCCGGCTCCGTCGCCGAGGACGCGGCGCGCAAGGCGCTGACGCTGCTCGACGCCGGCGCGGCCCCCGCCGGCTCGATGCCGGTCGTGGTCGCGGGCGGCTTCGGCGGCGTCCTCTTTCACGAGATGACCGGCCACGGCCTCGAGGCCGATCACGTGCAGAAGGGCGCCAGCGTCTACGCCGGCAAGCTCGGCGAGCGGGTGGCCCAGCCGCTGCTCACCGCCTACGACGACGGTCGCCTTCCCGGCGAGTGGGGAAGCGACGCGATCGACGACGAGGGCGCGCCGACCCAGAAGACGATGGTGATCGAGGACGGCCGCCTCACCTCCTTCCTCTACGACGGCGCCACCGCCCGCCGCGACGGCGTCGCTTCGACCGGCAATGGCAGGCGCGAGAGCTTCCGCCACCTGCCGGTGCCGCGGATGACCAACACCTACATCGCGCCGGGCGATGCCGAGCCGGAGGCGATGATCGCCGAGGTCGAGCGCGGCTTCTACGCGGTCTCCTTCGCCGGCGGTCAGGTCGACCCGGCGACCGGCGACTTCGTCTTCGGCGTCTCCGAGGGCTACCTGATCGAGCGCGGCAGGGTGACCCGCCCGTGCCGCGGCGCGACCCTGATCGGCAACTGCCTGCAGGCGCTGGCGGCGATCGACGCCGTCGGAACCGACTTCGAGATGAAGACCGGTGTCTGCGGCAAGGCCGGCCAGAAAGTGCCGGTCGGGACCGGCCAGGGCCACGTGCGGATCGGAGCGATGACGGTGGGGGGGACGGAGGTTTGATCGAGCCGGCGCGGCGCGCCGTCGAGGCCGCCCTGAAGGAGGGGGCCAGCGACGCCGAGGCCTACGCCTCCGAGGACGCGGGGCGCGAGGTGCGCGTCCACGGCGGCGAGATCGAGAGCCTGACCGCGGCGACCCAGCGCGGCATCGGCGTGCGCGCCTGGATCGGGCAGCGGGTCGGCTACGCCTACGGGACCGACCTCTCCGAAACCGGGATCGCGGCGCTGGCCGGGCGAGCCGCGGAGGCCGCCCGCGCGGCCGACGAGGACGAGTTCGCCGGCCCGCCCAGCGCCGTCCCCGCGACCACCGACCTGCAGCTCGAGGACCCGGCGATCGGCGAATGGCCGGCCGACCGGATCGCCGAGCTGACCCTGCGGATCGAGAGCGCTGCCCTGGGGGCCGACCCGCGGATCGCCGGCGTCGAGCAGGCGGTTTATGCCGACTCCGCCGAGCGGGTCGCCGTCGTCTCCTCGACCGGGATCGAGGGCGAGTACTCGAGCTCCAGCTGCTACGGCTACCTGCAGGCGCTCGCCGAGGGCGAGGACGGCCGCGAGACCGGACTCGGCTTCGATCTCGGGCGCGGACCGGCAGCGCTCGATCCGGCCGCGATCGGTCGCGAGGGGGCGGAGCGAGCGGCGGAGATGATCGGCGCCGGCAAGCCGGAATCGAAGTCCTGTGCAGTCGTCCTCGACCCGACCGTCGCGGCCAGCTTCATCTCCCTGATCGGCCGCGGCCTCGGTGCCGGCTCGGTCCAGCGGGGCCGTTCTCCCTTCGCCGGGCGGGTGGGCGAGGAGGTCGCCGGCGAGGTGCTGACGCTGCTCGACGACGGCCTCGACCCCGACGGCTTCGCCTCGGCCCCCTTCGACGGCGAGGGCGTGCCGCGACGGCGCACCCCCTTGATCGAGGGGAAGGTCCTGCGCACCTACCTGTTCGACACCTACGCCGCTCGCCGCGGCGATGCCGCCTCGACCGGAAACGCCAGCCGCGGCGGCTACCGCTCGCAGCCCTCGGTCTCCGCCTCCAACCTGATCGTTGCGCCGGGCCCCTTCGGCTTCGGGGAGCTGCTCGGCGAGGCCGGCGAGGGCGTCTACGTCACCGATGTCGCCGGCCTTCATTCCGGCGTCAACCCGGTTTCCGGCGTCTTCTCCGTCGGTGCCTCGGGTCGGGCGATTCGGGCCGGGGCGCTGGCCGAGCCGCTGCGCGAGTTCACGATCGCCAGCGACCTGGTCTCGATGCTGCGCGCCGTCCAGGCGGTTGGCGCGGCGGCGCGCTGGGTCCCCTTCGGCGGCTCGGTCTGCACGCCGCCCCTGCTGATCGGCGAGATGACCATCGCCGGATCCTGAGTCCCAAGCGCTTTTACGCCGTGTCCGCTGTTAGATTGCCGCCGATTTCAAACACCACCGACGGAGGAGCTTCGACGTGACTAAGGCTGAGTTTCTGGACCAACTTGCAAGCGACGAGCGGCTGGGCAGCAAGAAAGCCGCCGGCGATGCGGTCGACGCCGTCCTCGACGCGATCACCGACACGCTGAGCAGCGGCGGCGAAGTCAGCTTCACCGGCTTCGGCAAGTTCCATGTCGCCGAGCGTGGCCCGCGCCAGGGCGTCAACCCCCGCACCGGAGAGCGAATCACGATCCCGGGCGGCAAAGTCCCGCGCTTCTCCGCCGGTTCGGCGCTGAAGGCCAAGGTCAAAGGCTGAGCCGGACGCCCTTCGCGGACCGGCTGGCGGCGCTCGTCGAGGAGCGCCGCAGCCAGGTCTGCCTCGGCCTCGACCCGGATCCGTCGAAGCTCTCCGGGTCCGAGCCTGATCCATTCGCCGCCACGGCCGCCGAGCGGGCGGCCACGGCGGTGGCGGCTCACTGCCGCTCGCTGATCGAGCGTGCCGGGCCGGCCTGCGTCGCGGTCAAGCCCCAGCTCGCCTGCTTCGAGCGGCTGGGGGCGCCTGGTTGGGCCGCCCTGGCCGACGCCTGCGCCGCCGCCCGGGCCGCCGGCCTGCTCGTCGTCGCCGACGGCAAGCGCGGCGACGTGCCGGTGACGGCGGCCGCCTACGCGCAAGCGCTGGTCGGCGAGACGCCGACGCCCTGGGGGCCGGTGGCCGGGCTCGGCGCCGATGCGTTCACCGCCAATCCCCTGCTCGGCGTCGATGCGCTCGAGCCGCTGATCGAGGCGGCCGAGGCGGCTGGCGCCGGCGTTTTCGCCCTGGTCCGGACCAGCAACCCCGGCGCGGCCGACGTTCAGGACCTGCCGGCACCCGAGGAGCCGCTGCACGAGCGGCTTGCCCGCCTCGTCGACCGGCTCGCGCCGCGCCTCCGCGGAGACGGGGGGCTGAGCGGGATGGGGGCGGTGGTGGGCGCAACCGCACCCGAGCACATCGGCCGCCTGCGAGCCCTGATGCCGCACTCGATCTTCCTGGTCCCCGGCGTCGGCGCCCAGGGCGGCAAGCCCGAGCTGCTCGGCCCGGCCTTCAGCGCCGGGCGCGCCTCGGCTCTGGTAGCCGCTTCGCGAGGGATTACGGCGGCCGAGGATCCGGCCGCCGCCGCCGAGCGCCTGCGAGCCGCCGTTTGGGACGTTTCGACCGCCTAAAACTGCCTCGACCGTATATACGATCTCCGGCGCCATACGCTCCCCCGCCACGTCCCATGGAAAAGCGCTCCTCAGCATCTGCCCGCATCTTCGCGGTGGCCGCCCTGGCGGTCGCGGCGGTCATCGTCATCGTCGCGATCGGCAGCTCCGTGGGAGGGGGGGATTCCGGCTCGGGTGGGCACGAGCACGGTGGCAAGACCGCCCATCACGGGGCCAAGAAGAAGCACGTCCCGGCCTCCTACGAAATCCAGAGCGGCGACACCCTGATCTCGATCGCCCACCGGACCGGGGTGCCGGTGAAGGAAATCGAAGCCCTCAACCCCGAAATCGACCCGCAGATCCTGATCGCCGGCGAAACGCTGAAGTTGCGCGAAGCCCCCTGATGCCGGCTGGGCGCGCGGGCGCGCTCGCCTTGGCTGCGCTCCTGCTCGCGACGCTCGTTCCCGCCTCGCCCGCGGAGGCGGCGGAGCGGCCACCGGAAATAGAGGCGCGGGCCTGGATGCTGATCGACGCCCGCACCGGCGAGCCGTTGCTCTCCCACGCCGCCGCCCGCCGCCTGCCGATCGCCAGTACGACGAAGCTGATGACCGCCTACGTCGCGTTGAAGGAGCTGCCCCTCGATCGGATCGTTCACGCTCATCCCTACCGGGCCGAATACGGCGAGTCGCTGCTGGGCTTGCGGGCCGGTCAGCCGATCAGCGTGCGTGACCTGCTCTACGGCCTGATCCTGCGCAGCGGCAACGACGCCGCCTACGACCTCGCCATCGCCGCCGCCGGTTCGGTGCCCCGTTTCGTCGCCCAGATGAACCGCTACGCGGCCGCGATCGGCCTCGCCGACACCCACTTCGCCAACCCGATTGGGCTCGATCAGCGCGGCAACCACTCAAGCGCGCGGGATCTCTCGACCCTGACCCGGCGGCTGCTCGAAGACCCCGCCTTCGCCCGGATCGCGGCATCGCGCGGCGTCGTCCTGCGCAGCGTCCGACCGCCGCGGCGCATCGCGACGATCAACGAACTGCTGCTGATGGCCCCCTGGGTAACCGGCGTCAAGACCGGGCACACCTTCGGCGCGCTTTACGTCCTCGTCGGCTCGGGTCGCCGCAAGGGGGTCGAACTGGTCTCGGTGGTGCTCGGGGCGCCGACCGACGAAGACCGCTTTCGCGAGAGCATCGAGCTGCTCGAATATGGCTTTTCGCGCTATGAGCGGCGCCTGCCGATCCGTGCCGGCGCTGCCCTGGCGAGGCCGGGGATCCGCTACGCCGGCGGCGAGCTGCCGCTGCGCGCCGCCCGCAGCGTCGCCGTCGGCCTGCGCCGCGACCAGCGCCTGACGACGGCGGTCCGCGCCCCGCGCGAGGTCGAGGGGCCGGTTCGGCGCGGCGCCAAGCTGGGCCGGGCGACCGTCTACGTCGACGGGTTGCGGGCGGGCACGGTGCCGCTGCGCGCCGGCCGCGCGGTGCCCGAGGCCAGCACGCTCGAGCGGGTGCGCAGCTTCCTCGAAGACGAGAAGATTCCCGTCGCCATTGCGCTTTGCGTGATACTGATCGGAGCAGTGCTCGCGAGGCGCTTCGTACGATGATCCTCACCGTCACGCTCAACGCCGCAATCGACCGCACGGTTGCGGTACCGAACTTCCACCTCGGCCACCGCCACCGGGCCGTCGAGAGTCGTACCGTCGCCGGCGGCAAGGGCATCAACGTCGCCCGCGCTTTGAAGCTGCTCGGGCGCCCGGCGCTCGCCACCGGATTCGCCGGCGGCCCGACCGGCACGCGGCTGCTGGAGCAGTTGCGCGAAGAATCGGTGCTCACCGACTTCACCCGGATCGCCGCCGAGACGCGGATCAACCTCGCCGTGATCGACCCGACCTCGGGTGAGCAGACCGAGATCAACGAGCGCGGTCCTGCGGTCAGCGCCGAGGAGGTCGAGGCCTTCGTCTCGCGCCTCGGCTACCTCGCCGACGGGGCGAAGCTCTGCGTGCTCGCCGGCAGCCTGCCGCCGGGCACGGGGGAGGATCTCTACGCGCGCCTGGTCAAGGACCTCGGCGAGCGCGGGGTGCCGGTCGTGCTCGACGCTGAGGGCGAAGCGATGCTCGCCGGGGTGCGGGCCGGTGCCTCGATCGTCACGCCCAACGAGCGCGAGGCCGAGGAGCTGGTCGGCCAGGAGTTCGCCGACCGCGACGACCTCGTGCACGGTCTCTCCGAGCTGGTCCGCCTCGGCGCCGAGGAGGCGGCGATCACGCGCCCGGATGGCTGCGTCGCCGCCGTCGGCGAGGGCGCCGAGCGGCGCTTTCTCGAGGTTCGCACCGAGCCGCTCGACCCGGTCTCGACCGTCGGCTCGGGCGACGCCTTCCTGGCCGGCTACGTCGCCGCCCGCTACGACGGGCGACCGACCGACGAGTGCCTCGCCTACGGCGTCGCCTGCGGGGCCGAGTCGACCCAGCATTTCGGCGCCGGCACCGTCGACCGCAATCAGGTCGAGCGGCTGCTCGGCGAGGTCCACGTCCAGGATCTGGAGGTCCCCGCCGAAGTGTAGGCTGGGTTCTCAACGCCACCCTGGAGGACCTAATTGGAGATCGACATCGGTCGAGGGAAGAAGGGGCGGCGCGCCTACGGATTCGACGACATCGCGATCGTCCCGTCGCGCCGCACACGCGATCCCGACGACATTGACATCAGCTGGACCCTCGGCCCCTACCGCTTCGAGCTGCCGCTGGTCGCATCGGCGATGGACGGCGTGGTCAGCCCCGACACCGCCGTGCTCGTCAATGAGCTGGGCGGGCTCGGCGTGCTCAACCTGGAGGGGATCTGGACCCGCTTCGAGAACGCCGAGGAGCGGCTGGAGCAGATCGCCGCTGCGCCCAAGCACGAAGCGACGCGGCTGATGCAGGAGATCTATTCCGAGCCGGTCAAGCCGGAGCTGATCGGGCGGCGAATAGCCGAGATCAAGGAGCGCGGCGCGGTGGCCTGTGGCTCGCTGACGCCGCAGAAAGTGCGCGAGCACTACGAGATCGCGGTCGAGGCCGGGATCGACATCCTCGTAATCCAGGGCACGGTGATCTCGGCCGAACACGTCTCGACCACGGTCGAGCCGCTCAACCTGAAGGAGTTCATCGCCGAGGTGCCGGTTCCGACGGTCGTCGGCGGCTGCGCCTCCTACTCGACCGGGCTGCACCTGATGCGGACCGGCGCGGTCGGCGTCCTCGTCGGCGTCGGCCCCGGCGCCGCCTGCACCACCCGCGGCGTGCTCGGCATCGGCGTGCCCCAGGCGACGGCGATCGCCGACGTCGCGGCGGCCCGCTCGCAGCACATGCTCGAGACCGGCGAATACGTCAACGTGATCGCCGACGGCGGCATGCGCACCGGCGGCGACGTCTCCAAGGCGATCGCCTGCGGGGCGGACTCGGTGATGGTGGGCTCGCCGCTGGCCCGTGCCAAGGAGGCGCCCGGGCGCGGCTTCCATTGGGGCATGGCGACCTTCCACCCCTCGCTGCCGCGCGGCACCCGCGTCTCGACCAAGCAGGACGGGACGATGGAGGAGATCCTGCTCGGTCCGGCGCAGGAGAACGACGGCACCTTCAACCTGATGGGGGCGCTGAAGACCTCGATGGCAACCACTGGCTACGAGGACATCCGCTCCTTCCAGCGGGCCGAGGTGATGGTGGCGCCGGCGCTGATGAGCGAGGGCAAGAAGCTGCAGAACGAGCAGTCGGTCGGCATGGGCTCGAACGGGCGCGCAGCGGTTTCCGCTGGTGTTGGAGTCGCCGACGACTGAGGCCGGCACCGCCGAGGTGCCGGCCCAGGCCTCTGAGGAGGTGCTCATCCTCGATTTCGGGGGGCAGTATTCGCAGCTCATAGCGAGACGCATTCGCGAATGCGGGGTGTTCGCCGAGCTGCTGCCGGTCACGACGCCGCTGGAGAAGCTGAGGGAGCGCAAACCGAAGGGGTTCGTTCTGTCGGGGGGCCCGGCGTCCGTCTACGAGCCGGGGGCGCCGGCGTTTCCGACCGAGCTGCTCGACCTCGAGATTCCGATGCTGGGGATCTGTTACGGGATGCAGGCGATGGTCCAGGCGTTGGGGGGGCGGGTCGAGGCGGCGGAGGCGGGGGAGTTCGGGCGTACGGATCTGGTGTTGCGCGACGGCGGGGGCAGGCTGCTTGGCGGGCTGCCGGAGGAGCAGCATTGCTGGATGAGTCACCGCGACGCCGTCTTCGAGCCGCCGGAGGGCTTCACCGCGCTGGCCTCGAGCCCGGGCTCGCCCGTGGCTGCCTGCGAGTACCCCGACCGTGGGCTCTACGGCATCCAGTTCCACCCCGAGGTCGTCCACACGCCCTACGGGACCGAGATCCTCACCCGCTTCCTGCGCGACGTCGCCGGCTGTGTGGAGCAGTGGTCACCGCAATCGGTGATCGCCGAACAGGTGACGAGGATCCAGGCTCAGGTGGGGGAGGGCCGGGTGATCTGCGGCCTCTCCGGTGGCGTCGATTCCTCGGTCGCGGCGCTGCTCGTCCACAAGGCGATCGGCGAGCAGCTGACTTGCGTCTTCGTCGACCACGGCCTGATGCGGCTGAACGAGGCAGAGCAGGTCGTCGCCGCCTTCGAGCAGTTCGGCATCCCGCTCGTGCACGTCGAAGCCGAGCGGCGCTTCCTCGACAGGCTGGCCGGGGTCGAGGAGCCGGAGCGCAAGCGAAAGATCATCGGCGAGGAGTTCATCCGCGTCTTCGAGGAGGAGGCGGCGAAGCTCGAGGATGCCGCCTACCTCGTGCAGGGCACGCTCTACTCCGACGTGATCGAGTCCGGCGGCAGCGACAACGCGGCGACGATCAAGTCCCACCACAACGTCGGCGGCCTGCCCGAGGACCTCGAATTCGAGCTGGTCGAGCCGCTGCGGATGCTCTTCAAGGACGAGGTGAGGGCGGTCGGAGCCGAGCTCGGGCTGCCCGAGCGAATGGTCTGGCGCCAGCCCTTCCCGGGGCCCGGCCTGGCGATCCGCATCGTCGGCGGCGAGGTCAACCGGGAGCGGCTCGACATCCTGCGCGCCGCCGACGCGATCCTGCAGGAGGAGATCCGCGCCGCCGACCTCTACCGCCAGCTCTGGCAATCCTTCTGCGTCCTCCCCGTCGTCCGCTCGGTCGGCGTCCAGGGCGACGGTCGCACCTACGCCTATCCGATCGTGATCCGCGCGGTCACCTCCGACGATGCGATGACCGCCGACTGGGCCCGCCTGCCCTACGACCTGCTGGAGAAAGTCTCCGGCCGGATCATCAACGAGATCGCCGACGTCAACCGCGTCGCGCTCGATATCTCCTCGAAGCCACCCGCCACGATCGAGTGGGAGTGATCGGCTAGGGCCCCGTGCCCTTCGCGGTCTCGATCTCGATTCTCGGTCTGGTCCAGGCGGCGCTGGTGGCGCTGCCGAGGTTGAGGCCACTGCCGGCGGCGCTGGCGCGGCTGCGCAGTCCGTGGTGGGCGCTCATACCGGCGCTCTCGATCGTCGCCGTGGTGGCGGTGATCGAACTCAGCTCCGACTCGGCGACAGCGCTGTCCTATCTCGCGCTCGTCGCGGTACCGCCACTGGCCGCGTTGGCGCTCGGCCTGCTTCTGCCCGGCTCGCATCCGGCCTGGGCGCTGGCCGCGCTGCCGCTCTTCGCCTTGGCCTGGGCGGCCAGGGGATCGCTCTCGGGGGAGGCCGCGGCCATCGCGCTCACCGGGTTCGGCTGCGTGACCCTGGGCTGGCTGCTTGTCTCGGTGGTTCCGGCCCGCTGGCTTCGGCTCGGCGTCTACGCGATGGCGGCGGTCGATACCTGGTTCGTCGCCTCCGACCTGCTGCAGGGTCCGAATGCGGTCCTCACCAGCGCCGCCCCCGCCGGCGATCTGCCGCGCCTGCAGGTCGTGCACTTCGGCTCGGCGGTGATGGGCTTTGGCGATCTCTTCGTCGCCGGCCTGGTCGGTTGCCTGCTGGCGCGCAGCAGGCCCCGCCAGCTCGAAGGCGCACTGCTCGTCGCCGTGCTCGCGCTCACCTTCGACCTGCTCTTCTTCGCCGTCGACGTGTTGCCGGCGACCGTTCCGGTAGCGGTGGCCCTCGCGCTCGTTCAGCTGCGAAGGGGCAGCTGACCCGGCCGGAGCACGTCGGGGTCGTGCCCGGGCTGGACCATGAGGCCCGCGTCACGCAACTCGCGCAGCCGTTCGGCCGACCGTCCCTGCTCGTCGGGGTCGTCGCCGAAGGCCGGGAACCGGTGATCGTCGAGGACGCCGGCGAAGTGCGCGACGTCGGCGCCGATGACGAGATTCTCGACCCGCACCGACTGGTGGCCGGGGGTATGTCCGGGGGTGCTGAGGAGCTCGATCGAGCCGTCGCCACACAGGTCGTGGTCACCGTCGAGGAGGGTGAGGTTGGCTGGGGCATCGGCGTAGTCGCCGGGCATGAAGAAGTTGCGCTCGATTGCCGCCCGGTCGTGACCCGCCTCCCACTCGGCGCGCTGGACGACGATCGGAACCGACGCCGGCAGGAGTGACAGGCCACCGGCGTGGTCGAAGTGCAGGTGGGTTAGCACGACCCGGGTCACGGTGGCCAGGTCGACCTGCTCGGCGATCGAGCGGTCCTGTTCCAGCTCGAAATAGCCGAGCGAGCCCGCCCGGCCGTAGTGAGCGTCCGGATTGGCCACGGCGCCGGGGTGCAGCCCGGTGTCGACGAGGATTCGCTCGCTCTCGGTCTCGATCAAATAGACGGGCACAGGGACGCGAACGGGCCGTTCGGGTTCCTCTTCCCCCCGACGCCAGATGCCCGCGGCTGCGGTCATCCAACCGGCGTTCAGCATTTCAACCCTCGGTTGCACCTGGCCGCTGCGTCGGGTCAGCTGTAGCTGTCCCACTTTTCGAGATAGGGCAGCGGGTCGACCGGGCTGCCCCCCTCGTACCAGCCGGGCGCCGTCCAGATCTCGAAATGGAGGTGGCAGGCGGTGGCGTCGCCGGTGTCGCCGACGATGCCGATCGGTTGGCCGGTGCGCACCGGTTCGCCCGTCTTCAGCGGCGACGGTTCGGCCATGTGCGCGTACATGAAGTCGAGCGAGGTGCCCTTGCCGTCGATCACGACGTAGTTGCCGGCGGCGTACTGGTAGCCGGCGTACTGCACGGTGCCGCCGCGCGCGGCGACGAGCGGCAGGCCGCAATCGGCCATCACGTCCTGACCCTGGTGCGTGTGGCCGCTGCGACCGGCGCCGAAGCGACCGGCGCTCATGCCGAATTCGTGGGCGCCGAGGATCGGGAACTCGTAGGCGTAGAAGGCGAAGCTGAGGCTCAGCGCCTCGGAGGTCGTTGCCGGGCGCGCCGCCACGGTACCCGCCTGCGAGGAGACCTTGAAGGTGTAGCGGCCGTTGGGCGCGGGGCCGCCGCTGTTGGTGGTTCCGTCCCAGCGGATCTTGGTTTCGACGTTGGGTTCGACGTCATTGCGGAAGAAGGTGCGGACGCTTTCTCCAGCCGCGTCGACGACGTCGATGCGCAGGTCGTTCTGCTGCTGCGTGCTCGAGATCGTGAAGCTGAGACTGGGGAAGCGGAAGCCGTAGTAGAAGGACTTGCGCGGCGTCGTCTTCGCGAAGACCAGTTGCAGGGCGCCGGCGCTCGGCGCCTCGCCTGCCGGCGTACCGCTGGGGCTGCCCGCCGCCGGGGCGCTGCCGGCCGCCGTGGGCGCTCCCCCGGTCGTCGCCGAGGCGGTTGCGGCAAGGCTCGACGCCAGCAGCGCCAGCGCCGCGAATGTCAACCAAAACCCGGCCAAACGCGGCCGGGGCCGCCTGCTTACCACGTGCCCTCTCTTTCGTTCGCCTACGGAGTTAGCTGTCGGGCTCGCGCTGAAAGAGATGCGCTACGACCTTTTCGGCCGATTCGCCCCTGGAACCTGCAACGGTTCCTGCGGTTCCTCCGCTCCCGGCCGTCGGTGCGGCTGGGATTCGGCACTTATTGGCGGCGCAGTATAGACAGCACTGCGGCCACCTACGTCGAGACAGGATGGCGGCTATCATGCCGGGGCCGCTGGGCGCTGCCCGCGGCTTTTCTCTGATGAAGACCTATGTCGCCACCCCCGCCGACCGCCAGCGCGACTGGTACGTCGTCGACGCCGAGGGCCAGACCCTGGGTCGGTTGGCGACGCGCATTGCCGACGCCCTGCGTGGCAAGCGCAAGCCGGAGTACACGCCGCACGTCGACACCGGCGACTTCATCGTCGTCGTCAATGCCGAGAAGATCCGCGTCACCGGCGACAAGTTGCAGCAGAAGCGTTACTGGCGCCACAGCGGCTACCCCGGCGGGATCAAGTCGCGGACGCTGGCCGAGATGCTCGAGCGGCGCCCTGAGGAGGTCATCCGCAAGGCGGTGAAGGGCATGCTGCCGCGCAACCGCCTCGCCCGCCAGCAGCTGACCAAGCTCAAGGTCTACGCCGGACCCAAGCACCCGCACGAGGCGCAGCAGCCGAAACCGATGGAGATACAGACTTGATCGACGAGCCGCAGGACAACGCTTCAGAGCAGGACCCGACTGACGAGGTGCAGGGCCCCACTGACGAGGGTTCGGACGGCTCGGCCGCGGGGCCTGCCGCGGAGTCGGAGGGGCCTGCGGGCGGGGGCGAGGCCTCCGTTCTCGGCCCCTCCGACTCCACGCCACCCGCGGAGGAGGCGCCCGAGGTCTCGGACGAGGCCTCTGGGGCCGAAGGTGATGCCGCCGAGGAGCCTGAGGCGGAGGAGCCCGCGCCCGAGGCCGAGGTTGAGAAGCCGAAGGCTGATGAGAAGAAAAAGGATGTGATTCCCGGGGCGGATCTGGAGCCGATTGCGGTTGAGTCGGCGGAGCGGCCGCTCAGCGCCGAGGAGCAGGCCCGCCTCGAGGCCGAAGAGGAAGAGCGCGCCAAGCGCGAGGCCGAGCTGGTCGGCGAGTCCGAGGAGGAGCCGGCCGCCGCGAGCCGGGCGCCGCAGAAGATGGAGGGCGATGCGCGTTTCCTCGCCACTGGCAAGCGCAAGACCTCAATAGCGCGGGTCACCCTGCTGCCCGGCAGCGGCAAGATCGAGATCAACAAGCGGGCGCTGGAGGAGTTCTTCCCCCGCCCCCTGCACCGGACGATGGCGCTTCAGCCGCTGACGATCACCGGCTACGAGGGCAGCGTCGACGTCCGCGTCCGCGTCCACGGCGGCGGCATCAGCGGCCAGGCCGGCGCGGTGCGCCACGGCATCGCCCGGGCGCTGACCGAGGTCGACCCGGAGCTGCGCGGCGAGCTCAAGCGCCGCGGCTTCCTCACCCGCGACGCGCGGGCCAAGGAGCGGCGCAAGGCCGGGCTCAAGAAGGCCCGCAAGCGGCCGCAGTTCTCCAAGCGTTAGGCCGCTCCGGGTGACGACCGGGCGCAAGCTCTTCGGCACCGACGGGGTCCGGGGAGAGGCAGGCACATTGCTCACGGCGGAGCTGGCGACGACGCTCGGCCGCGCCGCCGCCGCATCGCTGGACCGCGAGCGCCCGCAGGTGCTGATCGTGCGCGACACGCGCAAGTCGGGACCGATGCTGGAGGCGGCCCTGGCGGCGGGGATCGCCGCCGCAGGCGGCGATGCGCTGCTCGGCGGCGTGCTGCCGACGCCCGCTGCGGCGGTCCTGGTCAAGCGCCTCGACCTCGATCTCGCTGCCGTCGTCTCCGCTTCCCACAACCCCTACCGCGACAACGGGATCAAGTTCTTCTCGGCGCGGGGGACCAAGCTCGCCGACGAGGCCGAGGCGCAGATCGAGTCGTTGATCGGGGCCGACTCCCCGAGCGCTGCGCCGGGCCACGTGCGCGAGCTGAACGGCGGGTTCGAGGACTACCTGCGGGCGTTGCAATCCGCCTTTCCGCTCGATCTCTCCGGCCGCCGCGTGCTGCTCGACTGCGCCAACGGGGCCAACTTTCGCGCCGCGCCGGCGATCTTCGAACGGCTGGGCGCGGCGGTCGAGACGATCGGCGCCGAGCCCGACGGACGCAACATCAACGACGGCTGCGGCTCCACCCACCTAGATCGCATCGCTACGGAGATCGCCGGCTCGGAGGCGACGATCGGCTTCGCCTTCGACGGCGACGGCGACCGCGTGCTCGCCGTCGACGGCGAAGGCCGCAGCCACGACGGCGACGAGCTGATCGCCCTGGTGGCCCGGGGCATGGCCGCTCGCGGCGAACTCGACGGCGGTGTTGCGGTGACGGTGATGAGCAACTACGGCTTCCACCAGGCGATGGAGGCGGCCGGGATCGACGTGGCGATCACCAGCGTCGGCGACCGCTACGTGCTCGACGAGCTGCGCAAGCGCGGCTGGGCGCTCGGGGGCGAGCAGTCGGGCCACATCATCGACACGCGCTTCGTCGCCACCGGCGACGGCATCGCGGCGGCGCTGGCGACGATGCGCGAGCTCGGCGACGGTGACCTGGCCGAAGTGGCACCGATGGAGAAACTGCCGCAGACCCTGGTCAACGTCGAGGTCGCCGATCGGCAGGCGCTCGAGGGCGCCGAGGCTGTTTGGCGCGCGGTCGAGGGCGAGAGCGAGGGGCTCGAGGGACGCGGTCGCGTCCTCCTGCGCCCCTCGGGGACCGAGCCGCTGGTGCGGGTGATGGTCGAGGCGCCGAGCGCCGAGGAGGCGGACGCCGTCTGCGAGCGCCTTGTCAGCCTCGTACGCCGAGAGCTCGCCTAGCGCGGCGGTCTCTACTCTTAATCGCCTTCTATGTGCGGAATCGTCGGATACGTGGGCGGGCGTCCCTGCCTCGACCTGCTCGTCGCCGGGCTGGAAAAGCTCGAGTACCGTGGCTATGACTCGGCCGGCATCTCCCTGATCGAGAACGGCGGCGTGCAGAGCGTGCGCGCGGTCGGCAACCTCGAGAACCTGCGGGCCGCGGTCGCCGAACAGTCCGAGAGCGGCGGCAACGTCGCCGTCGCCGCGCCGGTCGCGACCACCGGCGTCGCCCACACCCGCTGGGCCACGCACGGCCGGGTGACCGAGGAGAACGCCCATCCGCACGGCGACTGCACCGACCGCATCCACATCGTCCTCAACGGCATCGTCGAGAACCACGCAGAGCTGCGCCGTGAGCTCGCCGGACAGGGGCACCACTTCAGCTCTGAGACCGATGCCGAGATCGTCTCCCATCTGATCGAGCGCAACTACGACGGCGACCTCACCGCCGCCGTGCGCGCCTCCTTCGCCGAGCTGCGCGGCCACTATGCCTTTGTCGCCATGCACGCCGGTGAGCCCGGCAAGCTGGTCGGGGCGCGCAAGGAGTGCCCGCTCGTCGCCGGCGTCGGCGAGGGCGAGACGTTTCTCGCCTCTGCGATCCCGGCGTTCCTGGCCGAGACGCGCGAGGCGGTGACGATCGAGAACGACGAGATCGTCACGATCGACGCCGACGGCATCGTCATCACCGCGGCTGACGGCACGGCGATCGAGCGCGCCGCCGAGGAGATCTCCTGGGACGAGTCCGCCGCCGAGAAGGGCGGCTATGAGACCTTCATGCTGAAGGAGATCCACGAACAGGCCGACGCGGTCGCCGAGACGATCGCCGATCGGCTGCCGAGCGACGACGGCGTCGACCTCTCCGAACTCGAGCTGAGCGACGAGTACCTGCGCGGCATCCAGCGCATCGTCATCGTCGCCTGCGGCACCTCTTACCACGCGGGCCTGGTCGGTCGCTACGCGATCGAGGAGTGGGCGCGGGTGCCAATCGAGATGGACATCGCCTCCGAGTACCGCTACCGCAACCCTGTGATCGGCGAGCGCGACCTGGTGATCGGGATCACCCAGTCGGGCGAGACCGCGGACACGCTGGCGGCGATGCGCCTCGCCCGCGAGCAGGGCGCCAAGGTGTTGGCGATCACCAACGTGATGGGCAGTCAGGCGACGCGCGACGCCGACAGCGTCCTCTACACCCGCGCCGGGCCGGAGGTCAGCGTCGCCGCCACCAAGACCTTCGTCGCCCAGGTCGCCTCGATGTACCTGCTCGGCTTGCGCATCGCCGAGCTGCGCGGCACGTTGCCCCCGCCGCGGCTGGCCGAGCTGGTGGCCGAGCTGAAGTCGATTCCCTCGAAGATCGACGCCACGCTTGCCGCCTGCGAGGGGCCGGTGCGCGAGGTCGCCACCTCGCAGGCTGCGCACGACTTCTTCCTCTACCTGGGGCGGCACATCGGCCTTCCCGTCTGCCTCGAGGGGGCGCTGAAGCTGAAGGAGATCTCCTACATCCCCACCGACGCCTACGCGGCCGGTGAGATGAAGCACGGGCCGATCGCCCTGCTCGACGAGTCGACCCCGGTGATCTGCGTCGCCACCGACAGCCCGGTGCTCGACAAGGTGCTCTCCAACGTCGAGGAGGTGCGCGCTCGCGGCGCTGAGACGATCGCGATCGCCACCCAGGGGGACGATCGGGTCGGCGCCGTGGCCGACCAGACGATCGAGGTGGCCCGCACCGACTGGATCCTGCAGCCGATCGTCGCGATCCTCCCCCTGCAGCTGCTCGCCTACGACATCGCCCGCACTCGGGGGCTCAACGTCGACCAGCCTCGCAACCTCGCCAAGACCGTGACTGTCGAGTGAGCGATATCACGCTACTCTTTCTCGCCAAGATGCTCAAAATTCGTCACAGCATTCCGGTTATTGCGATCGTTGGCGCGCTCGCCGTCGCGGGTTGCGGCGGGGGCAGCGATTCCTCCGCCTCGGGGGGGTCGGAGCTGGCGAGCCTCGCCGCGCCCGGCTCGCTCGTCTTTGTCGAAGGCGACCTCAAGCCGAGCGGAGAACTGAAGGCGAACGTCGATTCCGTGGCGCAGAAGGTCGCCGGGGTCAAGAACCTGGGCGACTTCGTCATCGGGGAACTGGAAAGCTCGGCGAAGGCGGACGGCGAAAGCGTCGACTTCGCCTCCGAAGTCGAACCGTGGCTCGGCGAACGGGCGGGGATCGCTTTCGAACGCCTCGTCGACGGCGAACTCTCCGAACCCTTGATCGCGGTCGAAAGCACGAATCCGAAAGCGACGCAGAGCTTCATCGACAAGCGCGCGAGCACCGGCTCCGAACCGTCCAAAGACGTCTCCTACAAAGGGGTCGACTTCAAGGTCGGCGGTTCCGAAAACGACGCGGTCGGCCTGATCGGCGAGCTGCTCGTCCTCGCCGACAGCGAAAAGGAATTCAAGGCTGCGGTGGACGCCTCCAACGGCGAATCGCTCGGCGACGAAGATCGCTTCCAGGAAGCGATCGCCACCACCACCAAGGGCAGCCTCGCCGACGTCTACGTCGATGTCGGCGGGATCCTCGAGCAGTCGGACGATCAGATCGACCCCCAAGCGCGTGGAGTGCTCGAAAACTCGGGAATCGATCCAAGCGACGCGACGGCGGTGGCCAGCGTCATTCCTCAATCCGAACAGATCCAGGTCGACCTGAGCAGCAATCTCGGCGGCGAGAAGGCACCGGCGGGCGACGTCAGCGACCTGCTTGGCTCGCTGCCCGCCAACTCCTTTGCCGCCGTTGCTTTCTCCGACTTCGGCGAACAACTCGAAGAAGCGATCGACAGCATCGATGAATCCGGCGTTCCGCCCAACCTGAAGCCGAACGAACTGAAGAGCACCTTGGCGCAGGGGGGCATCGACCTCGACAAGATCGCCGGCTCCTTCGAAGACGGAGCGGTGTTCGCCGAAAACGCCAACGGCGACAACGTCAGCGGGGCCCTTGTCGCCACCAGCAACTCGAACGAAGCCAGCGAAGCGATCGCCAGTCTCGGCACGCTGTTGCGGGGAGCAAACGTGCCGGGGATCACGGCCGTCACCGGCAAGGCGAGTGGCTTCTCGGTCAGCAATACCGGACAGCTCGGCGACAAGCCGGTAGTCGTCGTCGCCAAAGACAAGCGGGTGGCGATTGGCTACGGCCTCGCCAACGCGCTGGTGGCGCTCAACCCGGGCTCGGGCCCGACGCTCGCCGATCAGGCGAGCTACAAGGCGGCCGCCGCGGCGCTGGGCAAGACGCCGATCAGCGCTTTCGTCGACGGTCCCGCGGCGCTCAGCCTCGCCGAAACCCTGGTGCCGCGTTCGAAAACCGAATTCTGGGAAGCTCGTCCCTACCTGAAGAAGATCAGCTACATCGGGATCGGCAGCGGCACCAGCGGCGACCTGGCTACTGCAACGCTGATCGCCGGCCTCAAGTAGGCCGCGCGGTGAGCGCCGGCGTCGGCATCGATCTGCTCGAGGTCGGCCGGCTCGAGCGGGCGCTGGAGCGCCATCCGCGCTTGGCCGAGCGCGTCTTCACCAGCGGTGAGCGAGACTACGCCGCTGCGCGGGCCCGTCCGGCACTCCACCTCGCCGCCCGCTTCGCGGCGAAGGAGGCCGTGGTCAAGGCGCTCGGCCTCAGCGGCGGCGGACTGGGCGAGATCGAGGTGATCGCCGGCGAGCCGCCGACCGTGCGGCTGTCCGGTCGCGCCGCGAGCGCGGCGGGTGAGGGCGAGATCAAGATTTCGCTCACCCACTCCCGCGACTACGCCGCCGCCGTCGCCATCCTCGACACTGCCTGAATGGAGCCGTGGCTCAGCCCGCTTTACGACGCCGCCGGGATGCGCGCCACCGACCGTTGGGCGATCGACGCGCAGGGGATCGCCGAAGCGGACCTGATGGAGGTCGCGGGTACCGCGCTTGCCGAGGCCGTTGCCGGGATCGCGCCGCAGGGGCCGGTGCGGATCGTCTGCGGCAAGGGCAACAACGGGGGCGATGGGCTGGTGGCAGAGCGCCATCTGCGGGGGATGGGTTTCGCGGTCGAGGCGCTCGAGCTCGAGCAGGGGGGGCTGGACGACCTCGACGCGCACCTGGATGGCAGCGGCGCGGTCGTCGACGCGATCTTCGGCACCGGCTTCGCGGGGGCGCCGCGCCCGCCGGCCGCCGGGGCGATCGAGGCGATCAACCGCTGCGGCGCACCCGTTGTCGCCTGCGACATCGCCTCCGGCGTCGACGCCTCCAGCGGCGAGATCGAGGCGATCGCGGTCGAGGCCGACCTCACCGTCAGCTTCCACGGGGCGAAGATCGGCCACCGCGTCGCTCCCGGCAAGTGGCACACGGGTGAGCTGCGGGTCGTGCCGATCGGGATTCCCGAGGGCTCCCCGGTGGATCCCGTGGCGGGCACGATCGGGGAGGGCGTCCTGGCGCTGGCGCCAGGACGCGGCCCGCGCTCGACCAAGTTCAGCTCCGGCCAGGTGGCGATCGCCGGCGGCTCGCGCGGGCTGACCGGGGCGGTTCAGATGTCCTCGCTCGCGGCGATCCGAGCGGGGGCCGGCTACGCGACGGTGGCGGTCCCGGCCGACCTCGAGGCGATCTTCGAGGCGGGGCAGCCCGAGGTGATGTCGGTGGGCTGCCCAGGGGGGGACGGATGCCTGGCGCCGGCCTCTCTGAAGGCGGTCCTGCGGACCTTCGAGCGAGCTGCCGCCGGCGTACTCGGTCCCGGCATGGGCCGCGACCCGGGCTCGGTCGAGCTGGCTCGCGGGGCGGCGGCGTCGATCGCGGCGCCGCTGGTGATCGACGCCGACGGCCTCAACGCCTTCGCCGGCGAGCTCGGCCAGATCGCGGCGCGTCAGGCGGCGACGATCCTCACCCCGCACGCCGGCGAGCTGGGCCGCCTGCTCGCACGCTCTGCCGAGGAGATTGGCGCGCGGCGACTGGCCAGTGCCCGCGAAGCGGCGCGGGCGTCGGACGCGATCGTCGTGCTCAAGGGCGACGACACGATCGTCGCCGACGGCGAGCGGATCGCCGTCAACGCGGTCTCCGCGCCAGCGCTCGCGACCGCCGGCACCGGCGACGTTCTCTCCGGCCTCACCGCCGCGATGCTGGCCCGCGGCCTCGACCCCTTTGCGGCCGCCTGCGCCGCGGTTCTCGCCCACGCCCGCGCCGGGCGCGATGCCGCCGCGCGGATCGGCGCCGCCGAGTCGGTGATCGCCACCGACGTGATCGATTCGATCCCGGTTGCCCTCAAAGGCTTAGCGATCAGCGGTCGCGCAAGTCCAATAGTCTCGCCCTGATGAAGACCGCCGCCGAGATAATGGACGCCGACGTACCGACCGTCTCGCCCGACGCCGACGCGCGGGCGGCGATCGAGCTCCTGGCCAAGACCGAGATGGGGGCTATCCCGGTGGTCGACGCTGAGCGCAAGCTGGTCGGCATCGTCACCGAGTCCGACCTCGTCCTCGGCGACGAGGAAGCCGACCTGCACCTGCCCCACTACCTCAACATCATGGGAGGGGTGATCTTCATCGGCTCGATGAAGGGCTTCGAGGAGCGGCTGGAGAAAGCCTTCGCAACCAAGGTCTCCGAGCTGATGACGCCGGATCCCGTCGTCGCCCGCAGCGACGAGGACGCCGAGGCCGTGGCACGCAGGATCGCCGAGAAGCACCACAACCACCTGCCCGTGGTCGACGGCGAGGGCCGCCTCGTCGGTCTGGTCACGCGCGCCGATGCCCTCGCCGCGCTCGTCGCCGGCGACTGACCCGGTGGCGCGGGCGGTCGCCCGAATCGATGCCGGCGCGGTCGAGCGCAACTGCGCGCGGCTGAAGGAGGAGCTGGGCGGCGCCGAGCTCTGCGCCGTCGTCAAGGCCGACGGCTACGGACACGGCGCCGACGCCTGCGCCACCGCGGCCCTGGCGGGCGGCGCTGCGCGGCTCGCGGTGGCCACCGGAGCCGAGGCGGCTCAAATCGGCCGGCGCTTTCCCCAGGTGTCGCTTCTGACGATGGGAGCGCTCACCGCCGAGGACCTCGACACGGCGCTCGCGGCCGGCTCGGACGTCGCGGTCTGGCGCGAGGGATTCCGCCAGCTCGCCAGCGCTCGCGGGCGGGCGCAGGGAACCCCGGTGCGAGTTCACGTCAAGCACGACAGCGGCATGGGGCGGCTTGGCACGCCGGATCCCGCCGAGGTGCTGGCCCTGGCCCGCGCCTGTGCGGCCGATCCGCAGCTGGAGCTGGCCGGCGTCTGGACCCACTTCGCCACCGCCGACGAGCCAGGCTCCGACGACGGTTTCTTCGCCGAGCAGCTGGAGCGCTTCGCGGCGGTCGTCGACGCGGTCAAGGCCGAGTTTCCGGGCGTGACCGCGCACGCCGCCAACAGTGCCGCGGTCTTCCGCGATCGCCGCGCCCATTTCGACATGGCCCGCTGCGGCGTCGCCGTGTACGGGCTCGATCCGTTCCAGGGAGATCCCGCCGAGCGTGGGCTCGAGCCGGCGCTCTCGCTGCGCTCCTACGTCGCCGACGTCAAGCGCTTCGTGGTCGGCGCCAGCGCGGGCTACGGGAGGACCTGGCGGGCGCCCGCCGACACCTGGGTCGGCGTATTGCCGCTCGGCTACGGCGACGGCGTGCGGCGCGGTCTCTCCAACAACGCCGAGGTGCTGATCGGGGGACGCCGTTACCCGCTCGTCGGCACCGTCTCGATGGACAATCTCACCGTCGACCTCGGTCCCGAGACCGAGGTCGGGGCCGGCGAGGAAGCGGTGCTGATCGGCGGCCAGGGCGGGGAGTCGATCCGGGCTGAGGAGGTGGCGCGCCGCCTGGGCACGATCAACTACGAGGTCACCTGCGGCATCTCGACTCGGGTGCCCCGGGAACTGGCATGAGGGTCGCCGACCGCCTCGCCTCGGCGTCCCTCGTCGGCCTGGCCAGGCGTGCCTTGGGCGAGGCCGACGGCGTCTGGATAGCGGGCGGAGCCGTGCGCGACGCGGCGCTTGGCCGCGAGGTGGTCGATCTCGACCTCGCGGTCGCCGCCGACCCTGCGGCCGTGGCCAAGGCGATCGCCCGCGAGGGCGCCGGCCACTCCTTCGAGCTCTCCGCCGAGTTCGCGACCTGGCGGGCCGTCGCCGCCGATCGTGGCTGGCAGATCGACGTGACCACGCTGCGCGGCGAGACGATCGAGGCCGATCTCGGCGAGCGCGACTTCACGATCGGCGCCGTCGCCGTGCCGCTTGCCGGCGGCGAGCCGATCGATCCCCACAGCGGCCTCGCCGACCTCGAGCTAGGGGTGCTGCGAGCGGTGAGCGAGCGCAGCTTCGCCGCCGATCCGCTGCGCCTGCTGCGCGCTGCGCGCTTTGCCGCCAACCTCGGCTTGGAGATGGACCCCGCCACGGCATCGCTGGCGCGGGCCGAAGCGGGCCGCGCCGCCGAGGCGGCCGGCGAGCGCCAGCTGGTCGAGCTGCGGCAGCTGATCGGCGGCCCCGATCCGCTGCGCGGAATGGCCCTGCTCGACGAGCTGGGGCTGACGCCGGTCGTGCTGCCGGAGATCGAGGCGCTGCGCGGCGTCGAACAGGGCCCCAACCATCACCTCGACGTGCACGGCCACACGCTGGCCGTGCTCGAACGCACGCTCGAGGTCGAGGCCGACCTCGAGCGCTTCGGCGGCGCGCGGGCCGCCGAACTGGAGTCACTGATGGCCGAGCCCCTGGCCGATGAGATCAGCCGCGGCACGGCCCTGCGCTTCGGTGCTCTCGTCCACGACATCGGCAAGCCGGCCACGCGCTCGGAGAAAAACGGCTTCGTGACCTTCATCGGCCACGACCGCGACGGGGTTGCCATCGTCGGGGAGCTCTGCCGGCGCCTGCGGGCGAGCCGGGACCTGACCCGGCACCTGCAGGGCCTCACCCTGCACCACCTGCGCCTCGGCTTCCTCGTCCACGAAGCGCCGCTGCCGCCGCGGCGGGTCCACGAGTACCTGCGGGCGACCGATCCGGTCAGCGCCGACGTGACCCTGCTGACGATCGCCGACCGCCTCTCCGCCCGCGGCTCCGGGCCGTTCGCGACCGAGGAGGCGATCGAGGCACATCTGGCGCTGGCCAGGCAGATGCTCGCCGCGGCGCTCGACTGGCGCCGCGAAGGGCCGCCGAAGCCGCTCCTGCGCGGCGACGAGCTGGCCGTGGAGCTGGGAATCGACGAAGGTCCCGAGCTCGCCGAGCTCCTCGCCGAGCTCGAGGCGGCCCAGTACGCGGGCGAGATCGCCGACCGCCAGGCGGCGGTCGATCATCTCCGCCACCGGAGGTGATCGGGCGCGCGACTGTTATGTTCCCCGCCGGATGGCGAAAGAGGAGAAGATCGAGATGGAGGGCGAGATCACCGAGGCCCTCCCCAACACGATGTTCCGCGTCAAACTGGACAACGGCCACGATGTGCTCGGCCACATCTCCGGCAAGATGCGCCGCCACTACATCCGCATCCTGCCCGGCGACCGGGTCAAGATCGAGCTCTCGCCCTACGACCTCGACCGGGGCCGCATCACCTACCGCTACAAATAAAGCGCGCCGTGAGCGAGGCGCGCTTCCGCATCGGCTCCGAGATCGTCCACGAGGCGGTCGACGGCGAGGTGATCGCGATCGACCTCGTCAGCGGCAGCTACTACAGCCTGGCGGGCAGCGGCCCGGCGATCTGGGAGCAGTTGGGCGACGGGGCGAGCGAGGCGGAGATACGCGTCGCGATCCTGTCCCGCTTCGATGGCGACGCCGCGGAGATCGGCGATGACGTCGCCGCCTTCCTCGGCCAGCTTCGGGACAACGGCCTGATCGTCGGTGAGGCAGGAGGGGCGAATGGCGCGACGCCGCGGGATGACGCCAGCGGTACAGCGCCGTACGAGGCGCCCCGGTTCGAGCGCTACACCGACATGAAGGACTACTTCCTGCTGGACCCGATCCACGAGGTCGACACGGCGGGCTGGCCGCGGCCGGCCGCCTAGAGTCGTGGCGGGACAATCGGCGGCGCCGGCGACGGACGACCTCGCTGCCGCGTACTTCGGGCAGCTCCGCGATCGCTTCGAGCGGGCCGCCGTCGCGGTGGACGGGCCCGGCGTGCTGGAACTCGAGATGGCGGACCTGCGGCTGCGGCTGAACAGCGCCGGCGCCCCGATGCGCGAGGCTTTGCTGTCCCCCTTCGAGCACCTGGCGGCGGCGGGACCGGGCGAACCCGATCTGACGATCTCCCTTTTCGACACGGCCTCAACGGGAGTCGAGCCGCCGGAGCCGCTCTGGGAGCCGCTCGCGGCGCCACCCGGCACCAACCCGGTTGCCCGGCTCCGTTCGCCGCGGGCGTGTGTGCTGGCGGCAGCGGGCAGCCGGGCGCTCACGGCCGCCGAGCCCGAGGCGGGGATCGCCGTCTTTCACCTGCCGGACGCGATCGCGGTCCCGGCCGGCGAGCGAGCGGCGCCGATGCGCGAGGCGCTGCAGTTGCTGATGGCCGCGCGGCGCCGCTGGATGACCCACGCCGGTGCCGTCGGTCGCGACGGCCGCGGCGTGCTCCTCGTCGGCCGCGGCGGCTCCGGCAAGTCGACGCTGGCGCTCTCCTGCGCCATGGCCGGCCTGGAGATCGTCGCCGACGACTACCTGCTGATCGAGCCGGACTCGCTGACGGCGCACGCGATGCAGTCGACCGCGAAGCTGACCGAGGAGAGCGCCGAGCGTCTCGGCGTCCCCGCCGGCGCGATCGACCCAGCTGGCTTCGAGCCCACCCTGGAGGGCCCGGCCAAGGCGCTGGTCGACATCCGCGCCCTGGCGCCCGGGCAAATCAAGCGCCGCCTCGGCATCCACGCCCTCCTCGCCCCGGCGCTCCCCACCGTCGGGGGAGCGATGGAGCCGGTGCTGCGGCCGATCTCCGCGGCGGAGGGTCTGCGGACGGTGGCGCCGAGCACGATCGTGCAGTCGGGGTTTCAGGGCGGCGAGTCGCTCGCCGCGCTCGCCGGCCTGGTCCGCCAGGTGCCCAGCTACGCGCTCGAGCTCAGTCCGGATCCGGCCGCGAACGCGGCCGCGATCGACCGTCTGGTGGCCGAGCTTGGCTGAGCCGACCGTCACCGCGGCGATCCCGGTGCGCGACGGCGAGGCCTACCTGGCCGAGGCGATCGAGAGCGTGCTGGTGCAGAGCCGGCCCTGCGAGCAGCTGATCGTGGTCGACAACGGCTCGACCGATAGCAGCGCCCAGATCGCCCGCGGCTACGGAGAGAGGGTCGAGCTGGCACATGAGCCGCGCCTGGGGATCGGCTCGGCGCGGAACGCGGCGCTGCGTGCTGCGCGCGGCGACTGCATCGCTTTCCTCGACGCGGACGACCTCTGGGAGCCGTCGAAGATCGCCCTTCAGCTGGCAGCCCTCGCTGCAGACCCTTCTCTGCAACTCGTCTTCGGCCACGTGCGCCAGTTCCTCAGCCCCGACCTGGCCGCCGAGCGGGCGGCTGCGCTCAGGGTCCCCGACACCGCCCAGCCTGGCCTCTACATCGGCGCGATGCTGGCCCGGCGGGAGGCGATTGAGGTAATCGGCCCGTGGCCCGAGGATGCCAAAGTCAGCGACGGCCTCGGCTTTCTGCTGCGCGCGCGCGAGCTGGGTCTCCGCGAAGCGATGCTGCCGGAGACGGTGACGCTGCGCCGCGTGCACGGCGCTAACCACTCGATTCAGCACCGTGGCGAGCGGGCAGAGTTCGCGCACATGCTGAAGCGCTCGCTCGATCGTCGCCGCGAGGCGGCGCCGTGAGCGAGCCCCTCGGCAACAGGCCCGACGCCGGGCAGCTACTCGTCCTCCACGCCGCCCTGGACGAGCCGGGGGCGGCCCTGACCGCCTGGCAAGAGTGGCGCCAGCGGGTCGCCTTCGACGATGTCGACCACGGCTCCACTCGGCTGCTGCCACTCGTCTACCGCAACCTCGGGGCCGGCGCTTTCGACGCCGATGTGGCGGGGCGGCTCAAGGGTCTCTACCGTCGCGCCTGGAGCCACAACCAGCTGCTCTTCAAGCGGGCGACGCTGGCGATCGCGGCTCTGGAGAGAGCCGGGATCGAGACGCTGATCCTCAAGGGCGCCTCGCTGGCCCTGCTCTCCTACGGTGACGTCGGCGCGCGACCGATGGACGACGTCGACGTGCTCGTGCCGGTCGGCCGTGCCGCCGAGGCGATCGAGGCGATGAGGAAAGCGAGTTGGGAGGCCGACCACGACGATCCCTCCTCCTGGGCGCAGGTCCATCACTCGCTCGGGTTCAAGGGTCCCGACGGTGGCGAGGTCGACCTGCACTGGTTTGCCCTCTGGCAGCCGGCGCGCGACGAGGAGCTGTGGCGGGCCGCTGTGCCGCTGCAACTGGCGAGCCAGGCAACACGAGCGCCCTGCGCCGCCGACCAGCTGCTGCTTGCCTGCGTCCACGGGACCCCCTGGAGCCCACTGCCGCCCTTTCGCTGGATCGCCGACGCGGCGACGATCGTCCGCGCCGGCGGCGGCGAGCTCGACTGGGGCCGGCTCGTCGCCGAGGCCCGGCGCCGGCAGCTGACGGTTGCCACCGCGGCGGCGCTCGCCTATCTGGGGGAGGAGTTTGGCGTCACGGTGCCGGACGGCGTTCTCACCGCCCTCGACTCAACGCCTGCGTCACGGCACGAGCGCGTCGCCTTCCAGGCGGCAGGGCGGGCCGACAGCCCGGTGCGCACCTTGCGCATGGCCTGGGACCGCTACCGCCGCCTGCGCGACCTCGACACCGGGGCGCCTCGCCCGGCCGGCTTCGTCCAGTTCGCGCGCCGCTTCTGGGGTCTCGGCAGCGCTTGGCAGCTGCCGCTGCACGCCGCCCGCTCGTTCATACGCCGGCTCGCGCCCGGTGGCGCTCGATCCGAGACTTGAACGCCCGAAACAGGCCTGCTCGGGCCGCCGCGGCATTCTGGGTGAGGCTGGCGGCGTGCACGCGGCGCCGCAGCAAGACCTCTGAGAGCCGCGCGATCTCCACTCTTTTCTCGGCGGCGCGCAGCATCCAGTCGAAGTCCTCCGCGGCGCGCATCGACTCGTCGAAGCCACCGACCAGCTCGAAAGTCTCGCGCCGCACGACCATCGTCATCGGGTGGACCAAGGGCTCGTCCTGCAGCTCGGGCGGTCGCGGCGGCATCACCGTCGGCACCGTCGAGCCCTCCACCCAGAAGGGCAGCTCGGCCCCCGGCTCGACGAGGATCTCCTGCTCGGCGAGCACGCAGCCAACCGCCGGGTTGGCGATCAGGTGGCCGGCTTGGACCGCGAGCTTGTCCGCGGTCATCGCATCGTCGCTGTCGTGGAAGGCGATGAACGCACCCTCGCTGGCGGCAAATCCGCGGTTGCGGGCGGCTGAGGGCCCGGCGTTCTCCTGGGTGATCAGCCGCACCTCGGGATAGGAGCGGGCGACCTCGGCGGTGCCGTCGCTCGAGCCGTCGTCGACGACGATCGTCTCGAAGGGTTCATACGTTTGCGCGAGCACGCTCTCGATTGCCTCGCCGAGGTAGCGCTCGGCGTCATAGGCGGGGATGACGACGCTGACCAGGGGGCTCGGCGGCACGGCTGCATTCTCCTAGAGGTGGCTGCGTGAGGCTGCCGGGTCCGGCTCGGCCAGCTCGGCGACCAGGGCGGACCAGGCGAAGTCGCGGGCGCCGAGGCCGGTGCCGGTGCGGGGGTCGTAGTACTCGCGCAGGCCTTCGCGCTCGACCGCGCCGGCGAGGCCGTCCGCCAGGCGCCGGGCTGCCTCCTCGTAGCCGAGCCTGCGCAGGCCGAGCCAGACCAACCAGGCAGTGTTGACCCAGGTCGGCCCGCGCCAGTAGCGGCGCACGGGTCCGCGGTTGCCGCCGGGCTCGTAGCTGGGCTCGCACGCGGCCACCGAGGGGGGCGCGACCGGCGTCAGGAACTCGCTCTCGTTCAGCAGGTGCTCCTCGACCAGGCGCCGGCCGATCCGCTCCGGCAGGTCGGGCAGGGCGAGCGGCGCGAGCGCGGCGCAGGTGAGAACGGCCGGTCTTGCGCCGCCCGGCTCGACCGCGTCGAGGAAGAAGCCGCGCCGCTCGTCCCAGAGCCGCTCGACCAGGGCGGGCGTCGCCGAGGGGCGGCCCAGCGCTTGCAAGGAGAGCGACCAGAGCGTGTTGACGAGCGTCTCGCAGAGGACCGGGCCGCCGGCGGAGAGGATGCGCCGCGCGTCGTAGCCGAGCCGGCGGTTGCGCCGCACCAGCAGCGGGAAGCCCGGCCTCCCGTTGGCGCGCCAGCCCCAGACCGGGTCGAACTTGGGCGAGGCGTCGAGCCCGGACTCGTCGGGCTGGACGATCCAGAGCAGGCCGTCGCCTTCGAGGTCGCGGTTGGCCGCCAGCCAGTCCGCCTGGGCGCCGATGCGAGGATCGTCACCCGGGTCGCCGACGGCGATCCGCCACGCCCAGGCCAGTAGCGGCGGCTGAATCGTCCCCGTCTGGAAGGCCGCCCTCGAGCCGACGTTGTAGAAGGGCAGGCGGCCGAGCGAGACCGGCCCGTCCCAGAAGATGGTGTGGCCGATGAAGCCGTCGGGGCGCTGCGCCGCCAGCAGGGTCTCCAGCTCCGTGTGCGCTCGAGACCGCTCGAAACGGCGCCAGACGATCGCCGCGAAGCAGGAATCCCAGTACCACTGCCACGGGTAGCGGCCAGGGCTGGGCCGGGTGTAGGCAAAGGGGACGCCCCCGCGCTCTCCCTCCAGCCAATTCCGCCGCAGAACCCGCTCGGCAACCCCCACCGCCGATGGGTCGATTCCGCCCAAAGACCGGACGGAATCGACCCGCCGGCGCGGGGTCAAACGGCGGTTCGGCGCATTTCGCGGAGGGCCCAGGCGCCGAGCAGGGTAAGGAGGGCGAGGAGGGCGAGGACTCCCGGCCAGGTTTCGGCCCAGCTGACGCCGCCGATGAAGCCTTGGCGGGCGGCGTCCATCACCTGCGTTACCGGGTTCACTTCTGCGACGCTCCTCATCCACGGCTGCAGCAGGGCGAGTGGCGCGTAGGCGGTGGTGGTGAGGATGAGGGCCATCATGCCGGCCTGCATCAGCGGCGCCGCCGACTGGCTCTTGAAGCGCAGTGCCAGGCCCGAGCCCCAGCAGGCGGCGACGGCGGCCATCGCGGCGACCATGAAATAGGTCACCAGCAAGCCGTCGATTCCCGGCCAGCCGGCGCCGAGCGCCAGGGCGATGACGAGCACGGACGTAGCCGGGATGAATGCTCGGGCGCTGGCGGAGAGCACCGTGCCGGCGAGGAGCACCCAGCGCGGGGCGGGCGAAACGAGCAGGCGGTCGACCCAGCCCTGCTCGATGTCGCGGGCGAGGTTGACGCCGGCCGCGGCGCCGGTGAAGCCGGCCCCCTGCAGCATGCTGACCGGCACGATGAAGCTCTCGTAGGTCCCCGTGGTGAAGCCGTTGAGCTGGGTCAGCGCGCCGAAGACGCCGTTGAGGCCGAGGAAGAAGATCGTCGGCGCCAGCACGCCCGGGATCGCCGCCCCCGGCACCCGCAGCAGCTCGTTCTTGGCCCGTGACATCAAGGCGCCGATCGTCGCCAGGTTGGCGCGCCACTGCGGCAGTGCCGCCGTGGTTTCCATCAGCCCACCCGCAGCCGGTGTCGCAGGGCGCGGGCACTGAGCAGCAGGCCCACGACGACGATGGCGGCGATTGCCGCAACCGCCTCCCCAAGTTCCGAGGCGTCGATTCCGGAGATGATCGGGCCGCGGATGCCTTCGACGACGAAGCTGAGCGGGTTGTATTCGGCGATCGCCCTGGCTGGCTGGATCATCAGTTCGTTGGGGAAGAAGGCGGAGGAGAGGAAGAGCAGGACGAGGACGAGCGGGAAGAGTCCCTGCACGACGCTGGCGCTCCCCGTGCGCAGCGCGATCGCGGCGCCGATACCGCCGACCGCCATCGCCGTCGCCGTGACCAGCAAGATCGCGATTAGGGCGCCGGCTACCCCGCTGTGGATCTCGGCGCCGAAGATCAGCCCGATCGCGAGGAACCAGAGCGAGGCGAACAGGCCCAGCGCCGCCGTGCCGGCGAGGCGGCCGAGCACGATCGTGTAGCGCGGGATCGGCGCCGAGAAGAGGCGGTCGGTGAAGCCCATCTCGATGTCGACGGCGAGGGCGATGCCGCCACTGTTGCCGGCCAGCATCAGCGACTGCATCATCGCTCCGGCCAGCATGAACTGGAGGAAGCTCTGCACCGGCGGGAAGCCTTCCAAGTGGATCGCCCCGCCGGCCCCGCCGGTCTGGATCGCCAGCAGCAGGGTGGGAAAGACGACGATCGGTGCCATCAGCTGCGGCCGGCGGAAGGTCTGGCGGATCGAGCGCATTCCCAGCGCCCGCACGACCCTGGCATTGGTGGCGAAGTTGCTCACGCCTCGACCGGCTCCGGCGCGGAGTCGTCCTGCTCGTCCTTCTCCAGGTGATGACCCGTCTTGGCTACGAAGACGTCGTCGAGGGTGGGGCGGACCAGCTCAAGCGACTCGACCGCTATTCCGGCATCGTCGAGGGCGCGCACGACGCGCGGGATGTCGGCGGCGCCGTTCTCGACCTCGACCAGCACCGTGCGGCCGTCTACCGGCGGCAGCAGCTTGCCCAGCCCTGCGCAGACTTCCTCCGCTCTGGCGATCGAGCCCTCCGCCAGCTGCAGATGGATGTGCGGGTTGCCGATCTCTGTCTTGAGCGAGTCCGGCGTTCCACCGGCGACGATCCTGCCGCTGTCGATGATCGCGACGTGGTCCGCGAGCTGGTCGGCCTCCTCCAGGTACTGGGTGGTGAGGAAGACGGTCGTGCCCTCCTCGTTGAGCGCCCGCACCTCCTCCCAGATCGTCTTGCGGCTGACCGGGTCGAGGCCCGTGGTCGGCTCGTCGAGGAAGAGCACGCGCGGCTCGTGGACCAGCGCCGCGGCCAGGTCCAGCCGCCGCTGCATCCCGCCCGAGTAGGTGCCGACGCGACGGTCGGCGGCGCCGGCGAGGTCGACCCGTTCGAGCAGGTCGTCGGCGCGCTGCTTGCCTTCGGCGCTGGGCAGCCCCTGCAGGGTCGCCTGCAGGCGGATCAGCTCGCGTCCCGTCATCAGCGGATCCAGCGCCGCCTCCTGCAGGGCGACGCCGATCGAGGCGCGCACGGCGCGCGCCTGCTTGACCACGTCGTGGCCCGCCACGGTGGCCCGCCCGCCGGTCGGCAGCAGCAGCGTGGTCAGCATCCGCACCGTCGTGGTCTTGCCCGCCCCGTTGGGACCGAGGAAGCCGTAGATTTCGCCCTCGTCGACTTCGAGGTCCACTCCCTGAACGGCGAGGACCTCGTCGAAGCTGCGCTCGAGGCCCTCAACGACGATTGCCGGCATCGGCCTGACCCTACCGAGGCCGCCTGGCCGGGATCGTGCAAAGCGCACACGGAACCGGCATCGCTCCGGTGCGGCCGGCAGAATCGTGCCCGCAACCCTTGCCAGGTGGCTGGGTTTGCAGCGTCAGATCGTGCGAGAAGCAGCGAAAAAGAGGATCGAGGGCTCACGGGCGCCGCTGGCGGCGGCTTTTGCCTGCGCGCTCGGGGCACTGATCGTCGCCGCCTGGCCCGGTGCCGCGACCTCGGCGCCGCTGGGCGTCGTCGTGCTCGGCAAGACGGCGACCACGCCGCCGCCCTCCTGCCCGGGCAAAATCGTCAACAACGTCGAGGTGGTCCCCTGCCGGGTCGAGGGCCACGTCACCGGCTACCAGGTCAAGGCCGGCGGGGTCGACCAGCCTTACGAAGTGCCCTTCGACGGCAAGATCGTCGCCTGGTCGATAACCCTTGCCCGTCCCTCGCGCGCCGACACCAAAACGACCACCAACGAGGTCGGCTTCTTCGACGAATTCCTCGGCAAGCCCTCGCAGGCGCGGATCGGCATCCTGCGCCCGGTCGACGAATCGAAACCGCCGAAATACACGCTCGTGCGGCAGAGCCCGCTGGAGGTGCTGAACCCCTACTTCGGCGGCACGCCGATCTTCGCCCTCGAGCACCCGCTCTCGGTGCTGCGCGGCCAGGTCGTCGCCCTCACCGTGCCGACCTGGGCGCCGATGTTCGCCTTCAACGTCTCCGAAGAAGACACCTGGCGCGGCAGCCGCGTCGAAGACCACTGCGCCTCCAAGGAAGACATCCAGGGTGGGCATCCGCAGCAAGGTGTGGGCAAGGTAAAGACCTACGGCTGCTTCTACTCCAACGCGCGCCTGCTCTACACGGCGACGTTGGTCAAGAAACCGTAAGGCGGAGGCATGGCGAGGCCCGGCGCACCGGGCTGACCCCCACGGCCTCAAATTACGGAAGCTTCAAGGACGTCGCCGCGTCGAGGCTCGCGAAGCTTCTGGCGCGCGGGCGTCGGCGATGAACTCATCGCGCGTTTGGGTTAGTGGCCGTCAGCTCCCGCCGGGTTAAAGCGCTTCCTGGCGCAGCCCGCAGTAAGGGCAGTCGCTGACGTCCAGGCCGATCAGTTGGTCGCAGCGGCGGCAGGCGCGCAGGTTCTCCGGCGTGCGGGGCAGGGCGGAGGCGGAGGGGGCGAGCGGCAGTACCGCCGCCACGGGCTCCATCTCCTCGCCGGTCTCCCGGTCGAGGTAGACCTGGCCCGGCTCGGCGTGGGCGAGCGCCTCGCGGCCAGAGGCCGGGGCGCGCATCCGGTAGAGCTGCTTCGAGTTCACGGCGGCGAAGACTAATAGCTTGCGCGGTCCCGATGCGTTTTCTGATCTTCCACGGCTACATGCTGCGCGGCACCGGCAGCAACATCTACAACGCCAACCTGGCGCGTGCCCTGGCCAAGCTCGGCCACGAGGTCCACCTGCTCTGCCAAGACCGCGAGACGAAGATCGAGGGGGTCGAGATCCACAACCCCGACATTCACGGTCTGCTGCCCGTCTATGTCAAGGATCCCTACGAGGGCTTCGAGGTCAAGGCCTTTCCCGAGCTGAGCGACGAGGAGCTCGACCGCTACATCGAGTCCAACGTCGCGGCTGTGCGCGACGTCGCTGAACGGTCCGGCGGCATCGATGCGGGGCTCGCCAATCACCTGGTCATGGGGCCGGCGATCCTCGCTCGGGCCGACGTCGGCCCCTTCGCCGCCAAGATCCACGGCTCGGCGCTCGAGTACACGGTCAAGCCACATCCGCGGTTCTTGCCTTACGCCCGGGAGGGCATGGAAGCCGCCTCGGGCGTGCTGGTCGGATCCCGACATACCGCCGAGTCGCTCTGGGCGGCACTGCCAGAAGTCGAAGGTCTCCGCGACAAGACCCGTCTAGGACCGCCAGGAGTTGACACGGAGGCGTTTCGGCCGCAGGGCCCGTCGCGACCTCAGAAGGTCGTCTTCGTAGGGAAGCTGATCGTCTCCAAGGGCGTGGATCTGCTCTTGGCTGCGTGGCCGCTGGTAAAGCGCGAGAACCCGGATGCAATTCTCGAAATCGCCGGGTTCGGGGAGTACGAGGGGGGCCTGCGGCGGCTGCTGGCGGCTTTGGAGCGGGGAGATATCAGCGATGCGCGGGAGGTCGCGCTGGCGGGTTGGAGCATCGAGGGCGGCGAGGAGAAGCCGCTGCCGATCCTGTCTGCGTTCCTGGCGGAGCCGCCGGCCGGCTACATGCAAGCCGCCCAGGATGCGACGGGTTCGGTCGAGTTCATCGGGCGGCTGGAGCACGATGAGGTGGCGGAGTTGCTGCCGGATGCGGAAGCGCTGGTGATGCCGAGCACGTTCCCGGAGGCCTTCGGAATGGTCGCGGCGGAGGCGGCGGCCTGTGGGGCATTGCCGGTGTCGGCGGGGCACTCGGGAATGCTCGAGGTCTCACGGCAGCTGCAAGCGACGCTGCCCGTGGAGGTGGGGGAGATGACGTCCTTTCCCGTGGAGAAGGGCGCAGTGGAGGGCATTGCAGAGCGGTTGAACGGATGGCTGGGGCTGCCTGAGGAGGAGCGGGTGCGGGCGCGGGAGAGCTTGGTCGAGACCGCCCGGCGGCTCTGGAGCTGGGAGGGCGTTGCCCGGGGGGTGATCGCCGCTTCACGGGGCGAGCTTGACCGTCTGCCGGATGCATAGAATGCGCCCCCGCCGATGATGGGCCGCCTCCCGATAGCGAAGATGCTCGCCGCCACGATTGCGCTGACGGCGGCGATCTCGGCCGTGATGGTCTCGATCAACTGGGACGGCCAGGCGGCCTCGACGGCGGCACCCAAGATCGACGATCTGCTCAACGTGATGATCGTCCTCTCGTCCTTCGTCTTCTCGCTGGTGATGGTGATGCTCTTCTACGCGCTGTGGAAATTCAAAGCCAAGCCGGGCGACGAATCCGACGGCGAGCCGATCCACGGCAACACCCGCCTCGAGGTGGCCTGGACCGTGATCCCGACGATCATCGTGCTCTTCGGCGCCGGCTACAGCTGGTCCGTGCTCAGCGACATCGAAAGCCCGGCCGACAACCCGCTCACCGTCGACGTCTTCTCCCAGCAGTACGCCTGGAGCTTCGGCTATCCGGGCAAGGACAACGCCTGGTCGGAGGGCGAGCTGCACGTGCCGCTCGATCGCCAGGTCCAGTTCAAGATGCACGCCCAAGACGTGATCCACTCCTTCTGGGTGCCCGAGTGGCGGATCAAGAAGGACAACGTGCCCGGGATCACGACAACGGCCATCGTCACGCCCGACAAGCTCGGCACCTACCAGCTGATCTGCACCGAGCTCTGCGGCTTCGGCCACTCAACGATGCGGGCCAAGGTGGTCGTCGAAACCCCGGCCGACTTCCGCAAATGGGTCGCCGGATTGCAGGCGAAAATCCCGTCGCCGCTGATGGAGTCGATCGTCCAAGACACCGAGACCAACCCGGTGCCCGTCGGCGCCGGAGGGGCATAATGGAGGCCTGCTGATGGTCGCTGCGATCAAGCAACCGGGATGGATTCGCGGGGCGCTGGGGGCGATTCTGGGCGCTGCCTTCGGCTTCGCCCTCGTGGTCGCCCTGCGCAAGGCCTCGGGACTGCCCGCCTACCAGACCGAGCAGACCGGCTACCCCCAGATCGTGGTGCCTCTGATCACCGGCCCGCTCGGCTTCCTGGCGGGTTTCGGCTGCTTCGACTACTGGCTGCGCTGGGCCGCCGGCATGCCGACGATCCCAGAGGACCACTCCCAGCACGGCGCCAAGAGCTGGAAGGACTACTTCCGCTTCAACACCGATCACAAGGTGATCGGCATCCAGTACATCTGCACCACCTTCTTCTTCTTCTTCGTGGGTGGCCTGATGGCGATGCTGATCCGCGCCGAGCTGGCCCAGCCCGGTACCCAGATCGTCGACGCCGCCACCTACAACAGCCTCTTCTCAACCCACGCCGTGCTGATGATCTTCGTCTTCGTGATCCCGGTCTTCGCCGGCATCGCCAACTACGTGCTGCCGCTGATGATCGGCGCCCCCGACATGGCCTTCCCGCGGCTGAACGCGCTCAGCTTCTGGATGCTGCCGCTGGCAGGGCTGCTCTTCATCGGCAGCTTCCTCGCCCCGGGTGGCGCCTTCGACGCCGGCTGGACCGGCTACGCGCCGCTCTCGACCGGCGCTCCGCTGGGCCAGTCCTTCTTCAATCTGGGCGTCCAGTTCGCCGGCGCCTCCTCGATCGCCACCGCGCTCAACTTCCTGGTCACGATCATCACGATGCGGGCGCCCGGGATGACCTTCTGGCGCATGCCGCTGCTGGTCTGGGCCAATCTCTCGACCTCGCTGCTGGTCGTCGCCGCGACGCCCTTCATCGCCGGCGCCCAGTTCATGGTCCTCTTCGACCGCGCCCTGCACACCAACTTCTTCCAGTTCGCCGGTGGCGGCGACGTGGTCAGCTATCAGCACATCTTCTGGTTCTACTCGCACCCGGCCGTCTACATCATGATGCTGCCCGGCTTCGGGATCATCAGCGAGGTCATCTCCACCCACGCCCGCAAGCCGATCTTCGGCTACCGGCTGATGGCGCTGGCGCTGATCGGCATCGTCGTGCTCAGCTACTCGGTCTGGGCGCACCACATGTTCGTCGCCGGCATGTTCAGCTGGCTGCGCGTGCCGATGATGATCACCACGCTGCTGATCGCGGTGCCGACCGGGATCAAGATCTTCTCCTGGCTGGGCACGCTCTACTTCGGCAAGATCCACACCTACTCGACCGCGATGCTGTTCGCGCTCGCCTTCATCGTCACCTTCACGATCGGCGGCATCAGTGGCGTGATGCTGGGCATGGTGCCGATCGATATCCACGTCTCCGACACCTACTTCATCGTCGCCCACATCCACTTCGTGCTCTTCGGCGGCTCCGTCTTCACGATCTTCGCCGGGATCTATCACTGGTTCCCGAAGATGACCGGGAGGATGTACGACGAGAAGCTCGGCCGGGTCCACTTCTGGGGCACGCTCTTCGGCACCTGGGTCACCTTCATCCCGATGCACTGGGTCGGCATGGACGGGATGCCGCGGCGCGTCGCCGACTACGCAACCCAGTTCGGCGAGTGGAACCTGCTGATCAGCTGCGGCGCCTTCATCCTCGGCGCCTGCCAGCTCGTCTTCCTTTACAACATGGTCGTCAGCTGGCGCTTCGGGCCGCGGGCCGAGGCCAACCCCTGGAGAGCGAAGACGATCGAGTGGCAGGTCTCCTCGCCGCCGCCGATCTTCAACTTCGACGAGATCCCGCGCGTGGTCGGCGGGCCCTACGAGTTCGGCGTGCCGGGGGCCCGGCACGCGATCATGGCCGGCGAAGGTGCCGAGGCGCCCGCGCCACAGCCGGCCGCCCCGGTGGGCTCGACGTGAGCGCGGCCGAGGGCAAGCCGCTGCTCGTCTTCCTCAACGAGGTCGCGGGGGGGCGCAAGCTGCTGGGGGCCGTGAAAGAGCGGGCCGAGCAGGTTCCGTTCGTGGCGGTCGCTGCGCCCCAGAACCAGCCGGCGGTCGGCCAGCTGATCGATTCGGGCGAGCTGCGCGACGCCGCTCGGGCCCGAGTCGAGGTGACGATGTCGGTGCTCTCCGAATACGGGATCGAGTCGGTCGGCGAGGTGATGGACCCGGAGCCTTCGCTGGCGCTCGACGATGCGGTGCGCGCCCACGAACCGGGCGAGATCCTCCTCTCCTGCGCCGAGGGCACGCGTTTTGGCTTTTTCCGCAAGGACCTCGTCTCCTGGGCCGAGTCGCGCTTCGAACCCGAGATTCCAGTGACCCACATTCCGGTGCGGATCTCGGACGACTCGGTCAGCTGGGAGAAGAGCCACACGCTGGTGGTCGCGAGCCAGACGGTCGCGGCCCCGGACCTGGTCAGCCGGCTCAAGGAGCGCGCCGCCGGGCACCCGCACCGCTACACGATCATCTGCCCGCGGACCGAGGACGTGACCGAGCCGGAGATCGTTCGCGACCTCGCCTCGACCCTGGCCGAGCTCTACCGAGCCGATGTCGACGCCACCGGCCAGCCGATGAGCCCCGACCCCTTCCACGCGGTGCAGAACGCGATCGAGCACTACAGCGTCGACGAGGTGCTGATCTCCACCTTCGCCGGCGAGACCTCGCGCTGGCTCGAGGACGACCTGATCGGCAGGGTCCGCGAGATCACCGAGAAGCCGGTCGAGCACCTCGAGGTCGGGCGTCCAGCGGCGGCCGTCGCCGCCGCGGTTGCCGAGGGAGAGGAGACGGGCTGATGGAGAGCGCAACCGTCGCCGTGGGCCACGCCCACGAGGAGCACCACGGGCCGCCCGAGGCGCACCAGAGCTCGCGGATCGACCGCCAGACGCTGGGGATCCTGCTTTTCATCGTCTCCGAGGTGATGCTGTTCGGCGCCTTCTTCGCCTCCTATTTCTTCCTCCGCGTCGTCGTCAACCCGCCCGCCTGGCCGCCCCACCCCTACGAACTTCCGGTTGCCGTCGCCGGCGTCAACACGGCGATCCTCGTCTCCTCCAGCTTTACGATCCACTACGCGCTGGAGTCGATTCGCCGCGGCAACCGCCAGGGGATGAAGCTCGGCCTCGTCCTCACCTGGATGCTGGGCGCGACCTTCCTCTTCATCCAGATCAACGAGTACGTCCACCTCGGCTTCAGTGCCCGCGATCTCTCCTTCGGCTCGATCTTCTACGGCCTCACCGGCCTGCACGGCGCCCACGTCTTCGTCGGCCTGCTGCTGCTCAGCTTCGCCACGATCCGCGCCTTCCGCGGCCACTTCGGGCACCTCGACGCCCTGGTGGTCCTTGGCCTCGGGCCCGATGTGGCCGCGGAAGGCGCGG
>JASLIG010000037.1 GCA_030152805.1 Solirubrobacterales bacterium
GCACCGCCGAGGCGCCGTCGGAGAGAGGCGTCGAGTTGGCCGCGGTCATCGTCCCCTCCGGCCCGCCGAAGACCGGCTTCAGCTTCGCCAGCTTCTCGGTCGAAGAGTCCGGGCGCAGGTTCTGGTCGCGCTCGAGCCCGAGGTAGGGGGTGAGCAGGTCGTCGAAGAAGCCGCGCTCGTAGGCGGCGGCGAGTTTGTGGTGGCTGGCGACCGCGAGCTCGTCCTGATCGGCGCGGCCGATCTCCCACTCGCTGGCCATGATCGCGCAGTGCTCGCCCATCGAGAGGCCGGTGCGCGGCTCCTCGTTGCGCGGGATCGCCGGGATCACGTGCTGGGGGCGGAACCCGGTCAGGGCGCGCAGCTTGCCGGTCGTCGAGCGCTGGCGGTTGGCCTCGAGCAGGGTCTCGCGCAGCTCTTCGTTGAGGGCGATCGGGGCGTCGGAGGTGGTGTCGGCGCCGCAGGCGATGCCGGCGTCGATCTGGCCGAGGGCGATCTTGTTGGCGACCAGGATCGTCGTCTCCAGCCCGGTGCCGCAGGCCTGCTGGACGTCGTAGGCGGGGGTCTCCGGCGCCAGGCGCGTGCCGAGCACGCTCTCGCGGGTGAGGTCGCGGTCGCGCGAGTGCTTGAGCACGGCGCCGCCGGCGACCTCGCCGAGCCTCTCGCCCTCGAGTGAGTAGCGGGCGACGAGGCCGTCGAGGGCGGCGGTGAGCATGTCCTGGTTGGAGGCGCTCGAGTAGACGGAGTCCGAGCGGGCGAAGGGGATCCGGTTGCCGCCGATCACGGCGACGCGGCGTGGCTTATCGGTCAACTGCTCCACCTTTCGGTTTCGGTCGTGTCGAGTTGGCAGATGGGGTGGAGCGCAGGCGCAGGCCCGGCTCGACGGTGGCGATCAGGAGCTCGGCCGCCTCCTGCGCGCTGGTCGCTTCGCTGCGCAGCCACCAGCGCGCCAGCGCCTCGGCGGCGCCGAGCAGGGCGGTTGAGAGGGCCTCGACTTCGATGCGGGCGGCCGCGCGCTGCTTGGCCGGGAGTTGGGCAAGCAGCGATTCGGAGACCAGGTCGATCAGGCGGCCGCGGTAGGCGGCGACCCCGTCGGCGAGCTCGCCGCTGTGGGGCAGGGTCTCGTCGAACAGAACCGCCCAGGCGGCGCGGTCGGCGTCGAGGAAGGCGAAGAAGGCGCGCAGGCCCTCGTTGAGCGCGTCGCCGGGGTTGGTCGTGTCGCCGACCGTCTCCAGGATCGTCGCCACGAGCGCGTCGCCCGCCCGCTTCATGCAGGCGATGTAGAGGCGCTCCTTGTTGCCGAAGTAGTTATAGAGGAGGGGCTTGGTGACGCCGACGGCGGCGGCGACCTCATCCATCGTCACCGCCGCATAGCCGCGCTCGGCGAAGAGGTCGTGGGCGGCGAGGAGCGCCTGCTCCATCCGGTCGGCCTTGGAGAGGCGCGAGCGTGTCGGCGTTGCAGCCATCGACGACAACGTTACCCGGATATAAATTTATATATGCGTAATGTGATCGATCGCACGTGGGGACCGGGGGGCGTTGGGGGTGGCCTGGGTGACCCGGCGAGGGAGCCGGGCGTCCTGTGGGGAATTGATGTCGCACGCGCCTGCGGCGCTTAGCGACAATCGAAGAGCGCGGCTGCGCCGCGCCCATGATCACGAGTGCAGCGGCCGCCTTCGGCGACATTCCCCACAGGACGCCCGGCTCCCTCGCCGCGCCGCCACGGGACAAACCAAGCTGCTCGGACGGCCACGAAGCTCCTCAAAGCTCGCATAGGTTCCCCTCGGGGGGGGCGCTCCCGCTTCGAGCCGAAAAGCTCCGAAGCTCGAGTGGCTGTTGAGAGGGATGGTGGGTGTGCCCCTGCGGGAATGTCGCCGCAGGCGGCCGCTGCACTCGTGTTTCTAAGCCCGGCGAAGCCGGGCTCCCTAATTGTCGCTAAGCCCGCAAAGCGGGCGTGCGACATCAATTCCCGCAGGGGCACACCCACCATCCCACCCATCCCCGCCCGTTGGGCAGGGGATCGAATCTACGCCTCGGAGAATCCGAACCGCACGTAGATGCGGCGAAGCGGTTTCGGCGCCCACCAGTTCCACTCGCCGAAGAGGCGCATCAGCGAAGGGACGAGCAGGGCGCGGACGATTGTGGCGTCGATCATCACGCCGAAGGCCATGCCGATCGCGATCTGCTTGACGAAGAAGACGGTGCTGACGCCGAAGGCGAGGAAGACGACGGCGATCGCCAGCGCGGCGGCGGTGATCACGCGGCCGGTGCGGCCGATGCCCACTGCAACCGCCTCCTCGTTGGAGTCGCCGAGGTCGTGGCGTTCCTTGATCCGCGCCATCACCAGCACCGCGTAGTCGGTGGCGAGGCCGAAGATGACGGCGAAGAGGAAGACCAGGCTGGTCACCTCGATCGCCGCCGGCCCGGTGTAGTCGAGCGGGGCGTCGAGCCAGCCGGCCTGGAAGGCGAGGACGAGGATGCCGAGCGTGGCGCCCAGGGTCAGCGAGTTCATCAGCAGCGTCTTCAGCGGCAGCAGCACCGAGCCGGTGAGCAGGAAGAGGACGATCACCGTGGTCAGGGCGATGATCGCCACCACCAGCGGCGCGTGCTCGAGCAGGCTCTGCTTCTGGTCGATGAAGCGGGCCGAGTTGCCGGAGACGAGCGTGGTCGACGCTCCGGGTGGATCGAGGTCGCGGATCTCGCGCACCGCGTCCTGCGAGGCGTTCGAAAGGGCGGGCTGGGAGAGGGCGAAATTGGCGTAGGCGACGTTGCCGGGGGCGCGCAGGAAGGGGGTGCCGCGGACCACGTCGCCGACCGACTCGATCCGACGATGGAAGGCGGCGAGCTGGGCGGGACCGGCATCGCCGTCGACCGCGACCGTGACCGCCTCGGTGACGTCGCGCGGGTAGTGCGCTTCGAGGTAGCGGTAGGCGTTGTAGGAGGGCTGCCCCGGCGGCACCGCTTCGGCGCTCGGGCCGGTCAGGGTCGTCCAGAGCAGCGGCGCCGCCGCGGCTAGGAGCAGGGCACCGCTGCCCAGGGCGACGGCTAGCGGGCGCCGCATCACGCCACGCGCCAGCCTGTACCAACCGTCGGAGGTGTCCGAGACCGCCGGACCGCGGCGGATCGAAAGCGCGTCGATGCGGGTGCCGAGCAGGGCGAGCAGGGAGGGGACGACGAGGATCGCGATCAGCGAGGAGAGCACCGCGACCGAGGCGCCGGCAACCGCCATCGAGTAGAGGAAGCGCTGGGGCATGAAGATCAACGCGGCCATCGCGGCGGCCACGGTTAGCCCCGAGAAGACGGCCGTGCGTCCCGCCGTGACGACGGTGCGCAGGTGCGCCTCACGCGTCGCGCCATCGGCGTCCACCTCCTCGCGGTAGCGCGAGACCATCAGCAGTGCGTAGTCGACGGCGAGGCCGAGGCTGAGCCCGGTGGCGATGTTGAGCGCGAAGAGCGAGGTGTCGACGAAGCCCGACATGATCCGGAGCACGAGCAGGGTGCCGACGATCGAGATGCCGCCGATCAGCAGCGGGATCCCGGCGGCGACGACCCCGCGGAAGACGAAGAGCAAGAGCAGGGCCAGCACCGGGAAGGCGATCAGCTCGGCCTTGGTCAGGTCTTTGCGGGTCTGGTCGTTGGTCTCGTTGAAGCCCTGGGCGAAGCCGCCCTCGGCGACGTCGAGCGGGCTCGCCGCGGCCAGCGCCTTGACCCGTTCGGCGGCGATCCCCCCGGCCTCCTCGATGTCGTTGGTCGAGAGGTAACCGGCGATCGCCAGCGATTCGCCGTCCTTGGCGATCAGCTCGGCGCCGGCGCGCGGATTGCGCAGCGGGTTGAGGACCCGGCCGACGTACTCGACCTTCGACACTTCGCCGCTGAGCTGGTTCACCTCACGCCGCACGACGGGGCTGCGCAGGTTCAGCGGCCCGCCGTCGGGGGCGCGGACGACGAGGACGATCGCCGGGTTGGGGTCGTAGCCGAGCGAGTTGCGCAGGAGGCCAGTCGCCTGCTCGCTCTCGGAGCTGGGGTCGGTGAAGCCCGCCGCCTGCAGGTGGTGCTCGACGTCGTGTCCGACCGCGACGGCGAACAGGGCAAAGGCGCCGACCGCGATCAGGACCAGCTTCGGGTGCTTCCAGGTGAGGTTGGCGATCCGGGTCATGGCGTTAGCAACGCCTGGCGGGGACGGGACGTGAGACCGGCACGGCGCGAGACTGTACCAGAATTCAAAGCAACAACTTTGAACTTCAAATTACGCTGTTATTATCGTTCCAATGACTCCGCGGGAATACGGGCAATCGTGCAGCCTCGCCTGCGCGCTCGACCGCATCGGCGAGCGCTGGACGATGCTGATCGTGCGTGAGCTCTCGCTGGGGCCGCTGCGCTTCTCGGCGCTGGCCCGATCGGTCGGCGGCGCGCCCACCGACGTCCTCACCAAGCGCTTGCGCGACCTCGAGCGACACGGGATCGTCGAGCGCCGCGAGCTCGATCCGCCCGCCTCGACCAGCGTCTACGAGCTGACCGAGCTGGGTCGCGGCCTGGAAGCCCCGATGATAGAGCTGGGCCGTTGGGGCATGGGGCTGCAGAAGCTCGAGGACGTGATCGACCTGGCGCCGTCCTCGCTCCCCAACGCGCTGCGGGTGATCCTGCGCCCGCCGGACGACTTCCGGGCTGTTCTTGGTCTGCGCAGCAGCGGCGAGGCCTACGAGCTGCGTTTTGAGGAGGACGGCTGGATCGCCGTCACGCGGGGTGCTCCGGCGCGGGCCGACCTCAAGCTCGCCGGCGCGCCGATGGAGGTGATCGCGACCCTGCTCGGCGTGGAGGGCGAGGGGGCGGCGGAGATCGAGGGCGACCGCGACCTGCTCGAGCAACTGCGCTCGATGGTGGTCATCCCGGACCGCCTGCGAGAGGAAGCGCTTGGGATGCTGTCGGCGCCGGCTGCGAGCTAGGAGAGCTCGCTGCCGGCGTAGAGCTTCTTGACCCGGACGCTGCCGGGCGGCGCCGCTTCGATGCAGAGGCGGCAGAGCACGCACTCGTCGAGGTTCTCGGCGACGATTTCGAGGCCGGAATCGGTCGCCTTGAAGATGTCGACGGGGCAGACTTCCTCCAGCTTCCGGGCCAGCTCGGCGTCGCCGGCGACCGAGGCGTCGACCTCGACGTCGATGAAGACCTTGTTCAACGCCTCAGCCATCAGGCTGTTACCCCCAGCTTCTCCTTGACCGCGTCGGGAATCTCATCGATTCGCTCGACCACGCGGATGCCCGCCGCTTCGAGGCGAGCGATCTTCTCGGTCGCGGTGTCCTCAACACCCTCGACGATCGTGCCGGCGTGGCCGAAGCTCATCCCCTTCATCTCCTCGTCGTCCATGAACTTTCCGGCCATGAAGGCGACGATCGGCAGGCGCGAGTCGTTGTCCTTCACCCAGGCGGAGAGCTGTGCCTCCATGCGGCCGCCGGGCTCGGTGTAGATCACGATCGCCCGGGTCTGCTCGTCGGCCTCGAAGTAGGGCATCAGCTCGGCGTAGGTGGAGCCGATGATTGCGTCGCCGCCGATCGAGACGGCGGTGGAGACGCCGAGGCCGGCCTGGGTCAGCGAGGAGGAGATCTCGGTGGTCATGCCGCCCGAACGGCTCATCACGCCGACCGGACCGGGCGCGTAGGCCTTGGCCGCGTCTGTCGCCGGGCCGCCGATGCCGCCCATCTTGCAGACCTCGGGGACGATCAGGCTGAGGCAGTTTGGACCGATGATCCGGGCGCCCTCCATGTTTGCCAACTCGACCATCTGGGCGACGTCGCGGCGCGGAATCCGCTCGGTGACGATCACGATCAGCTCGATCCCGTTGAGGATCGCCTCGAAGACGGCGTCCTTGGTGAAGGCGGGGGGGACGGTGACGACCGAGCCGTCGATCGGGCCGCCGTGGTTCTCGACTGCTTGGGCGACCGTGTCGAAGACCGGCACCCCATGCACCTCGCGGCCCTTGCGGCCGGGGGTGACGCCGCCGACGACCTTGGAGCCGTAGTCGAGGCACTCCCTGGTCAGGTTGACCGCCTCGCGCCCGGTGATGCCCTGGACGATGAAAGTCGTCTCCTTGGAGAGCAGGATGCTCACGCGTCCCACCTCCCCCCAGGTGTCGTACTTTCCTCCGCATACCGGAGGGAGGTGCGACCGCAAGAGCGCAACGGCGAATGCGGGTCGCCGGTGTCGCAGTTTCCGCCGGATAGCGAAGGGAAATGCGACATCAGGCCGGGGCCCCTTGGATCTTGGCGACGGCGCGGCCCGCCGCCTCCCACATCGATACGGAGCGGTCGCAGTACTCGACCCCGTAGCGCTCGAGGATCTTGAAGCCCTCGTCCTCCCAGGCGCCGGGGATGCGGAAGATCGCGATCGTCTCGCCGGGGTCCTTGCCGAGTTCCAGGCAGGCCTTGATCACGCCGCGGGCGACGATGTCGACGCGGGTGTTGGAGACGATCGACATCATCACGGCAATCTTCTCGACGCCGTCCTTTTCCAGCACCTCCTTGGCCAGGCCGCAGGCCTTGGCGACCGAGGGGTTGCCGCCGATCTCGGAGTAGTTGGCCGGCTTGCCACCCTGGCTGCGCACCGCGTCGGTCAGGGTCAGAGAGCCGCCCCCGGCGCCGATCACGAGGCCGAGGTTGCCCTCGAAGCCGTGGTCCTTGCCTTGGATCACGCCGCGGTGATCGGCCGCGTCGATCGCGGCGACGTTGCGCTCGAAAGCGGAGGGCTCATAGGTCTCGCGGGTGTCTTCCTCGGCGATCTCCAGCTGCTTGCGCAAGAGGCCCTTCTGGCGGCCGACGGCCTCGTCCTCCATCTCCATGTGGGCATCGAGGGCGACGAAGCTGCCGTCGGTCAGCTCGGCCAGGGGGTTGATCTCGGCCAAGGTCATGTCGTTGTCGCGGAAGAGGCGGGCGAGGCGGGCGAGGATCGGCGTCGCCCGGTTCAGCTGCGAACCGGTGACGCCGGTGGCGGCGATCACCTGCTTCGCCTCGAAGTCGGGGATCGGCATCAGGTTGGTGACGTGGCCGCGGCCGACGTGGTCGGGATGGGCCTCGGCGACCTCCTCGATGTCGATCCCTCCCATGTCGCTGAACAGCATCAGCGGTTTCTTCGCGGTGCCGTCCCAGACGACCCCGGCGTAGTACTCCTGCTTGATCTCGGCTTTCGGATCGACCAGGACCCCGCGCGGCATATGCCCGTTGATCTCGAGCTTCAGGATCGCCTCGGCGTGCTCGGCTGCCTCGTCCGGCGTGTCGGCGAACTTGACCCCGCCCGCCTTCATCCGCCCGCCGCTCAACACCTGCGACTTGATCACGACAGAGCCGCCGATCTCCTCCGCAACCGCGCGCGCCTCCTCGGCGCTGGTGCAGAAGCCATACTTAGTGACCGGGATTCCGGCCAACTCGACGATCTGTCGTGCCTCGAACTCGAAGAACCTCATCGCGGCGCGAAACCCTATCCAAGAGCGTATGGGAGGGGGCACCCGGCCCTCTTGGGATACTCCAAGGAGGTGTTCCCCGTCGAAAGGGAGAGGATGAGCTTGTCCAAATGCCTGGGCCTCGCGCTCGGGCTGCTCGCGACCGCCGTGCTCGTGTCGGGCTGCGGCGAAACGGTGATCGACACCAGCAAGACCGAGGAACAGCTGCAGGCGAGCCTGTCCAAAACGCTCCAGCAGAAGGTCTCCTCCGTCGACTGTCCATCCGACGTCAAGGTCGAAAAAGGAGCGACCTTCCAATGCAGCGTCAAGCTGCAAAAAGGCGAGGAACAAGCGGTAACGCTGAAGATTCGCAACGACGATGCAGACGTAAGTGTGATCGATCTCCGTCCGGCCAATGAATAAAGTCCCGCGGATGAGCCAAACCATCGCGGCCGAAGCGCCGACCACGCACGCAAAGCTCCTCGACTGGGTCGGGGAGATCGCAGACCTGACCCAGCCCGACTCCGTCTCCTGGTGCGACGGCTCGGCTGAGGAGTACGACCGCCTCGCCCAGACCCTGGTCGACGCTGGCACCTTCGAGCGCCTCTCCGAAGCCAAGCGCCCCAACTCGTACCTCGCCCTCTCCGACCCCGCCGACGTCGCCCGGGTCGAAGACCGCACCTTCATCTGCTCCGAGGCCGAGGAGGACGCCGGCCCGACCAACAACTGGCGCGATCCGGCCGAGATGCGCGCGACGCTGAACGGCCTCTTCCAGGGCTGCATGGTCGGTCGCAAGATGTACGTGGTGCCCTTTTCGATGGGCCCGCTCGGCTCGTCGATCTCCCACATCGGCGTGCAGCTGACCGACTCCCCCTACGTCGCCGCCTCGATGCGGATCATGACCCGCATGGGCGCCGCCGCGCTCGAGGCGCTCGGCACCGACGGCGAGTTTGTGCCCTGCGTGCACTCGGTCGGCATGCCGCTGGTGGAAGGGATCGAAGACGTCCCCTGGCCCTGCAACAAGGACAACAAGTACATCGTTCACTATCCCGATACGCGCGAGATCTGGTCCTACGGCTCCGGCTACGGCGGCAACGCCCTGCTCGGCAAGAAGTGCTTCGCGCTGCGTATCGCCTCGGCAATGGCGCGCGACGAGGGCTGGCTCGCCGAGCACATGTTGATCCTCAAGCTGACCTCGCCCGAGGGCGGCGTCAAGTACGTCACCGGGGCGTTCCCGTCCGCCTGCGGCAAGACCAACCTGGCGATGCTGATCCCGACCCTGCCAGGATGGAAGGTCGAGACGGTCGGCGACGACATCGCCTGGATGAAGTTCGGCGAGGACGGTCGCCTCTACGCGGTCAACCCCGAGGCCGGCTTCTTCGGGGTAGCGCCGGGCACCGGCGAGGGCACCAACCCGAACGCGATGCGCACGATCGAGGGCAACTCGATCTTCACCAACTGCGCCAAAACCGACGACGGCGACGTCTGGTGGGAGGGGATGACCTCAGAGCCCCCCGCGCACCTGATCGACTGGCACGGCAACGACTGGACGCCGGAGTCCGAGGCGCCCTCGTCCCACCCCAACGCGCGCTTCACCACCCCTGCGTCGCAGTGCCCGACGATCGCGCCCGAGTGGGAGGACCCGGCCGGCGTGCCGATCGACGCCTTCCTGTTCGGCGGTCGCCGCGCCAGCGTCGTGCCGCTGGTCCACGAGGCCTTCGATTGGGAGCACGGCGTCTTCCTCGGCGCCACGATGTCCTCGGAGAAGACCGCCGCCGCGGCGGGCAACGTCGGCGAACTGCGTTTCGACCCGATGGCAATGCTGCCCTTCTGCGGCTACAACATGGCGGACTACTTCGCCCACTGGCTGAAGGCCGGGGAACGCGAGGGCGCGCAGCTGCCGCGGATCTTCTACGTCAACTGGTTCCGCAAGGATGTCGACGGCAAGTTCCTCTGGCCCGGCTTCGGCGAGAACAGCCGCGTGCTCGAGTGGGTCTTCCGGCGCTGCGAGGGATCGGCTGAGGCGGTCGAGACGCCGATCGGCCTGCTGCCGGCAGAGGGCGCGATCAACACCGAGGGGCTGGCGATAAGCGGCGAGGCGATGCGCGAGCTGCTTACCGTCGACGAGGACCTGGTGCGACAGCAGCTACCCCAGCTGAAGGAGCACCTCGCCAAGTTCGGCGACCGGCTGCCGGCGGAGCTGAACCAGCAGCTGCAAGTGCTGGAAGAGCGCCTCGGCTAGCGGGCGGGCTCGACGACCCTAGGACCCGGAGGGTGGCTGGATCGGGCTGCCGGCCAGCTCCGCGTAGTCGTTGCCCGCGTAGGCAGGGATCCCGATACCCGTGGCAAAGGCGCTCGTCGCGGTGCTCGACGACTCGATCGGCCAGTCCATGTCTTCGATGTAGGTGTCGAACCAGAGCAGGCCGCCGATCTTTGGGTAGTTGACCGGGATTTTGGCCAGCGTGTCCGCGATCCAACCCGCCTTCGAGCCGCCGTCCTCGGTCGAGCTCATCTCCCCGATCAACATCGGCTTCGTCGGCGCGATCGTGTCGGCGATCTCTCGGTAGGTCGAGCCGAAGAGCTCGTCGAAGCTGCGCCAGCGGTCGGGCTTGACCGGGTTGGTCCCCCAGTTGTAGCCGTCGAGGCAGGTCCAGTCGACGTATGCGTCGCCCGGGTAGAGCTGGCCGAGGCCCTGGAAGATGCCGTCGGGGTCGACGTTGGGGCACCAGACCCAGTTGACGTTGGCGGCGCCGACCGAAGCGAAGATGTCGTGGACGTGGCGCCAGGCGGCGACGAACTCGCCCTGCTGGTTGCCGTTGGCGCCCTCCGCCCAGGGAAACCAGCCGCCGTTCATCTCCCAGTTGAAGCGGAGGAAGAAAGGATGGCCCCAGTCGCGGGCGTCTTCGGCGAACGTGCGGATGTAGGAGTCGTAACTGCCGGAGATCACGTCTGAGAGCTGGAAATCGGGCTCTTCGAGGTGCGAGGGGATCGACTGCGAGCTCCAGCTGTAGACGGGGATCGCTCCGTGTTCGCGGATGCCTTCCATCATTCCGGGGGCGAACTCGTAGAAGGAGCAGGGCGTGGGAGAGCAGTTGGCGAAGGGGACGAAGACGTTGACCAGCGAGAGCGACTTGCCGACCAGTCCCTCGAATTTGGAGACGGCGCCCATGTCCCACGGCGCCTGGGTCCCGGTCAGGTGGTCCCCGATCGATGCGCCCCAGTAGAGGGTGGGCGAGGATGTTTCCGCTTCGGTGGGTGGGGCCGGCACCGGATCTTTCGCTTCAGGGGGTGGCGTGACTCCTGCCGTGACCGGCAATGGCCCGCCAGATTGTCCGACGGCCGGGCTTGCCGGCGTGGCGAATTCCGGACGGGGCGGGGGAGGCGGAAGCGAATCGGCTCCGGCGCTTTCTCGATCGATCGCGCCGCCTCCGTCGCTCGCCGGACCGCGCCGGTGGGTGAGGGCCCTGCGCCGATGGAGTCCGGCTCTGTGGCGATCGAGCGGGGTCGCCCTGCGATCGAAAAGCGCCCTTTCGCGATGCTGTCGCTGCTTCGGGGCGCGTGCGCTCGCCGGCAGGGCGAGGGATGAGAGCGCGAGCAGGCAGGCGAGGAGGAGCGGGCCAGTGATCGACCCTCGAGATCGTCCCCGCGTTCCTCTCATATATTCGTCCGCCTACCCAGAAATTAGGAGTGTAGGGGAGACGTCAAGGTGGGGCCGCTAGGCCCAGTCAGGGTGCTTCGGCTGCCGCGGGCATCGCTTCGGCCGCAACTGGGATCGCTTCGGGAGGCGGCGGCGTCCACGAAGGCGGGTAGATCTTGCCGGCCGGCTGGCTGCTGTAGAAGTTCGACATGAAGAGCGGCCGGCTGATCGCCTTGTTGAAGGCGCGCTGGGAGGCTTTCGAGCTCGCCACCGGCCAGTGCCGGGCCTGTTTCTTTTCGTCGAACCAGATCAGCGCGCGCACCTTCGAATAGTGGGCCGGGACGACGTTCAGCGCGTTCTTGATCCAGGCGGCCTTGTCACCGCCGCGCTCTTCGGAGGCGGTCTCGCCGATCGCCATCGGCTTGCTGGGAGCGATCTTCAGCACCCGCTTGTAGGTCGAGCGGAAGACGTGGTCGAAGCTGAGCCAGCCGGGGGAGTGGGGCGTCTCCCCCCAGTTGAAGCCGTCGAGGCAGGTCCAGTCGACGTAAGCGGCGCCGGGCCAGAACTTGCGCAGGTTCTGCAGCCGCTTGGCGAGGGCGATGTTCGGGCACCAGACCCAGGTCGCGTTGTTGGCGCCGAGGCGGGTGAAAATGTCGTGGACGTGACGCCAAGTCTTGACGAATTCACCGTCCATGTTGCCGTTGACCCCGTCGCCCCAGGGGAACCAGAAGCCGTTCATCTCCCAATCGAAGCGCAGGAAGAAGGGGTGCCCCCATTCGCGCGCGTTTTCGGCGAAGCTTTCGATGAAGGCGTCGTAGGTGCCGGCGAGGACGTCGCGGAGCTGGAAGGCGGGTTGGCGAACGTCGTCGCGGGTCGCCGCCGAGGAACTCCAGCTGAAGAAGGGGATCGCTCCGTGTTTGCGGATGTTCTCCATCGGCACGCCGGGGAAGCCGAAGAATTCGCAGGGAGAGCGGTTGCAGTCGGCGAAGGGCGAGTAGAAGGCGAGCAGGGAGACGTTCTTGCCGACCGATGCCTCGAAGGCACTCAGGGCGTTCATGTCCCAGGGCGCCTGGATGCCGGTGTACTGGCGGCCGATCTGCGCTCCCCAGTAGAGGGGCCGGGGCGGGTGCTTCTTGGCGGCGCCGGCGAGCGCCGCCGGGGCGAGGCAGCAGGCGATCGCGATCGCGACGACCGTCGTCCGGAGGAATTTTGAAGTCCGCTTTTGGCGCACCACGACTACTTTCCGCGCACCGCGCATATTTGGATCAACGCGGTGGCGGAATCGGAGTTGTGGCGAGGGAGCCGTAGAGGTTTTCCCTGAAAGAGTGCTGTCGCAGGCCGGAGGCAAAGGCCCGGGTCACCAGCGGCGAGCTCTCCAGCGGCCAGGAGACTCCCTGCTGGACCTGGTCGAACCAGATCAAGCCGCGCACGCGGCGGAATTTCGTCTTCAGTGCCTTGAACATGCCGCGGATCCATTCTGCCTTGGCATGGCCGCCGCCGCTGGAGGCGATCTCACCCAGCAGCATCGGCTTCTTCGGGGCGATTTTCGTCACCACCTGGCGGTAGCTGCTGGCAAAGATCTGGTCGAAGCTCTTCCAGGGCACGGGGTGGCTGCGGGCGTTGGCCCAGTTGTAGCCGTCGAGGCAGCTCCAGTCGACGTATTCGTCGCCCGGGTAGAAGCTGGCAATGGCGCCGAACTTGTGGATGTCGATGTAGGGGCACCAGACCCAGGTCGCGTTGCTGGCGCCGGCGGCGGTGAAGATGTCATGGACGTGCCGCCAGGCATTCACGTACTCGCCCGGCTGGTTGCCGTTGATGCTCTCCCCCCAGGGGAACCAGTTGCCGTTGGGCTCCCAGTTGAAGCGCAGGAAGAACGGGTGCCCCCATGCGCGCGCGCCTTCGGCGAATTCGCGGATGTAGGAGTCGTAGGTGCCGGCGATCACGTCGGCGAGCTGGAAGTCGGGCTCGTAGGTGTTCGACGGAGTCGATTGCGAGCTCCAACTGAGGAAGGGCAGGGCGCCGTAGTGGCGTACCGCGGCCATCTCCTGAGCTGGAAAGGAGTAGAACGCGCAGGGCGCCGTCGAGCAATCCGCGAAGGGCACGCCGAACTGGATCGTCGAGAGTCCCTTGCCGAACTTCGCTTCGAAGTTGGAGACCGCGCCCATGTCCCAGGGGGGCTGCGTGCCGGTCAGCTGGTTGCCGATCCAGGCGCCCCAGTAGAGGCCGCGCTGCGGCGCCTTGGCGCTCGCTGCGCTCGCCGGCGTTGCCAGCGCGAACAGGCCGAACAGCAGCATCAGCACGATCGCGATGCCCCCCCCGGTTCTGCGCGAGTTCATGTCGCAGACCTCGTCACGCGAAGCGCGGGAGTTTAGGGAAGCGAGAGAAATTTCTTCGCCGATCAGGCGGGAGGCGGGATCGCGCCGCCGCTCAGCGTCGAGTATCGGTTGCCGACGTAGGAGGGACTTTGGACGCCGCTGGCGAAGGCGCCGGTCGCGCTGGAACTGCTGTCCAGCTGCCAGTCCATGTTTTCGCCGGGCACGAACTTGTCGAACCAGAGCAGGCCGTGGATCGCCGGGTACTCGGTTGGCAGATCGCGCAGCATCTCGCCGATCCAGCTCGCCTTGGAGCCGCCGTACTCGCTCGAGCCGACCTCGCCGATCACCATCGGCTTGCCGGGGGCGATCTGATCGACGATGCGGTGGTAGGTCGAGCTGAACAGCTGGTCGAAGCTCATCCAGCGCGCCGGTTTGACCGGGTTGGTGCCCCAGTTGTAGCCGTCGAGGCTGGTCCAGTCGACGTAGCCGTCGCCCGGGTAGAGCGGGGCGATGTCGTTGAATTCCTTGCCGGGGTCGACGTTCGGGCACCAGACCCAGGACACGTTGCCGGCGCCGACGGACGTAAAGATGTCGTGGACGTGGCGCCAGGCGACGACGTATTCGCCCGGCTGGTTGCCGTTAGCGCCCTCGGACCAGGGGAACCATTCGCCGTTCATCTCCCAGTTGAAGCGCAGGAAGAAGGGATGCCCCCAGGCCTTGGCCGCTTCAGCGAATTCGCGGATGTAGGAGTCGTAGGTGCCGGCGATCACGTCGGCGAGCTGGAAGTCGGGCTCGTTGAGGCTGGAGGGCGTCGACTGCGAGCTCCAGCTGAAGAAGGGAATGGCGCCGTGATTGCGGATGTCCTCCATCGACTGGGCGGGGAACTTGTAGAAGGAGCAGGGCGAGACCGAGCAATCGGCGAAGGGGGCGGCGAAGTGGACGAGCGAGAGCTGCTTGCCGACCGACTGTTCGAACTTGGAAACCGCGCCCATGTCCCAGGGCGCTTCGGTGCCGGTCAGCTGGTCGCCGATCCAGGCGCCCCAGTAGAGCGAGGAGGCGGGAGCGGTCGACTGGGTGGCGAGGCGGCGCCGGCAGCCCCGCATCCGCCGCATCACCCGCTTGCGCTGGCTGGCGCTGAGGCGCTTTGCCCGGGCCGGCGGAATCCGCCTGCCGCAGCGCTTTGCCTTGCCGAGGCTGCGCGCGGAAGCGAGCGCCGCGCGCGGCGCCCTCGCCGCCGAGACGGTGGCGAGGGCGGAGGAGAGCAGGAGCGCACCGATGGAGAACGCGGCCAGGGCGGCGAGAAGGGCTGGGAAGCGATATTGGCGCTTGGCGGGCACCCCCAGCCATCGACGCGCCCGCGCCCAGGTTCAGCACCCGGCCACCCAACTGGACGTTTGTACGAGAGCCCTTGACAAGCCGTATGCGCTTGATCTCAGGCGCGAGGGCGCCTTGCGTTCAGCCAGCGGGCTGAATCGCGCCGGCGGGCAGGGCGGCGAACTGGTTGCCGGCGTAGGCCGGGTTCTGAATCCCGCTGGCGAAGGCGCTGGTGGCGCTGGCCGAGGTCTCGATCGACCAGTCCATCGGTTCGCCCTCGGCTTCGCGGTTGAACCAGACCAGGCCGTGGATCTTGGGGTACGACGTGGGCAAGCTTTCCAGCATTTCTTTGATCCAGGTTGCCTTGGAGCCGCCGTACTCGGTCGAGCCGACCTCGCCGATCACCATCGGCTTCGACGGAGCGACCGTGTCGACGATGCGGTGGTAGGTCGAGCTGAACAGCTGGTCGAAGGTTTTCCAGCCAGCCGGCCGGTAGGGGGCCTTGCCCCAGTTGTAGCCATCGAGGCTGGTCCAGTCGACGTAGCCGTCGCCGGGGTACATCGAGGCGTAGTCGCGGAATTCTTTGTTCGGGTCGACGTTCGGGCACCAGACCCAACTGACGTTGGTGGCGCCGACCGCGGTGAAGATGTCGTGGACGTGGCGCCAGGCGGTTACGTATTCACCCGTTTTGTTGCCGTTGACGCCTTCGGACCAGGGAAACCAGTTGCCGTTCATCTCCCAGTTGAAGCGGAGGAAGAAGGGGTGCCCCCATTTCTTCGCCGCTTCGGCGAAACCGCGGATGTAGGAGTCGTAGGTCCCGGAGATGACGTCGGAGAGCTGGAAGTTCGGCTCGTTGAGGCTTGAGGGCGTCGATTGCGAGCTCCAGCTGAAGAAGGGGATGGAGCCGTGTTTGCGGATGTTTTCCATCGGCGTGGTTGGAAAGCCGTAGAAGGAGCACGGGTTGCGGTTGCAGTCGGCGAAGGGGGAGGCGAAGTGGACCAGCGAGACGTGCTTGCGGGCGTGGTTCTCGAAGGCCGTGACGGCGTTCATGTCCCAGGGCGCTTCGATGCCGGTCAGCTGACTGCCGATCCAGGCGCCCCAGTAGATCGAGTTGGCGGCGGGTGGGGGCGTGGGCGCGGGTTCGGGGGCCGGTTCGGGAGTTGGAGTCGGGGTTGGAACAGGCGCCGGTTCGGGGGTCGGTGCCGGCGCGGGGGCTGGGGCGGGTGGCGGGGTCGGACTGGGCGCCGGTTCCGGGGTCGGCTGCGGCTTGAGGTGACCACGATGGCGATCCCGCGAGCGCGTCCGGCGGGAGGCGGTGGCGCGGCGGCAGGCTTCGGTCTGCTTGGCGGCGCCGCGGCAGGCGGCACTTGGCGTGCGCCCCGACGTCGATGCGGCCGAGGCGCCGGAGGTGGTGAAGGTGAGCGCGCCGAGGATCGCCACAAGGCAGACGACGAGGAGCTTTGTGGGTGCGAGTGCGCTCATGCACCGCACTCATCGGTTTACGAAGCGGGTCCTCCAGCCGGTCAAGCCCCCATGGACATATGTCGACGTCAGGTGAGCGAGCGGTAGAGGGCGAGCAGGCGCTCGGCGCACTCGTCCCAGCTGCTCAGCGGCGGGCGCACGTCTTGGGGCGGCAGGGCGAGCTCCTCGACCACGGCCTCGCCGACCTGGCGCGGGCTCTCCTCGAGTGGCACGGCGCGGGCGAAGCCGTCCGCAGCCAGCTCCGCCAGGCCGCCCCTGTCGGCGACCAGCAACCGGCAACCGGCAGCCGCCGCCTCCAGCGCGACAAGCGGATGGGTCTCGAACTCGCTGAGCAGGACGACGAGCGAGACGCGGCGCAGCAGCTCGGCCATCTGCTGGGGCTGGTCGCCCGGCACGCTGGTGAACTCGACCGCGTCACCGAGCTCGAGCGCGGCAGCCTGCTCGCGCAGCTCCGCCTCGAAGGGGCCGCTGCCGACGATCAGCAGCTTCGCCTTCGGTTCCAGGCGCAGCACCTCGGGCAGCGCGGCGAGCACGCGGTGGTGGCCCTTGTAGCGCTCGAGGCGTCCGATCGTGGCGAAGGTCGGGCGGCCGTTGCGCTCCGGCGGCCCGGCGTCGGAGAAGGCCAGCTCGGTCCCGTTGGGGATCAGGGCGAACTTCTCGGGCGGCAGGCGCAGCTCGCGACTGTACTGCTCGACCTCGAAGCGGGCGACGGCGACGAGGCGCGCCGCGCGGCGCAGCAGCGGGCGCATCAGCAGGCGCTGGGCGCGGCGCAGGCGGTTGCGCAGGCCCGAGGAGTGGCCGCCGCCGTGGAAGGTGACGACGTAGGGCACCCGCAGGGTGAGGGCGCGCAGCATGGCCAGCGGTGCCACCGCGGTGTGGTAGCTCTGCACGTGGATCACGTCGGGCCTGGCCCGCTTGATCTCGCCCCAGAGCCGCGGCGCGAAGCACCAGTCGCGCTTCGCCGGCCAGGCGCCGAGAACGCGGATCTTCACTCCCTCTCGCTGCTCCTCCTGCAGGCGGGGACCGCCGGGCTCGGTGCAGAGCACCTCGACCTCCACCCCCGGGTCGGCGGCGAGGCGGCGGGTCACTTCCATCACGTGCCGCTCGACTCCGCCCTGGACGAGCGGGCTGAGGGGCGTCACGGTGAGGGCGCGCAACGGACGCGGACCGTCGCTCCCCGGATCATCCGCCCCCTCCTTCAGGCGCGGAGCGGTGAGGTAGCCCGCCGTCGTCGTCGCCAGGCCGACGACGATCATCGCCGCCCGGCCGACGCCGGCGAAGTCGCCGCGAAAGATCCCGCCGAGGTCGCGCAGGACGCCCACGGGAAGGGTGCGGCGCACGTAGGAGCGCTCCGAGGAGAGGCCGGACTCGCTGCCGACCAGCTGTGCCAGGGCGGCCTTGGAGCGGCCCTCGGCGAAGCAGCGGGTGATGAAGTAGCGCGGCTCGCCGCGCTCGGGCGGCACGCAGTGTTCGACCGCCGGGACCGGATCGAAGAGGATCATCCGCTCCGGCCAGCGCGCCGTGAGGCGGATGCAGAGGTCGGTCTCCTCGCCACCGGCGGCGTTCTTCTCGATCCGGCTGAACTCCTTGCGCAGGCCGCCCACCTCGAGCATCTCCTCGCGCCGGATCGCCATGTTGGCGGCGATCGCGTTGCGCACCGGCTCGCGGTCAACGGGCATGCCGGAGTGCATGCAGCCGACGACCCAGTCGAACTCGGGCGGGAACCAGCCCGGGCGCTCCGCCAGCCAGCGCGGGTTGACCCCGCCGGCGACGCCGACCACGCGCGGGTCGGCGAAGTCCTCCCCGAGCCGCTCGATCCACTCGTGGTTGGGGATCGCGTCGTCGTCGAGGAAGGCGACGATCTCGCCGCTCGCCTCCTCGACCCCGGTGTTGCGGCCGCCGCAGGAGCCGCGTTCCTTGGCGTTGGGGATGACCCGCACGTCGGGCCAGCGGCGCCGGCACTCCGCCTCCAGCTCCGGCGCGTAGTCGATCACCAGCAGGGTCTCGGCGGGGGCGACCGTCTGCGCTCGCAGCGACTCAACGATCTCTTCGATCGAGGGCAGGCGATCAAAGGTGAAGGCGGTGACGATCACCGAAATCGGCGGAGCGCTGGCGCTGCCTTGCTGGTTCGGCGGACCCGACACGCGCGCCAGGTTACCGCCGGGCTGAGATGCCCGAGGCCCGTTCAGGGGCCCTGAAGCCGACTGTACGATGGCGCCCGATGCGGATCCTGATGCTGGCGCAGACCTATTCCCCGGTAGTCGGGGGGGAGGAGCGCCTGGTCGAGGACCTCAGCCGCCAGCTCGCCGGGCGTGGCCACGAGGTCACCGTCGCCACCTTGCGCCAACCGCTGGGGGAGCCGCCGCGGGGCGGCGCCGTGCGGGTCGAGCTACTCGAGAGCTCGGTGCACTCCATCCCCGGCATCCGCACCCTCGAGGAGCGCCGCTACGCGGCGCCGCTGCCGGACCCGAAGACGACGGCGGGGCTGCGCCGCCTGCTGAAGCGCTTCCAGCCGGACGTCGTCCACGCCCACAACTGGCTGGTTAACTCCTACCTGCCGCTGGCCCGCGGTGCCGCTGCACCCCTGGTCCTCTCGCTGCACGACTACGGCATCCTCTGCCCGACCAAGCGGCTCTTCTACAAGGGCGAGGTCTGCAGTGGCCCCGGTCCGCTCAAGTGCTTCAACCACTGCTTCGAGTATTACGGCGCTGGCAAGGGGACGATGGTCGCCACCGGCACCCGCCTCTCCGAGCCCTGGGTGCGGCGCCGCGTCGACATGTTCCTCTCGGTCAGCTCCGCGGTCGAGGAGCTCTGCCGGGTGCGCCCGGGGGACGCCCACCGCATCGTCCCCAACTTCGTCGGCGAGCTGCCGGCGGCGCCGGCCGACGCCGACGAGCAGCTCTCCTTCCTGCCCGCGGGCGACTTCGTCCTCTACTTCGGCGACGTCGGCGAGGACAAGGGCGCCGCCAACCTGATCGCCGCCCACCGCGAGCTCGACGATCCGCCGCCGCTGGTGCTGATCGGGCGGCACCGGATGGAGGGCCTCGAGGGCGCACCGGGCGTCATCGCGCCGGGCCCGTTGCCGCACCCGCTGGCGATCGAGGCGCTGCGGCGCTCGCTGTTCAGCGTGGCGCCCTCGATCTGGGCCGAGCCCTTCGGCATCGTCGCCCTCGAGGCGGCGGCGGCGGGCAAGCCGATCGTCGCCTCCGACATCGGCGGCCTGCGCGACGTCGTCGCCGACGGCGAGACGGGGCTGCTGGTGCCGGCCGGCGACCGTGCCGCGCTGCGCGGCGCCCTGGGGCGGATGATCGGCGACGCCGAGCTGCGCGCGCGCATGGGGGCGGCTGCCGCCGAGCGCGCCCGGCTGTTCAGCCCCGAGGCAGTGGTCCCGCAGTTCGAGGAGGCCTACCGGGATGCCGTCGCTGCACGGCTAAAGCGCGAGGGCAAGAGCAGCCGATAGGGCGGTTGTGCGTCCCGCCAGGGCTGGCGGAGGCGACGCCGAATCTATCCTGATGACGATGGAGCAGATGACCGCCCCCAAGCCGGCCACGGAGGCCCACGAGCAGGCCCCCAAGCCGGTTACGGTGCGCCTGCAGCCGACCAGCGGTTTCAGCCGCGTGCTCTCGCCGCGCGAACTCTGGCGCTACCGCGACCTCGCCCTGCAGATCGTCGTCCGCGACATCACCCTGCGCTACCGCCAGACCGCGCTCGGCGCCGCCTGGGCGATTCTGCAGCCAGTCGCCTTCATGATCATCTTCTCGGTCTTCTTCGGCCGCGTCGCGGGCGTCTCCTCGGGCGATGTGCCCTACGCCCTCTTCAGCCTCGCCGCGCTCGTCCCCTGGGCCTTCTTCTCCAACGCCCTGCTGCTCGGCTCGGAAAGCCTCGTCATGTACAAAGAGCTGGTCTCGAAAATCTACTTCCCGCGCATCTTCATGCCGATGGGGGTGATCGGCGCCGGCTTCGTCGACTTCGGCATCTCGCTCGCGATCCTGCTCGTCGTCGTGCTCGTTTACGGCATCGTGCCCTCGGTCGGGATCCTCTTCCTGCCCGTCCTCGTCGTCCTCGCGGCCGCCGCGGTGCTCGGCGCCACGGCGCTGCTCTCGGCGGTCAACGTGCGCTACCGCGACGTCCGCTACGTCGTCCCCTTCGCCGTGCAGATGTGGCTCTTCATCACGCCGGTGGTTTACTCGGCTGACTCGATCGACCAGCCCTGGCGCACGATCTCGGCGATCAACCCGATGGCCGGCGTCGTCGAAGGATTCCGCTGGGCGGTGCTCGACAGCGGCAGCCCGCCCTGGGCGTTGATGGGGATGTCGGCGCTGGGCGCGGCACTGCTGCTGGTAATCGGCCTCGCCTACTTCGACCGGGTGGAGCGCAGCTTCGCCGACATCATCTGATGGCCGACGTCGCGATCGAGGTTCACGAGCTCGGCAAGCAGTTCCGACTCGGACTCAGCCACCAGGGCTACGGGACGCTGCGCGACAGCCTCGTCAATGCCGTCAAGGCGGTGCCGAAGAAGCTGGCTGGCCGCGGGCCCGAAGTCCAGGTCGACTACCTGCAGGCGCTGCGCGAAGTCTCCTTCACGGTCGAGCGCGGCGAGGCGCTCGGCCTGATCGGCCACAACGGCGCCGGCAAGAGCACGCTGCTGAAAGTGCTCTCGCGGATCATCGAGCCGAGCAGCGGCTGGGCCGACGTCACCGGCCGGGTCGGCTCGCTGCTCGAGGTCGGCACCGGCTTCCACCCCGAGCTGACCGGGCGCGAGAACGTCTTCCTCAACGGCGCCATCCTCGGCATGCGCCGCGCTGAGATCCGCGCTCGCTTCGACGAAATCGCCGAATTCGCCGACGTCGACCGCTTCCTCGACACGCCGGTGAAGCGCTACTCGAGCGGCATGTCGGTGCGGCTCGCCTTCGCCGTCGCCGCCCACCTCGAACCGGAGATCCTGCTCGTCGACGAGGTGCTGGCGGTCGGCGACGCCGCTTTCCAGCGCAAGTCGCTGGCGAAGATGGCGGAGGTGGCGAACGCGGGCAGCACGGTGATCTTCGTCTCCCACAACCTGGCGACGATCCAGGCGCTCTGCAAACGCGGCATCCTGCTCGAACGCGGCGCCGTGCTGGCCGACGCACCCGTGGACGAGGCGGTCAGCCAGTACCTGCGCGGTCTGGAGCGCGCGGCCTCCGACGACCTGCTCGCGCGCAAGGATCGCGACGGCTGGGAACAATCGCTGGTCAAGCGCCTTGCCGTCTACGACGTTGCCTCCGGGGAGGCCGACGTGGTCGTCGGCGGCCGCAGGGCGAAGATCGTGGTCGAGTTCACCGAGCTGCTGCCGACGATGAACGTCGAGTTGACGATCGTCAACAGCCTCGGCCACCCGGTGACCACACTTGACAGCGAGCTCTCCAACACGACCGACGTGCACGATCCCGAGCTCGGGCCGCGGATCGAGTGCGAGGTCGACTCGCTGCCGCTGATCCCCGGCCGCTACCGCATCGACGCGGTCCTGCGCGGTCGTCAGGAGGTCCAGGACAACCTGCAGGCAGCCGCCTACTTCGACGTCGAGCCCGGCGTCCTCGACGGCCGGCCGATGCCGGCGATGGGGGCCGACGGCGACGTCGTGCTCGCCCATAGCTGGCGCTTGCCGCCACGCTAGCGTTTGATTCGAGCGCGGTCTTGGGTGTCGTATTTCGGGTAGTTGGGCGGGATGGCGGGTATGCCTCTGGGGAATTGACACCCCATGCGCTTTGCGCATGGGGTGAATGAGGAGCGCGGCTGCGCCGCGCAGAAACCGGATTGCATTTCCGCCGCTTCGCGACATTCCCCAGAGCCACACCCGCCATCCCGTTCGAAGCTCCCGAGCTTCGAGCTACGGAAGGAGTCGTCTCCCTTGGAGCTCACAAGCTTCAGAAGCTTTCGTCGGGCTTCGCTTGAAGCTTCTATGCACGCGAGGCCTGCTTCTGGCCTGGGGAGCTTCAGCTTCGGGTCCTCTCGACACGCAGGTCGTGGGCCTTAACCAGCTAGCCGAGCGGCGGGTGCTGGCGATAGAGCCTGCGTAGGTGGTTGCGCAGTCCGACGCCCATGCCGCTCGGCGCGCCCGCGTAGTTGCGGATCAGGCTCGGCCCACCGCGGCAGGTCCAGCCGTTGCCGATGTTCCAGGCCCAGCCGAGGTAGGAGATGCCGTGCGCGTCGGCCCACCGCATGTAGTTGTCGACGTAGCGGTGGCGGCAGTCGCCCTCGCCGAGCTCGCCGGTGACGACCGGGTGGTGCTTGGCGATGCGCGCCAGCGTCGCCCGGCAGTGTGCCTTGCAGATCGAGAAGTCATAGGTGTGATTGGAGGCGACGAGGGCGTGGGCGGGGTCGGGCGGGAGGTGGCCGAGCCAGCCGTCGAGGTTGCGCGCCCAGTCGACCCCGGCGAGCATCAACGGCTGTCGCGCCCCGGTTGAGCGCACCGCCTGGACCAGCTGCGTCATCCCGGTCGCCGGATAGAGCCCGACCCAGTTGTCTGCGATTTCGCAGCCTTCCTTCCAGCACGACCAGGGCACTCCCGGCCGGGGCTCGTTGTAGAGATCGAAGACGATGCTGCGGTCCTGGCGGTATTCGCTGGCGACGCCGCGCCAGAAGTCCGGCGAGTGTTCGGCGTCGGGCAAGGGGATGATCCCCGCCGAGGGGTAGGTGCGCGGCGAGGCCCAGTGCAGGTCGAGGATCACGTAGAGCCCGGCGCGCTCGAGGTGTTCGACGTAGGTGTGGATGGCGGCCCGGTAGTTGGCACCACCGAGCTCCGGCGGGGTGTAGTTGATCCCGAGCCAGCAGCTCTCGTTGAGTGGAACCCTGACCGTGTTGATGTGCCAGCGCAGCATCGCCTGGATCGAGGCTTCGTCCACGGGCCCCTCGAAGATGCCGTTGCCCTGCGTGCACTGGTACTCGGTGCCCGACTTGTTGACGCCGAGCAGGCGGACCGGTTTGCCGGAGCGGTCGACCAGCTGGTTCCCGCGCACGCCGATCCAGGGTTTGGCCGCGCAGTAGGGCGCCGCGAGCAGGGCGGCCAGCGCCAAAACAAGGGCGAGCGTGAGCGTGTGGCGGAGGCGCATGCGGTGCATTCTCAAGAAGAAACGTGCGCGGGACGCCATTTGTCGCGGTCGGCGCGCCGCTGGGCGCCCGGTGTCACTCGCCACCGAGCCAGAGCTTGCGCAGGAAGCGCAGGGTCGAATCGGAGCCGTGAACCTCGATCCGCGGGATCTCCATCGGGTCGCTGCCGGCGCCCACGAGGTGCGGCTCGACCGTGCAGGCGACACTGAAGCCGGCCCGCTCGACCGCCGCCGCCGCGGGCGGGTCGAAGCCCCCGTAGGGGTAGGCGAAAGCGTCCACCGGCCCACCGAGCAGCGCTTCCAGGTCGGTGCGGGAGCCGCCGATCTCGCCGTCGATCTCCTCGGGGGGAGTCTCGGGGAGCCGTTGGTGCGTGCGCGTGTGGGCGCCGAAGCGCATGCCCTCGGCCTGCATCCGCAACACCTCCTCGGCACTCAGCAGCTGCCGCCAGGCCGACGCGCCCCGAGCGCTCCAGTCGCTCATGCCGCCGAGCTTGGCGCTGACCAGGAAGACGATCGCCGCGAAACCGCGACGTCGCAGGATCGGCAGCGCGATCTCGAGGTTGTCGCGGTAGCCGTCGTCGATCGTGATCACGACGGCGCGGCGGGGCAGGGGACGGCTCTCGCGCAGCGAGGAGGCGAGCTCCTCGATCGGGATCGGCCGGTAGCGCAGCAGCGCCAGCAGGCGCATCTGGCGAGCGAAGGAGCGCTTTGGCATCAGGTAGCGGTCGCGCTCGTCGCTGTCGGTGAAGCCGTGGTACATCAGCACCGGGACGCCGCCCGCGGTCGAGCGCCAGCGCGCGCGGTCCATGCCGCGGCGCACGCCGAGCCAGAACGTGTAGCGGGAGACGAAGCCGAACCAGACCTGGCGGCGACCCTGGCCCGGCAGCGCGCCGCCGGCGGCCGCGAGCAGCCTTGGCGGCAGGCGCAGGGCGAGCAGCAGGCGGCGCAGGAGGATTTCGCGCGGCGTCGTCCGCATGAACCAGCCGAGCAGCTTCGCCTTTGTCTGCGGGCGCTGCTGCGCGTATTGCGCGCAGAAGGTGCCGAAGCGCTCGTTGTCGGAGAGCATCCGCCCGCGCAGCTTCTGGTCGTCATGCACGCCGCTGGCGCGCGGCAGGTAGCGGGGCACGCAGCCGGCGCCGACGAGGCGGAGGCCGAGGTCGAGGTCCTCGACCGCCTCGAGGTCGGTCGAGAGGCCGCCGATCTCGACCAGGGCCTGGCGCGGCGCCGAAATGTTGCCGCCATAGCAGTCGGTCCAATCGACCCGCTTGCCCGCGAGCTCCTCGTAGCGCGCGTTCCAGGCGACCGCGTAGGCGCGGGCGTACCAGTCGCGGGCGTCGGGCGGCTGCTGGGCGAGGGCGCCGATGCCGATCGTGCGCGGCTCCTCACGGTGGGCGGCGAGATGCTCGGCGACGAGCTGGGGCGAGGCGATCACGTCGTCGTCGAGGAAGAGGCAGGCCGATCCCAGCGCGACCTCGATTGCGGCGTTGACCGCCGCCGACTTGCCGGCCTGCTCGAGCCGCAGCACGCGCAGGGCGAACGGGACGCGCAGGGATTCCACCATCTCCGCCGTGGCGTCGTTCGAGCCGTCGGCGGCGACGATCACCTCGAAGGAGTCGGCCGCGGCCGTTTGGGCAGCGAGGGAGTCGAGGCAGCGCCGCAGCAGCTCGCGCCGGTTGTGGGTGGGGACGATGACGCTGAGTTCGTAACCGGTGCTGCCGTTCACGATCGCTCCGCCGCGCTGGCGATTGTTTCCTCGTACACGCGTTCCAGCCGGGCCGCCCAGGCCACCGGGCTGTGGTGGCGCTCGGCGAACGCTCGGGCGCTGCGGCCGAGCTCCCGCCGCGCTCCGCCATCGCTCAGCAGGGCGGCGGTCGCCGCCGCGATCTCCTCGCTGGTCTCGGCGACCTCGAACGGCAACTTCTCGCCGAACTCGTTGAAGCCTTCGGCGCCGAGCGGGGTCGTCACCACCGCCTTACCGCGGGCCAGCGGCTCCAGCACCTTCATCCGCATGCCGCCGCCGCTGCGCACGGGCGCCAGCACCACCGCGGCGGCCCGCAGGTGCGGCTCGACGCTCGGCGGATCGGAGATCACCTCGACCCCCGGCCCGGCCAGCTCGAGCAACTCGCGGGTGGGGGAGCTGCCGACGATGCGCAAGCGCGCCTCCGGCACAGTGGCCCGAACCAGCGGCATGATCTCGTCGGCGAGCCAGCGCGCCGCGTCGCGATTGGGCAGGTGGCTGAAGGTGCCCGCGAAGAGAATCGTGCCGGGAGCCTCCTCGGCTCCGTCGCTCGCCGCCGGCAGGATCATGCCGTAGGGGTTGACGCGGATGCGCCCCGCCAGCTTCGGCGCACTCTCGGTCACCGCTCGGGCGTCGCCGGCGCTGAAGACCTGGACCAGGTCGAAGCGACTCCACGCCGCGGGCAGGAAGGAGTCCCAGCGCCGCCAATCGCGGGCGCGCAGCGCCGCCAGCGGCCATTCCACCAGGCGCGGGCTCCGCCATGCGCCGGCGTCGGCGCGGACCGCCTCGTGCTCGGTCAGCACCGTCGGCAGCGAGGGGGGGAAGCCCAGCACCGACATCGGATTGTCCTCGACCGCGACCACGTCGATGGTTCGTGTCGCCGTCAGCCGGTCGATCAGCGGTTGCACGCCGGCCACCCCGGCGACGACCCGGGAGGGCCACTTGCCGCGCGCCCAGGTTGCCGCCAGTTCGGCCCGTACGCGCCAGCGGCGTGGCACCGAGCCGGAGCGGCGGCGGTCGACGAAGTGGGCGTCGAGGCCCGAGGCGGCCAGCCGCTTCGCCGCCTCGGCCTGGCCCGGGTCTTCGCCGAAAGGCGCCACCAGGGTGATCTCGTTGCGCTCCGCCAGCCCGAGCAGCTGGGCGTCCAGGAGCTTCGGGATCGCGCCGACGCCGTTCGCGTCGGGGACCATCGAGGTGACGAGGAGGACGCGCATCAGCCGGACCGGGCGCTAACGGCCTTGCCGCCCCGCTGCAGGTGTCCGAGCAGATCGTTGAGCGAGCTGCGGCTCTCGGGAAAGAAGAAGTAGAGCGCCAGCCTGCGCACGAGCACCTTCGGCCCCAGCGCCATCGCCGCGAACCAGGCGACGTAGACGAGCCGCATCGGCGCCGCGACGTTGCTGCGGCGCCGTGCCGCCCGCACTGAGTCGGCCAGCAGGCGGCTGCGACGGTCGGTTGGGATTGGATGGTGCTGCGGCGCGAGCCGCAGCGAGACCAGGCGGTTGCCGAGGTCGGCGAGGGAGAGGATGCGTTTGGGGTGGGGCACGCCGAGGCGATCGGCAAGCCGCAGCAGCTCCGCCGAGGTTTCCCTCGCGTAGCCGATCGTCTCGCGCACGTGGTCGAGGTCGAGGCTGGGCGATTCGGGCTCGTAGTTGTTGCCGCCGTGGACCCGATAGGCGCCGCCGACTCCCTCCAACGAGACGACGTCGCCGAGCAGGGTCATCAGGTGGATCAGGTACCAGTCGGCGCCGCAGACCGGGTAGGCCCGCTCGGGGATCGGCATGATCTTGCGCAGCGCCGCACGGCGAAAGGCGTTGGCGCTGGTCGGCAGCCAGGCGAGGTCGAAGGGGAAGGCGAGCTCGGCCCGGCGCAGGTCGCCGCCCGGCATCGGCAGGTGCTCGGGAGGCTTCAGCACGCCGGTCGGGCGCCCCTTGGCGTCGATCACCTCCATCCGGAACTGCACCTTGGCGACGTCCTCGTCGGCGGCGAAGGCCGCCGCCACGCGCGCCGCGGCTTCGGGCCGCAGGGTGTCGTCGGCGTCGAGGAAGAGCACGACGTCGCCCTCGCAACGCTCGACGCCGGCGTTGAGTGCCGAGGCCTGGCCGCCGTTCTCCTTCAGCACCACCGTCACTCGCTCCTCGTAGCCGCTGAGCAGCTGGCGCGACTCGTCGGTCGAGCCGTCGTCGACGACGATCACCCGGGTCCGCTCGTGGGTCTGCGCGCAGGCGCTCTCGATCGCGTTGACCAGGAAGCGCGCGTAGTTGTAGTTGTTGATCACGATGTCGACCGCCGGCGAGGGCGCCGAGGGCGCGCTGGCGCCGCTCATCGCGACCGCTCTGGTTCGGCCAGCCAGCCCGAGACGCGGCGGTAGACGTCGCCGGGTACCACCCCATCCTGGCGATAGAGCTTTGCCCGCACGGGGATCGCGCCGGGCTGAGGCGATTGCGGGGTCAGCTTCAGGACCCGGGTTTCGCCGGGATCGAGCGAGAAGCTGCGCACGGTTTCGGTAGGGCGGTCGCCGATCTGGACCTGCAGCCGGTAGGCAGCTTGCTTCTGCTCGTTGCTTTCGACGCCCACCCTGGCGCCGCCGGCGGCGGCGTCGCGCGGCGTCGGCGGCAGCAGCCAGAGCGCCGTATAGCCGTTTGCGCGCTCCGCCCCGGTGGTGCTGAAGGTGATGACGAGCGAGGCCGCGACGCAGGCCAGCGCACCCAGCAGAGCGCCTACGCTCCAGGCACCCCCGCCAAGTGCAACGCGCTGCCCCCCCCACAGGGGGAAAAAGCGTTGCACCTGAGTTGAGCTGGAGGAGACCCTGGGCCTGCGCAGCGCCGCCGCCCGGCAGCCGCAGAGCGTGACGAGCGCCAGCAGCGCTGCCCAGGAGACCGGCCCGATGCCGTCCGGCACGTAGTTGAGCGGCAGCGCGCCCAGGGCCAGCACCGAGAGGCTGAGCCCGAGCGCGAGCAGGAGGGTTTGGGCTCGTTCGAGCGGGCGCCGCGCGAAGATCGCCAGCGTCAGCGCGTAGCCGGGCAAGAAGAGCGCCAGGGGCAGGGCGAATAGCAGGCTGGGCACCCGCCACGGCAGCAGCAGCGCCAGCACCGCGCAGAACAGGGCCAGCGCCGCGACGCGCCGCAGGTCACGGTGTCCCCTCACCGGCGACCCTTCAGATCGAAGACGGTGATTGGCCCGTTGGTGTAGATCCGTGCCGCCCCCGGCACGCGGTTGAACTTCGCGCTGACGCCCTCCGGCAGCCGCCCTTCGTCGGAGCTCCCAGTGGTGAAGTAGTAGCCGCGCAGGCCGTCGGAGGCGGCCGGTCGCAGGTCGGTGACGACGTAGCGGAGCTTGTGGCGGCGCAGCAACGGCAACTGCCAACCGCCCAGTTGGGGATCTTCGAGGATGTCTTCGACGTCCGGGTAGGGGCCGGTCAGCACCGACTTGTCGCCGGGCACGAGCAGCAGGTTGGCGTCCGCGGTGGGCGCGGCGAAGCGCCCTTTGCTGACGTCGTGGGCCGCCCATTCGGCCATCGCCAGCGGCGGCGAGACGATCGTCCGCCCCGCGGCTGAAACCTCCAGCGGTCGGGCGAGCTGCATGTCCCAGGGCCAGCCGGAGATCGCGTTGCCGATCAGCACCAGGGATGCGATGGCGGCGAGCCCGGCCCGTGCCAGTCGCGGTCGCGAGCCGAAGCGGCGCAACAGCTCGAGGGCGGCGTAGGCGAGCACGAAGGCGAGGCCGATGAAGAGGAACTCGCTGAGCCGGTTGCCGCTCTCCCAGGCCTCGGGCGCGAGGCGCAGGGCCAGGGTGGCGAAGAAACCGATCGCCGCCAGGCCGAAGATCCAGGCGAAGGGCTTGCCGCGGTGACGGCGCCAGAGCTCCCGCAGCCCGAAGGGCAGGGCGACCACCAGGACGGCGATCGCCAGCAGCGCCAGGGCGCGGGCCGCGAAGGGCGTCGCGCCGACCGCCGAGCTGCCTTTTTGGAAGAGCTGGCGCGGTGCTTCCTCGCCGGAGATGGTGTTGAAGACCGCGTCGAGCGCCCCGCTGAGGACGGGCGAGAGGTAGCCGATCGTGGCGCTGGCGACGATCAGCAGCCAGGCGGCCGCGAGGCCGGCGGCAAAGACGGCGAAGGGCCACGGATTCGGCGCCTTCCAGCTCTGCTTCAAGTACCGGTAGGCGAGCGAGAGGGCGAGAAGGACCGCGATCGTCGCGTAGGAGGTGAGGTGGTGGGTGACGACCACCGCGAGCATCGCCACCACGATCGGCGCCGCCCAGGCGCGCCAAGCCTCGCGCTTCACCGCTTCGCGTTCGGCCAGGGCCATCATGATCACCGCCAGCAGCGGCAGGGCCAGTGACTCGTAGGAGTACTGGGCTCCCCAGAAGAGGAAGTTGAAGTTGCAGGTGTAGAGGGCCGCCGCCAGGCCAGCCACGCGCGCCGATCCGCCGACGCGCAGGAAGAGCAGGAACAGCGCCCCGATCAGGGCGAGGCGGGAGGCGCCGACGACGAAGACGCCGGCGGTGTAGCTGGAGAGGCCGGTGATTCTCATCAGGGCCGAGCTGGCGCCCTCCAGGCCCGGGTAGTACGGGGTCGCTCTCAGGATCGAGTTCTGCTCGAAGAGGTGATGGTGGCTGCCGATCTGGTTGGCGTTGAAGGCGTGGACGAGCTCGTCGGAGAAGGTGAAGAGCGGCGCGTCGCGGATCACCTTGACCGCGTAGAGCGAGAGGCCGAGCAGGCAGACCAGGGCCAGCCTTTCGCCGGTGCTCGCCTCAGACGAGGTGAGCCGGTAGAAGACCGGCGCAGCGATGCAAAGGACGCCGAGCCAGTAGAGGAGTATCGGATTGCCGTCGGTCGAACGCGCCAGGGCGTTGGCGACCGCGCAGAGCAGCAGCCCCACGGCGGCGGCGAGGACGATCGCCGCCAACGGCGCGATGCCGAGGCGCGCTCGGGTCGCTCGTGGGCCCGGTCCCTCCTGGATCGCTACCTCACTCACGCGTCGATCCTACGGAGCGTTCCGGAGCCGCTTTTCGTGCGCGCGGCGGGGCCGTCAGACGGTAACTGCGGCCTCCGCCTCGCGCGCCTGATCGCTCACCGCGGGCCGCTCGCTCTTGATGCTGCGGCGCCGGCGCGCCTCGCTCATGATCGTCCCCAGGACGCGGAAGCCGTCGCGGAAGGTCTTCAGGTTGCTGTCGCCGGAGATTCGGTCGAGCTCGTAGCTGGGCACCTCGGTGATCTTCATCCCGGCGCCGGCGATGCGCAGGTTGATCAGGGTCTCCACCTCGAAGCCCGGCACGTCGAGCGAGATGAAGGGCAGGCAGCGTGCCCAGAAGGCGTTGTAGCCGTAACAGAGGTCGGTGAAGTGGGTGCCGTGCAGGAGGTTGGCGGTGCCGCTGAGCACGCCGTTGCCGAGGCTGCGCAGCTTGGTGATGTCGGTGCTGCCGCCGCCGGGCAAAAAGCGCGAGCCCTTGGCGAAGTCGGCGCCGGCCTCGAGCGCTTCGATGAAGCGGGGGATCTCGGCCGGGTCGGCTGAGCCGTCGGCGTCGAGCATGACGACGAGGTTGCCGGTGACGGCGGCAAAGCCGGTGCGGAAGGCGTCGCCCTTGCCGCGGCCGCTCTGGACCAGCACGCGGATGCTGGGGTAGGCCTGGCGCGCCGCCTCGATCGTGTCGTCCTCGGAGTTGCCGTCGACCAGGATCACCTCGTGCAGGCCCTCGGGCAGCTGCTTCAGCACGTGGCCGATGTTCTTCGCCTCGTTCATCGCCGGCACCACGACGGTGACCTTGGTCGTGCGGTTGGCGCGGCGATCGGGGCCGGTATAGGGGGTGGACCGGTGCGCGGCCAGCGCCTCGACCTCGATCAGCGGCACGCCGCCGACTTGACTGGGGGTTGCCGAGGGGGCCTCGAGCAGATCGAGCGGGCGGGGCAACAGGCTGACCGGAACGCCGATCGACTTGAAGGCGCGGACGAGGTCGAGCAGGCTCTCGTCGTCGGCGCGCTGGGAGCCGATCACGACGCGGTCGGCGTGGTAGCGGTCGACGATCTCCAAGGCGGCAACGCGGTCTGCCGGGTTGGAGCGCTCTTCGAACGGCGCGACCGTGCAGACGACGCTGGCGTAGCGACGCAGCGGCTCGTACGCCTTCAGCCGTTCGGCGGTTGCCTCGTCGCCCACGAGCACCCAGCGCTCAACGCTGTCGAGCCGCTCCCGCAGCGGTGCGCTGAGCGCGCGGCCGGCGGTGTCGACGATCGCGAAGCCGAGCCAGAGGGCGAGCTGGAAGCCGCCGTCAAGGGGAGTGATAAGCGATGCGGACCAGGCGAAGACGGCCGCCATCAGCAGGCGGATCACCGGCCAGGCCATTCCCTCCTCGCCGCCGAGGCCGCCCTTGGAGGCATTCGCGCCGTAGACGCCCAGCAGGCCGTTCAGCATCACCAGCACGAGTGGCGCGATCGGGAAGGCGGGGACGACGGCGACGCCGGCGATCAGCGCGACCGCGACCAGCACCAGCGACGAGGAAAGTAGGTCGATGGCCGGTGCGACCCACCAGCCGATCCCGCGTCGAGCCTGCGGCAGGCTGCCGAGGGTGGGTCGATCCTGCACCAGCGCACCGCGCCGCGGTTCGCTGGCCGGGAACGTACGGTCGAGGGGGAGGTCGGTCGAGCTGTGCATGGGAAGGGGGGTTACCTTTTTTTAGGGTGATTTTCTGATGTTTTTTGGCATTGGGACCGGGGATCCCGGTTCCTCCCCCCTATCGGCAGGGTCGCTCGCCCACGTTAGCGCGGAACGAAAAGTGCATGGAGATTCTGAGGTGGAGATTCAGGGGGTACGTCCAAAACGACCGACCTGGTTCAGTGTCAGCCCGCAGTACGAGACACTTATTCGAACAGGCCTACAAACCGTATGTTTCGGCCAGCTCGGGATCCTTGGCGGCCAGCATCTCGGCCAGCTCGACCATCACCTTGCATTGCTTCCAGGTAGCGTCGTCCTGCATCTTGCCGTCGATCATGTGGACACCGCGACCGTCGGGGATCGCCTCGAGCACTTTCTTCGCGAACTTGACCTCGTCCGGCGGTGGGCTGAAGACCTTCTTGGCGATGTCGATCTGGACCGGGTGCAGGGACCAGGCGCCGACGCAGCCGAGCAGGAAGGCGGCGCGGAACTGGGTTTCGCAGCCGGCCGTGTCCTTGATGTCGCCGAAGGGTCCGTAGAAGGGCAGGATCCCGGTCGCGGCACAGGCGTCGACCATGCGCGCGATCGAGTAGTGCCAGGGATCCTGCTGGGCGGTAACGCGGTCGGCCTCTGGATTCTCGGGGTCGGCCGGGTCCTCCATCGAGCGGTAACCGGGGTGGCCGCCACCGACCCTGGTCGTCTTCATCCGCCGTGAGGCGGCGAGGTCGGCGGGGCCGAAGCTCATCCCCTGCATGCGGGGGCTGGCGGCGGCGATCTCCTCGACGTTGACGACGCCCTGCGCCGTCTCGAGGATCGCGTGGACCAGGATCGGGCGATCGAGCTTGGCCTTCGCCTCGAGCTGGGCCAGCAGCCGGTCCACGTAGTGGATGTCCCAGGCGCCCTCGACCTTGGGCACCATCACGACCTCGAGCTTCTCGCCGATCTCCGTCACCAGCGTGGTGAGGTCGTCGAGCACCCAGGGGCTCTCCAGCGAGTTGACCCGGGTCCAGAGCGACGTCTGGCCGAAGTCGGACTCCTTTGCCGCCTTGATCAGGCCTTGGCGAGCGGCCTCCTTGCGGTCGACCGGGATCGCGTCCTCGAGGTTGCCGAGGAGGATGTCTGTTTTTTCCGCGATGGCGCCCGCCTTGGCGACCATCTTCTCGTTCGAGAAGTCGAGGAAGTGGATCATCCGCGAGGGCTTGACGGGGATCTCGCGCAGCGGCTCGGGGGCGCCGATCGCCTGCGGCTGGAAGAAGTCTCTGGGGTTTCTCACGCTGCTCCTCGCCTTGCTCGTTCGTTATCGGCCGCAACCCTACCCAAACGCGCGTTCGTGACGACGGAGGAGAACGGGGGCGGCTGCCGTAAATTTGCTGAAGATGGACGCCGCGGCTCGCGACAGCACCGAGGACTGGGTCTTGCCGGGGCGGGCGCGGCCGCCGCTGATCGGCGAGCTGGAGCGGCGGATCGAAGTGGCGATGGCAACGGCGCAGGCTTCCGAGGCTGCGGTGATCACTGTTGGCGCGGCCGCGCTCGACGCCGCCGAGCAGGCACGACACGCCGCCGAGCTGGCCGAGCGAGCGAGCGGCGCGGCGCTGGCTGCCCAGGGACGGGTCGAAGCGATCGCGGTGACGCCGCCGCAACCCTCCCCAGCGGAGGGCTCGGCGGGGGTCGAAAGTTCCGCGGAGGCCGGGGACGACAGCCTCGGTGATTTCAGCGCCCGGGCGGACCGGCTCGTCGCCCGCTTGCGCCAACTGCAACGGGTTCCCCTTGGGGGGCCCGCAGCCAGCGACGTTTCAGACCCACGGCAATCCGCGCGCTGAGCGGACCCGGAGGCGGAAGGCGGACATCGTCGATCGAGTCGACCGGCTCGACGCCGCGCACCGAGCCCGTCAGGAACACCTCACCACCCTGCAGGTCCGCGGCGCTGAGCACCCGCTCCCGTACGTCGATCCCCGCGTCCCGCGCAACCTCGATCGCCTGATGCCGAGCAATGCTGGGCAGGATCCGGCCATCGATCGGCGGCGTCATCAGTCGGTCCCCTTCGGCGCAGAAGAAGCTGGCACGCGAAGCCTCCAGGATCGAGCCATCGGTGTCGAGCAGGAGCGCCAGCTGCCGTGCCGAGAGCGGCGCCTCGATCTGTTCCAGCAGCCGTCTGTCGGCCCACTTGTGCTCGCCGAGCCCGCCGCCGACCGTGGCTCTGTGCAGCGAGATCCCCCTCTCCGCTTCGGGGAACACGAGGGCTGGGTCGATCTCTTCGGCATCGATGCGCAGTCCCGGACGGGGAGTGACGGTGATGCGAAGTTTGCCGTGGCGAATGCCCAGGGCCTCGTCGAGGATGGCGTCGCGAGCAGCGCTGGGTAGGGCGGCGCCGTAGAGCGCCGCGACGCTGGCGCCGAGCCGCTCGATGTGGGCGTCGAGCTCGACCGGCCGTCCGGCGATGACGAGCATGGTCTCGAAGACGCCCCTGCCGGGATCGGCGTGGGGGGATGCTGACATTGGATGGATATCTTGCCGCCGATGCCGCTCGTCCGCCGGCTCGACACGCTCATCGACCCCGAGCGCGCCTTCGTCCATATGTACGGAGCGAGCGCGAACGCCTTCTGGCTCGACAGCAGCAGCGCCGGGGAGCGGGGGCGCTTCTCGTTCATCGGCGACGCCGGCGGGCCGCTGAGCGCCGTCGTCACATATGAGGTCGACACCGGCAGGCTTCGCATCGCGCGAGCCGGCGGTGACGAAGAGCGGGCGGAATCGATCTTCGACTACCTCAGCGGCGAGCTGACCCGGCTTGACCGGGCGACGCGCCCCGATTCGCTGGCCAACGCTGGGTTGCCCTTCGGGCTCGACTGCGGCTTTGTCGGTTATCTCGGCTACGAGTTGAAGGCGGAGTGCGGGGCGGGGGCTGTGCACAGCGCCGCGACTCCGGATGCCGCCTTCATCTTCGCCGATCGCCTGATCGCCTTCGATCACGCGGAGGGTCACACCTACCTCGTTTGCCTGGCGGCGGAGGACGATGCCGCCGCGGCGGAGCGCTGGATCTCGGTCACGGCCCGGCGCCTGCGCTCGCTGGGTCCGCTCGCCGATCCCGCTCCCGGTAGACCGGCGCCGGCGCTTGGGCTGCGCCGCTCGCACGAGCGCTACCGCCAGGACATCGAAGCCTGCAAGCGGTACTTAACGGCGGGGCACAGCTACGAGATCTGTCTCACCGATCGGGTGCACGCCGCGGGGCGGTTCGAGCCCCTGCACCTATATCGGGCCCTGCGCCGGGCCAATCCGGCGCCGTTTGCGGCCTACCTGCGCTTCGGCGAGGTGGCGGTGCTCAGCTCCTCGCCCGAGCGCTTCCTTGCCGTCGATCGCGGGGGCTGGGCCGAAGCCCGGCCGATCAAGGGGACCAGTGGCCGAGGCGAGACGGCGCGGGAAGATGCCGAGCTGGCCGCGGCTCTCGCCGCCGACCCCAAATGCCGCGCCGAGAACGTCACCATCGTCGATTTGATGCGCAACGACCTCGGCCGCGTCTGCGAGTTCGGCTCGGTCTCGGTGCCGGAGCTGATGCGGGTCGAGACCTACGAGACGGTGCACCAGCTCGTCTCCAGCGTGCGCGGGCGCCTGCGGCGGGGCCTGGGCGCGGTCGGGTGCGTCCGCGCCTGCTTCCCGCCCGGCTCGATGACGGGCGCGCCGAAGCTGCGCACGATGGAGATCATCGACGAGCTCGAGGGCGAGGCGCGCGGTGTCTATTCCGGGGCGATCGGCTGGTTCGGCCGCGGTGGCGCCTGCGACCTCAGCGTCGCGATTCGCACCATCGTCCTCGACCGCGAAGGGGCCTCGATCGGCGCCGGCGGCGCGATCGTCGCCGACTCCGACCCCGAGGACGAGTTCGCGGAGATGCTGCTCAAGGCGCGGGCAGCCAGCGCCGCTTTCGAGTTCCGGGGTCCCACATTCGTCCGAACTTAAGCCTCTGGGAGATAGTTGGACAAATGTGCGAATGAAGAAGTAGAACACTCAGCCGTTCTGTCCGGTGTGACGCGACCCCCCAAACGCCCTGCATGGGCGTCTACCCAACGGGTCCTACCCAGTAAGGAGATTCACCGGATGACTGCTCAAACCACCTCACTGCCTCGCCTCCGGCATCTGGCTCTCGGCCTCGCCGTGTGCCTGATCTTCGTTGGCCTGACAGTGGCATCGACGTCCGCGCAGGCGGCACAAACGACTTCCTTCAATGCACTCAACCTCTGCATCAAGCGGAGTGGGGAGAGCAAGGGCACGGTTCGCCTGATCTCGGCGAAAGCTCGCTGCAAGACGGACGAGCGCGGTGTCACCTTCCTCACCGGCACGCAGGGTGTGTTGGGCGCAGAAGCCGAAAGCGGCGCTGCCGGTCCGACCGGCCCCGCTGGGGTCCCCGGCCCTCAGGGCGAAAAAGGCCCCCGAGGCGACAAAGGTCCCCAGGGTGACAAAGGCCCGCAGGGCGAGCAGGGCCCAATCGGCCCGCAGGGCCCCGCCGGCGCGAAGGGTCCGACCGGGGACAAAGGCCCGGTTGGCGAGCAGGGCCAGGATGGAGCCAAGGGTCCAACCGGCGACAAAGGCACCCAGGGCGAGCAGGGCGCAAAGGGTCCTGACGGCGACAAGGGTCCCGACGGCGACCAGGGCCCGCAGGGCGAGGAAGGCCCCAAGGGTGAAGAAGGTCCTCAGGGCGAAGAAGGCCCCGCCGGCGAAGAAGGCCCACAGGGCCCGATCGGCGAGCAGGGCCCCGTTGGCGAGAAGGGCGCGACCGGTGAGCAGGGACCTGTAGGAGACGAAGGCCCTCAGGGCGAACCGGGCGAGCAAGGCCCGATCGGCGAAGAAGGCCCGATCGGCCCGCAGGGCCCCGTCGGTGAGGAAGGGCCTCAGGGCCCGACCGGCGAGCAGGGTCCGGTGGGCGACCAGGGGCCGCAGGGCGACCCCGGTGACAAGGGTCCCGACGGTGACAAGGGTCCCGACGGTGACAAAGGCCTGCAGGGCGATCAGGGTCCGAAGGGCCCCGATGGCGACAAGGGCCCGACCGGCGACAAGGGTCCTCAGGGCGACAAAGGCCTGCAGGGCGAACAGGGTCCCCAGGGCCCAGCCGGCCCAGCCGGCTCGGCCGCCGTTCGCGAGATCCGCGGCGGTGGTAGCAGCTCTTCTGTTTCCAACGGTATGACCAACAACGTCCGGTACTTCGGACCCTCGGTCGACATGGGCTGGAACACCGAGGCCCCGATCGAGGAGGTGCTGCCCTCCGGTGGCAAAGTCAGCAACCTCAGGATCTACCTGAACGGCTCGCCCGGCAGTCCCGACAGCTACGTGTTCACCGTGCGCAGGGACCCGGCGGGTGCCGCCGTCCCGGTCAACACCGGGATTACCTGCACGGTCTCCGGTAGCTCGACGAGCTGCGAAGACACGAAAAACTCGCAGATGTTCGCCGCCGGCGATGCGATCTCGATCCAGGCGGCTGAGAACTCGAGTCCAAGTACGGTCTCGGGACTGTTCTTCCGCCTCGACTACCAGCCGTAGCCGAGCCGGACATCACCGCTGTGCCGTCGCCCACCCCTTGCCGGGTGGGCGACGGCGGTTTGCGGGTCAGCTCGCGGCGTGCCCGAGCAATGGGATACGAAGTGCGCCGCCCAGACGCAGGCTCCGTTGAGACCGCCGAGT
>JASLIG010000062.1 GCA_030152805.1 Solirubrobacterales bacterium
GGGCCGCCGACTACATCTCCCTCGACCCGTCGGGCAGCCACGACCTCTCCTTCCCCTTCGCCTTCGCCAAGCGCGGCACGCGCTCGCTCTACGCGCCGGAGGCGCGGGCGGGGGAGAAGATGGTGCCGACCACGGCCGGCGAGTTCGCCCGCAAACGGCGGATGATGCGCGGCCTCTGGGACATCGTCGTCGGCGAGCGGATGATCTCGCCGCGCGGCTACAGGCCGCTCTACGCCTTCGAGATCTTCTCGCACCGGCTGCTGCGCTACCTGACCCCGTTCCTGCACTTCGCCGCCTTCTTCAGCAACCTTGCCCTGCTCGGCGAGGGTGGGGTCTACGTCGTCACCTACGGGATCCAGGTCGCCGCGATCGCCGCCGCCCTGCTCGGCGGCAGCTTCCCGGTCGGCCCGCTGCGCGTCGCTCGCTACTACGCGCTCACGACGATCTCGATCGCGGCCGGTCTCTGGGACCGTCTGCGCCAGGGCCCGCCGTCAGCCTGGGAGAAGGCGCCGGGGACGAGGTGACGATGCCGCGCGCCGTCGACCTGCTGATCGCAACCCTCGCCCTCGCCCTGCTCTCGCCGGTGCTGCTGATCGCCGCGATCGCGATCAAGCTCGGCAGCCGCGGCCCCGTCCTTTACCGCCAGTGCCGCGTCGGCCTCGGCGGCGAGGAGTTCGAGCTGCTGAAGCTGCGCACGATGGTTGAGGGCTCGGACCCGGTCGGGGTCGGCACCGTCGTCACCCGCGACGACCCGCGCGTGACCGCCGCCGGCCGCGTCCTCCGCCGCACGTCGCTCGACGAGATCCCCAACCTCCTCAACGTCCTGCGAGGCGAGATGGCGATCGTCGGTCCTCGCCCGACGATCCCCGCTCAGGTCAGGGACTACACGCCGCGCCAGCACCGCCGCCACGAGGTCCGCCCCGGCATCACCGGCTGGGCCCAGGTCCAGGGCCGCGCCGGCATCCCCTGGGCGGAGCGGATCGAGCTCGACGTCTACTACGTGGACCACCGCGGCCCCGCCCTCGACGCCCGCATCCTCCTCAAAACCCTCCGGCTCCTCGCAACCGGCCACGGCCTCGCCCCGGACTGACCGGGAGCCGGCCACGGCATAGGGTTCCTGGATGGGCGATTGGCCGGCAGTCTCATTGCGACGCTTCGAGCCCGGCGACGCGGCCGCCGTGCACCGCTGGTTCAACAACCCGGCGGCGACCGCCTCTCTGATGGAGCAGCGCGATGGCTTCTCGCTGGAGGAAGCGGCGGCCTGGGTGCGGCGGGCGATGGACGATTCCGGGGAGGACCGCAAGTACGCGATCGTGGTCGAGGGCTACGGGGAGCCGGTCGGCTTCACCGCGCTCTACGGCCTCTTTCGGCAGACGGCGCCTGAGCTGGGCGCGCTGATCGGGGATGACGTGCGCGGCAAGGGGGTGGGGAGGCGCGCCGAGGCACTCACCCTGGCCAAGGCCTTCGACGAGTTCGGCGCCCACCGCGTCTACGGGCGCATCCCCGCTCGCAACGAGGTGGCCAAGAAGACGGTCGCCGGGCTCGGTTGGAAGCACGAGGGGACGATGCGCGCGCACCTGCGCCGCGAGAACGCCCCCGCCGACGACTGCGAGGTCTGGGGCGTCCTCCCCGGCGAGTTCCGGGCCGCCGCCGCGGACCTGCTTCCGTGAGCCGAGCAACCGCCGAGCTTTTGGCCGATCGCGGCGAGGCCGCGTCCGGCGAGGAGTTCTTCCGCTCGCGCCCCTTCCTCGACGCGGAAAGCGTTACCCACACGCTGCGCATCGTCTCCGGTGCCACCGAGCTGCTGGCGCCGCTGATCGTGCGCCAGATCGGTGACGGCCCCGAGCGCGACGCGATCTCCCCCTACGGCTACCCGGGGGTCGCACGCGCATCCGACATTGACCACACTGGAGGGGGGTCGATGTCGGATGCGCTGCTCGATCCGGCCCGGATCGACTTCTCCGCCGCGGGTCTCGTCTCCGTCTTCATCCGCCACGCGCTCGGCAACCCACCGCTGGCGGGGGCCGCCGAGCGCAACGTCGTCCAGATCGCCGACCCGGCGCTGCCGTCGAAGAGCCGCGGCAGCGACCGCAACCAGATCAACAAGAACCTGCGCAACGGCTACGAGCTCACCCTGGCTCCGGGCCCGGGGACGAGCGTTGCCGAACGCGCCGGCTTCCTCGCCGCCTACGAGGAGACGATGCGCCGCACGAAAGCGGCCGAGCGCTACTTCTTCGGCGCTGCCTACTTCGACCGCATCCTCGAATCGCCCCGCACCTGGCTGGTCCTCGCCCTCGCCCCGGACGGCTCGATCGCCGCCGCTTCGATCGCCGCCCTCAGCGACGGCTACTTGCACTACTACCTCAGCGGCAGCACCGACTCCCACCTGCGCGACTCGCCGATGAAGAACGTTCTCGCCCGCCTGGTCGAACTCTCGGTTGAGCTGGGGCTGGCGCTCAACCTCGGCGGCGGCATCTCACCCGGCGACCGGCTCGAGGAATTCAAGCGCGGCTTCGCCAACCGCGAGCAGGCTTGGTGCAGCTCGGAGATCGTCTGCGACGCGGACGCCTACACGCGCCTCTCCGCCGAGCGCGACGCGGCTGGCTTCTTCCCCGCCTACCGGGCCTAGCCGACGCTCGGTTCGGCCGGCGTCGGGCCTGTGAAGGGGAAGGCTTCGGCGGCCTCGGGGCCTTTGCTCCAGGTCTGCTTGCCGAAGGCGCGGATCGCGTCAAGCGTGATCGAGCCCTTGTATTCGTTGCAGCCGATCAGGTTGCGCCAGGTCGTCGCGGCTACTTCGTAGGGCATGTTCTCGTTCGGGAAGAGCAGCGTCGCCCCGTACATCGAGTCGTAGACGCCGATCAGTTCCAGCTGGGCGCTTTCGGGGAGGTCGGGGCTGTACTGGATCTCGAGGCGACCGTGCTCGAGCGAGTGGACGATGTCGAGTTCCTTCGGCATTTCGCTGTAGGCGCCGTCGGCCTGCTGGTAAGGCGGTTCGACGTGGTTGCCCGAGGTCGGCGGGTTGGTGCCGTATTCGGGCGTCGCCGCGGTCGGCGGGATGTGGGTGCGGCCCTCGTTCTTGAGGTTGAGGCGCAGGTCGCAGTCGGCCTTTTTCACCGCCTTCTTGAGATTTGCGACCTTGACCGTCGGCGGCGCGGTGCCGCCGCGCGTGTCGGGCTGCACGCCGTTGGTCGACCCCGTCTGCTGGGAGATGTGCGCGTTGCCGCTGTCGTTCTTGTTGGCGGCGGAGACGATCACCGCGACGATCCCGACCACGACGGCGAGGCCGATGATCCCGGCGACGCCGTAGCCGATCATCAGGCGGCGTTTCTCCGAGCCCGCCTGCTTGTGCTCGCGTTCCTGCCGGGCCTGGCGGAGCCGCTCCCTCTCTTCCTCCCTGCGATTGGCCATAAACGGAGAAGCAGTTTACTCAGTGCGACTTATGAGGTGATGGTCTCGCTGGCGGCGCGCTCCCACGGCCGCGCCGCCCGCAGCGCGCCGAGCACCGCCCGCGTCGCCGGCGCCCGGTTGAGCGCGTAGAAGTGGATGCCGGGCACCCCGGCCAGGAGCAGCTCCGAGCACTGCTGCGCCGCGTAGGCGATGCCGAGCTCGAACTCGGCCCGCTCGTCGCCGTCCACCGCCGCGAAGGCGCTTTCCAAGCGGGCCGGGATCGAGGCATCGCAGAGGTCGCAGATCCGCTTGGTCTGGGCGAAGCTCGCCACCGGGATCACCCCGGCCAGGATCGGCACCTCGATCCCGGCCGCCCGCGCCGCGGCGACGAAGTCGAAGTAGACCTGGTTGTCGAAGAAGAGCTGGGTGATCAGGAAGGAGGCGCCGGACTCGACCTTGGTCTTCAGGTAGGCGAGGTCGGTCTCTAGGTCGGGCGCCTCGGGATGGACCTCCGGAAAGCAGGCGCCGCCGATGGTGAAGTCCCAGCCCGAGCCGATGAAGGCGGCGAGCTCGGCGGCGCTGCCGAGGCCGCCCTCTGGCTGGACGAAGTCCTCTTCGCCCCGCGGCGGGTCGCCGCGCAGGGCGAAGACGTTCTCGATCCCGGCCGCGCCGATCCGGTCCAAGGTCGTTCCCAAGCCCTCCGTCGTCTCGCCGACGCAGCTCAGGTGGGCCATCGTCTCGTAGCCCAGCCCCTCCTTCAGTTCGCGCGTGATCTCGACCGTGCCCTCGCGGGTCGAGCCACCGGCGCCGTAGGTGACGGAGACGAAGTCGGGCTCCAGCTCGCGCAGCGAACGCGCCGTCTCGAAAAGGCCCTCGCGTGCCTCCGGCGTCTTCGGCGGGAAGAACTCGACCGAGAAAGTCGGCGCTTTGGCGGCGATGATCTCGTCTATGCGCATCGGCCGCAGGTTAGCCGGCCGCTGTCTAGTGACGCGCGACGCGTGCCTCGAAGTAAGCCTGGATGTCCTCCAGCCGTTTGCCCTTGGTCTCGGGCACCAGCTTCCAGCAGAAGGCGAGCGTGAACAGCCCGATGCCGCCGTAGAGCCAGAAGGCGCCGGGCCGGCCAAGCGCTTCGATCAGCAGTAGGAAGGTCAGCGAGACGATGAAGTTGAAGGTCCAGTTGGCCATCGTGCCGACTCCGGCAGCCTTGCTGCGCACGCTGAGCGGGTAGATCTCGGCGTTGAGCAGCCAGAAGATCGGCCCGAGGCTGACTGCGAACGACGCCACGTAGGTCATCAGGCTGACGATCGCCACCACCGAGGAGAGGGTGCTGCCGCCCCCGCCGACGAAGGCGGCGCCGAGCGCGAAGAGCGAGATCACCATCCCCGAGACACCGACCATCAGCAGGGTCCGCCGCCCGGCCCGGTCGAGCAGGCGCAGCGCCACCACGGTCATGCCGACGTTGATCACGCCGACCCCTACCGCGGCGAGGATCGAGCCGGCGGAGGAGTCGACGCCGGTGAATTCGACGATCGTCGGCGCGTAGTAGATCACCGTGTTGATGCCGGTGACCTGCTGCAGGATCGCCAGGCCGACGCCGACCACCAGCGCCGCTTTCACGACCGGCTGCAGCAGCTCGCTCCAGGCGCCCGGCTTCTCGTCGAGGCTCTCCTTGATCTCCTCCAGCTCGCGGTCGATCGTGTCGGGGTCGTCGACGCGGATCTTCGCCAGCGTCGCCCGCGCCGCGAAGTCGTCCCCCGTCATCACCAGCCAGCGCGGGCTCTGCGGCATTCGCAGCATGCCGAAGCCCAGCGCCAGCGCCGGCACGCAGCCGAGGCCGAGCATCCATCGCCAGCCTTCGATGCCGTCGAAGGCCAGGCCGACGAGGTAGGCGATCAGGATGCCGATCGTCACCGCCAGCTGGAAGAAGCTGACCAGGCGTCCGCGGCTCTCCGGCGGCGCCACCTCGGAGATGTAGACGGGGGCGGCGGCCGAGGCGAGCCCGATCGCGACGCCGATCACGATGCGGGCGATCACCAGAACCTCGACGCCCGGCGCCGCCGCGCTCGCCAACGCACCGACGATGAAGACGATCGCGGCGAGCAGGATCATCAGGCGCCGCCCGTAGGTGTCCGCGGCCGGCCCGGCGATCGCCGCCCCCGCGACCGCACCGATCGGCACCGCGGCGACGACCAGTCCCTGGGCGAAGCTGCCGAGGTCGAAGTCGCCCTTGATGAAGAGCAGCGCGCCGGCGATGACGCCGGTGTCGTAGCCGAAGAGCAGGCCGCCGAGCCCGGCGATCGCCGCCGTCAGCACAACGTTGCGCCGCGCTCTCCTCCGGGACGCCTCGAGGCCGTCGCTCATCCCGAAGGGACCGTATACCGACTCTTCGGACGGCCAATTCCCGGATTTTGCGGGAACGTTTTCGTCGCCCCCCTAGCGCCGCGGCGGCGGTCGCGCTAAGTTCGTTTTGCGACTGGGAGAGACGCGGTCCGCGGAAGCCCACCGGACGGCGCCTCGAAGGTGGCGCGACGAGCTTCAGCGTGCGAAGGCTACGCGCGCGGCAGGCAAACGAGCGCCACTACCGGTCGCGTTTTCGTGTCCGGACCCGAGCCTAGTTTTCGGTTCCGGTGTCGAGCACCTGCCCTCGACCGCCGCGCGTGCCGGGGCGCATCCGGGAGTGGAGCGTCGCCGCGTGACCCGGATCGGTCGTGGCGACTAGCCCGCCCGCTCCCGCCTCCCACCCTCGCTGTGGGAGGATCTCCGCCGCATGAGCGATGAGCTTCGCTACGAGCGGATCGGCGCCGCCGCCGTCCTGACGATCGATCGCCCCCAGCGGCGCAACGCGATCGACGCCGCCGCTGCCGAGCGCTTCCGCGAGGGACTGCGCGAGTTCGAGGCGGACGAGGGCGCCCGCGTCCTGGTGCTCACCGGCGCCGGCGGCCAGGCCTTCTGCGCCGGCGCCGACCTGAAAGCGATGGATCTCGAAGTCGACCACCCCGACGGTCCGATGGGGCCGACCCGCCTAACCCCCGCCAAGCCGGCGATCGCCGCGGTCGACGGCTGGTGCCTGGCCGGCGGCGTCGAGCTCGCCCTCTGGTGCGACCTGCGGCTCGCCACGCCGCAGTCGACCTTCGGCCTCTTCGAGCGGCGCTGGGGCGTACCGCTCGTCGACGGCGGCACCCAGCGCCTGCCGCGCACGATCGGCATGGGCCGCGCCCTCGAGCTGATCCTCACCGGCCGCCCGGTCACGGCAGAGGAGGCGCATCGCGTCGGCCTGGTCAACGAGCTGGTCGAGCCCGGTAAGCACCTCGAGCGCGCCCTCGAGCTCGCCGAGCGCATCGCCGCTTTCCCGCAAGAGACGATGCTCGCCGACCGCCGCGCCGCAATAGAGGGCTTCGGCCTCCCCCTGGAGCAAGGAATCGCCTTGGAGCACAAGCTCGGCCGCAAGACCCTCCACGTCGCCGCCCGCGGCGCACAGCGCTTCGCCGGTGGCGAGGGCCGTCACGGCGCCGGCGTCTGACCGCCGAAGATGTCGCACTTGCCGCCGCTATGCGGCGGCAAGTGCGACATCAACGTGTCCCATCGACCGCCGGTGCCTTGCGGTCGTAGTTCCCACCGCTATGCGGCGGCAAGTGCGACCGCTGGGTTAGCTGCGGTGCGTCACGCGGCGCATCTCGTCTTCGGCATCTTCGGGGCCCAAGTACGGCATCAGCACTGCGAAGACGAGGTCGGGGAGGATGCGTTCGAGCTCGGGGCCGCGACCAGCGCGGATCTCGTCGAAGATCATCGAGGTGGCGCCGCCGATCGCGAAGCGGGCGGTGTCGGACGGCAGGTCCTCGCCCTGCTTGGAGTAGGCCCGCCCCTCCTCGAAGAACGGCGTGAAGCGGGCGAGGGCGGAGCGGTAGCGCGCCCGCGCGTCCTCGCCCGCGGCGGTCACCTCGACCATCGAGAGACGGGCGATCCCCGACTCGGCGGCGAGCAGCTGCACGAGCGCGCGCAGGCCGGCCGCGATCCGCTCCGGCCACGGCTCCCCCGCGGCCGCCTCGAAGGCGCTGCCGACGTGGGCGACGAGGACATCGAAGACAGCGTCGTAGGCCTCGAGGAAGCACTCCTCCTTGTCCCTGAACATCTCGTCGAAGCTCTCGCGCGAGACGCCGGCAATCTCGACCACGTCATCGACCGTGGTCGCCTCGTACCCCTTGGCTGCCGCGACGCGCAGCATCGCCTCCAGCATGCGCTCGCGCTGGGAGCGGACGAAGTAGGCGCGCGGCAGCGATTGCGTGCCGCTCGCGACTTGCTCAGGGTGCGAGGTCGACGACGAATCCACTCCGTCAGAGTAGGGCAGCGTTCTTAAACTGTCCAACCCGGGGCGGGGCTCAGGCGGCTCTCGCGGCCTTCATCTCGGCCCCGGCGACGTCCGGCCCGAAGTAAGGCAGCGTGGCGAAGTACATGAAGTCGGGCAGCAGCTCGTGGAAGCCGCTCCCCTCTCCCGCCGCCAGCTTGGCGTGGACGACCGCGTGCATGCCTGCGACGATCCCCTCGGCGGCGATCGCCGGCGGCGACTCGGCCGAGGCGTGACGTGCCGAATCGATGAAATCGGTGACGCGTTTCATCGCTTTGGAGCGAATTTGAAGCGCCTCAGGGCCTGCAGCATGCACCTCGACGATAAGCGCGCGTCCGCTTGCGGGATCCTCGTCGAGGGTGTCGAGGACGGCGCCGAGGCCAGTCCGCAGTTGCTCCTGCCAGCTCTCTTTCTCGCCCGCCGCCGCCGTGGCGATCGCCGCCATTTTCGCCACTCCGAACTCGAGCGCCTCCAAATAACAGGCGTCCTTGTCGGCGAACTCGTCGTAGAAGGCCTGCCGGTAAATTCCGGTGCTATCCAGCACCATACGCACGGATGCGGCCTCGTAACCGCTCGTGCCGACGACCGCGAGCATCCCTTCCAGGATCCTTTGCCGCTTCGGAGAACCCACCAGTCTGAGTTTGGGAGCCTCGGGGGGCACTGCTCCCCGAGCGCCGGTCCCCTCAGCCCCTGCCTGGACCTTGGTTGCGGCCTGCTTTCCCATCTGCCCTTCCTAAGAATCGATTGAGGGAACGGGTTGTCTGGAGTCAGGTACTGTAGCGGTATCTGGTCGATCCGTCCAGCTTGGAAACGGATTCTCATAGGGGTACTCTGGCGTTCGTGGCTGATCGGGCTCCGCAAGCGACAAGGATGCCGCCGGGAAGGCATCCACTGCCGCGGGAGTTCATCGCCCAGCATCAGCGGGCTCGCATCATCGCCGCCCTCGCCGAGGAGACGGTCGAGAAGGGCTATCGGGCCGTCACCGTCGCCGATATCGTCCGCCGTGCCGGCATCGCCCGCAACACCTTCTACGAGAACTTCTCCTCCAAGGAGGACTGTTTCCTCGCCGCCTCGGAGTTTGCCGTCAAAGAGGCGCTGCGGCGCGTCGTCGACGCCGCCAGCAAGGTCGACACCTGGCCCTCCCGGGTCAACGCCGGCCTCGCCGCCTTCCTGCACTACGTCGCCAGCGAGCCGGCGCTGGCGCGCACCTGCATCGTCGAGGCGCTCTCCGCCGGGCCGGCCGCCGTCGATCGCTACGAGCGCTCGATTCAGGCCTTCGTGCCGCTCTTCCGCATGGGTCGCAAGGTCTCCTCGAAGGGGGAGGAGCTGCCGACGACCCTGGAGGAGACGATCGTCGGCGGCATCTTCTGGATCCTCTACCAGCGCATCATCATGGGGCAGGCGGAGCAGATCGAGGAGCTGCTGTCGGAGCTGGTCGAGTTCTCGCTCACTCCCTACCTCGGCGCTGAGGCGGCCAAGCGGATCGCCGCCGAAGAAGCGCCGGCGCCCACAGCAGGTTGAGCCAGGGGCAGGGATCGGGGGTCCCATGAACTAGTGCTTGACCTGGAGACCCGCGAGCGCGCCGCCAGTCCCGAGCGCGAGCGCATCGTCGAGGCCCTGATCGAGATCGCCGCCGAGCGCGGCTACGCCGAGACCACGATCGAGCTGATCGTCGAGCGGGCCGGCCTCGATCGGCCCGCCTTCGACCGTCACTTCCGCGGTAAGTACGACTGCTTCATCTCCGCCTGGCAGGAGATCAACGACGTCTGCATGCACGAGATGCTTGAGGCCTTCAACAGTGAGGAGGCCTGGCCCGACCGCCTGCGCGCCGTCGCCTGCGAGATCGTCGATGCTCTCCGCCACGATCCCAGCCGCGCCACCTTCGCGGTCGAGGTGCTTGCCGCGGGCGATGCCGCTCGCGCCCGGCGCGACATGACGATGCGGGTGATCGCCTCGCTGATCGACGCAGGGCGCAACGAGATGGACGACCCCGAGTCGGTGCCCCACACCACCGCCGAGGCGCTGGCCGGATCAGCCTACGGGCAGGTATACGCGAAGGTGGTGCGCGGAGACGCCGAGGAGCTGCCGACGCTCGTGCCCCAGCTGATGTCCGCTGCCGTGATGCCCTATCTTGGTATCGATGCGGGTCTCGCGGAGTTGGCCCGCGGCTTTGACCCTCCCACGCGATATCGTCGGGATGTGGCCAACAAAAAACCCCCTCGGGAGTCGGGTGAGCCGGGGGTGTCAGCCGAGGAATATCCACCCGAGCTCGCCCGCCTGCCGCCCGGCCGCCACGGTCTGCCGCGCGAGTTCGTCGTTCACAACCAGCGCGAGCGGCTGATCGCGGGCCTCGCCGAGGCGATTGCCGAAAACGGCTACTCGGGCACGACGATCGCTCACATCACCCGCCACGCGGCGGTCTCGCGCCGCACCTTCTACGAGCATTTCTCCAGCAAGGACGAGTGCTTCGTCGCCGCCTACGACACGGTGATGGAGGAGCTGCGTGGGCGCGTCTCGGCCGCCTTCGAGGCCGGCGAGGACTGGCCCCACGCGGTCAAAGACGGGATCGGCGCGATGCTCGAGTTCCTCGCCGCCGAGCCGCACCTCGCGCGCCTCTGCATGGTCGAGGCGCTGGTCGCCGGCCCGGTCGTGGTCGAGCGCTACGACGCGGCGATCCAGAGCTTCGTCCCCTACTTCCAGACCGGCCGCGAGGGCCGCCCGCCGGAGGTTCTCGACCGCCTCTCGCCGACCACCGAGGAGGCGCTCGTCGGCGGCATGGTCTCGCTGATCTCACGTCGCATCATCGCCGGCAAAGCCGAGCAGCTGGAGGAGCTCCTCCCCGACCTGGTCGAGTTCACGCTGACGCCGTACCTAGGCAGCGCCGAGGCGACGAAGATCGCCCAGGAGCCGGACTGAGCTGATCCAGCGCCCCCGCGCGCAAGATTTCTCTCTCCCGGCACATTCTACGCACCACAGACAACAAGTTTCCTCCTAGCCTGCCATCATCGTGGAGGCGATGGCACGTGAATGGACTGACGACCGACTCGACAGTCTTAGTGAAAAGGTCGGCCGCGGGTTCGCGGAAATGGATCGGCGCTTCGAACAGGTCGACCGGCGCTTCGGCGAGATGGATCGCCGCGTCAACCTGCGTTTCGACGAAGTGGAGCGAAGATTCGACAAGGTGGACCACCGCCTCGACAAACTCGACGGTCACTTCGAGCGATTGGACGATCGCCTCGACTCGATGCAGCGAACGATGATGCACGCCGTGATCGCAATGACCGCGGGTGTCCTCGCCGGCTTCAGCGGCGTCCTGGTGCTGATCGCGACGCAAATCTGAGCCGCTCGCTCAGTCCGGTGCCTCCACGGGCATCAGCCCAGGTGAGCGCAGTTCGAGCCAGGCCTCGTCCTCGCCGAAGTAGTTGAGCACGGCGAGGTGGGCGAGGTCGGGGAGCAGGCGCTCGACGGTTGCGGTGCGGCCGGCGCCGATCTCGGTGGCGATCGCTTCCTCGATCGCGCCGACGACGAACTGAGCGGTGAGCGCGGTTGCAGTCGGCCGCGCGCCCGGCTGTTGGCGGGCCGCGTCGACGGCGCGCGAGAAGCGCCCGACCAGCTGCTGGTGCTTGGCCCAGGCCTGGCCGCGGGCCGCCCTCACCTCGATCAGCAGGGCCTTGGCCAGTAGCGGTTGCTCGGCGACCGTGCGCAGGAGGTGGGAGAGGGCGGCACGGAAGCCCGCCCGCCAGCTCGCGGCCTCTCGGCCCGCCTCGAGCACTTCCGCGCAGATCCTGTCCGCTGCCATCTCATATGCCTGCGCGAAGCAGCCCTCCTTGCCGCCGAAGCGCCGTTGGAAGCGATCTCGGGAGATGCCGCTGCGCTCCAACACCTCCTGCACCGTGGCTTTCTCGTAGCCGCGAGCGCCGACGCTGAGCAGCATCGCTTCCAGCGCTCCCTCGTCCGATGCGCGCTGCGGAATCGCTTCGTCCCATGACCTTACTGCGCGTAGTGTGGGTGGAGCGTCCACTCGGGGTACCTTAGCCCATCTTTGGGAACTTTTACCACTTCATATACTCACTTCGTACCAATAGGAACGCGCGCTATCCTGACCCCGTGCGTGCATTGCCCGGAAAGGCTTCCCGGCAGCCGCCCGGCCCCGAGCCGGTCAGCCGCGCCGAGGCCGCCGACGACCAGCGGCGGCGGATCCTCGAGGCGACCGCCGAGCTGGTCGCTGAGCAGGGGTACGGCGAGACCACGATCGAGCAGATCGTGCGCCGGGCGCGGGTCGGCTACGCGACCTTCTACAAGCACTACGCCGACAAGGACGAGGCCTTCCTGGCCCTGCTCGACGCGGCGGTCGAGCGCACCGCCTACGTGGTCGAGGAAGCCTACGATCGCGAAGACGGGCCCTGGACCGACAAGGTGGGGGCGGGGCTGGGCGCCCTGCTGCGCCTGGCGGCCGAGCACCCCGCCGTCGCTCGTGCCTGCCTGGTCGAGGCGCCGACGGCGGGGGCCGAGGCGGCGGCGCGCCACGAGGCCGCGCTGAAACGCTTCACGCCCCTGCTGCGGCCCGGCCGCGAGCTCAACCCGCGCAGCGACAAATTGCCCGAGAGCCTCGAGGACACCCTGGTTGGCGGGGTGCTCTGGGTGATCAACCAGCGCCTGATCGCCGGCGAAGCGGAGAAGCTGCGGGGCCTCCTGCCCGAGGCCCTCGAGTTCCTGCTGCGTCCCTACGTCGGCGAGGACGCCGCCGCCCGCGAGGCCGGCGGCGCCGAGATCGCCTCGGCCTGAGCGGCGGAATAGACGATGGCGGAGGAGGAGACGCTCGGCCCGCTGCCCGCCGGCCGCCACGGCTTCAGCCGCGAGCAGGTCGCCCACAACCAGCGCGAGCGCCTCATCGCGGGCCTCGCCTCGGCCGTCGCCGAGAAGGGCTACCGCGCGGTGACGATCACCGACGTCACCAAGCAGGCGCGCGTCTCCCGCCGCGTCTTCTACGAGAACTTCGAGGGTAAGGACGAGTGCTTCCTCGCCGCCTTCGAGGTGGTGGTCGGCCACATCCGGGACCTGGCTGCGGAGGCGGCGGCGGACATCGAGGACTGGCCGGAGCGCGCGATCTCGGTCGCCCGCGCCGTGCTTGCCTTCCTCGCCTCCGAGCCCGACCTCGCCCGCCTCTGCCTGGTCGAGTCCCAGGCCGCCGGCCCGGTCGTCTCCGCCCGCTTCCACGAAGCTGTTCACGAGGTAGTTCCCTACCTCGAGCAGGGTCGCGCCGAGCGGGCCGGCGAGCGGGAGCTGCCGGCCACCACCGAGGAGTCGACGATCGGCGCCCTCGTCATGCTCGCCTCCCGCAAGGTTGCCGCCGGCGAAGCCGAGCAGCTGGAGGAGCTCTTGCCCGAGCTCGCCGAATTCATTCTCGCGCCGTATCTCGGGGCCGAGGATGCGGCGCGTCTCGCGCATTCCCAAGCCAGCTGATTCGGTACCCGCGTATCCGCCCAGGGAACGACTCTGGGAACAATCTTTTTCTTTTGGGAACTTTCTCTTGACAACCCCTGAGCGGGGTGCTTCACTGGCGCCACTTGCCGGTACAACTAGCACCTTCTAGGAACTAGAAGCACCTCGCAAGCGTTCCCCAGGGAACGAGAGGTACAGGGACATAACCGAGCCTCGCGGAAGCCGCAAAGGGAAGCGGCGGGCAGAGGGGCTCACGGGACAAGGAGAGAGATCTAGATGTTCTCGACGCTACGCACGCGTTTCGGCATCCCCGGAGTCATCTCGGTGATAGCCCTAGTCTTCGCAATGCTCGGCGGCGCCTATGCCGCCTCCAACTCTTCAAACGCCGGTTCAAACGCCGGCAAGGCGACAGCTTCCGCCAAGGCCAAGAAGGGACCGAGGGGTCCAAAGGGTCCGAAGGGCGATACCGGCCCGGCGGGTCCGCAGGGGCCGGCTGGTCCGGCGGGCGCCAAGGGTGACGCCGGAGCTAACGGATCGAATGGGGCTGCCGGAGCCGCCGGTCCGACGGGGCCGACCGGCAAAACCGGAGCCACGGGAGCGAGCGGCCAAACTGGCTTCACCGAAACGCTGCCGAGTGGCAAGACCGAGACCGGCACCTGGGCCAGCGGTGGCTTCTTCGCGTCTGAAGGCGAACCTCATGTAGTGGACTCGATCTCGTTCACGATTCCGCTCGCGGCCCCCTCCGAACACGTCTTCCTGCTCAACAAGGCAGAAACCGAAGAATCGACCACCACACCCGTCGAAGGCTGCGAATACGACCCCGCTGACCCCACCGCCGTGCCCGTAGCGCCGCCCGGCACTCTCTGCGTCTTCACGACGAGAGAAGGCGAAGAAGAAGGCACGGTCGTGAGCGTGACCAAAAGCCCGGCGGGCCTAATTAAGAGCGACTCCCGCCTCGGCGCCTACATCTGGGGTAACCCCCCCCTCGGCAAGTTCGAACTTGCCGGCACCTGGGCGGTGACCGCGGCGGCGGAATAACGGCGCCCTCCCACCGCCGGCCTTGGCAGGGCCGGCGGTGGCCACGCCCGCAACTCACCGGATCGCAAGGAGCCCAGATGACACCGTCACAGCGCAAGCCACAAAAGCCCCGCCGCCGCCGAGCCCGCCTTGGCATCGCCGTCGCGGCGCTGCTCGTCCTCGGGCTCCTCGCAGCATCCCCCGCCTCGGCCGCCTACGAACAGGTCGGCACCTTCGCCGGCAACCCCGGCGAACTGCATCCCGGCAACAGCTCCACGGAATGGCCCGAAGAGGTCCAGCTCTCCGGCGTCGGCGGCATGGCGGTCAACTACACCGGCGCGGGTGGGGTTCCGGCGGGGACCCTCTACGCAGCCACCCGCGGCAACAGCAGCTTCAGCGACAGCAACCGCGCCATACGCATAGCCCGCTTCAACCCCGACGGCAGCTTTAGCGAGAACTGGACCTTCTCCGGAAGCCCACCGGAAGAACGCTGTGGCCCCGACGGCGACCCCGCCCACCCGGTGTGCAACAGCCGAGTGACAGCAAGCTATTCCAATATCGACGTCGAGGTCGACCAGAGTACTGGCTACGTCTACCTGCTCGACGTAGAGCCCACCTTGAACGAACTCGAAATAGGTATGAACGCCGTCCACGTTTACAGCGCCGACGGCTCGGAACTGATCACCGAATTCGGCGTACTGGGTAAACCAAGCGAAACGCTGGCGCATCCGGAGTGGATCCACAACACTGAACCCGGCGGTCTTGCCCTGGGCCCCGGCGGCAAGGTCTACGTCCAAGACGTCTTCGGAGGCCCCTCCATCCGGCTGATGACCTTCGAACCGCAGTCCCCCGGCGACTACGAACACTACGTCTACGCCGGGCAGGCTCACGACGTTCCGAACTTCGAATCGAAGTACCCGAGCAGCCCCGTCGCCGACGCCGCTGGCGACCTCTACGTGATGTTGGGAGTCCGAGACGGGATCGCCAAGCTCGATCCCGACCAGCCGGCGGATCCGCTGCTCTGCGAATTCAAATTCCCCAAAGGCCACATCTCGGCCATAACGGTCAACCCGCTGAACGGCGAAGTCTTCTTCTACACCGACACCGACAAGAAGATCCACCAGCTCTCCTCCTGCGAAGGAACGGGCAAATTCAAAGAAGTCGGCACGTCGGCTTTCTCGCCGCCACGCTTCGCGCTGTACGCATTGGCGTTCGACCCGCTGCGACAGTTCGATCCAAGCCGCCCGGCGGGGGTGCTCTACGGCGCCAATCTCGACGGCCAAGGCGGGAAAACCGAAGAAGGTGGGCTGCACGAATCCTCAATGGGCTACACCTTCGCCCCGCCGGCGGAATTCCCACCGGTGATCGAAGCGGAGTCGGTCTCCCACGTAACCGCGACGACGGCGGAACTGGGCGCCCAGATCAACCCCAAGGGCCCGCCGACGAACTACGTCTTCCAGTATGAGACCCAGGCCGAATACGAAGCCAACGAACCTGCCGACCGCTTCGCCGGGGCCAAAGAAGCGCCGCCC
>JASLIG010000116.1 GCA_030152805.1 Solirubrobacterales bacterium
CCTCGCTGTCGCAGGGGACGAGGAAGCAGGCGAGGCCCTTGTGCTTCTTCTCGGGGTCGGTCTGGGCGAAGATCAGCGCCACCTCGGAGAAGGTGGCGAGCGAGATCCACATCTTCTGGCCGCTGATCGACCAGCCGCCGTCGGTCTTGGTCGCGCGGGTGCGCAGGTTGGCGGCGTCCGAGCCGGTGTCTGGCTCGGTCAAGCCGAAGCAGCCCAGCGCCTCGCCCGAGCAGAGCCGCGGCAGCCACTTCTGCTTCTGGTCCTCGGAGCCCCACTTCTCGATCGAGCCAGCGACGAGCGAGGTCTGCACGGAGACCACGGTGCGGGCGGAGGAGTCGGCGCGGCCGACCTGTTCGACGATCAGGCCGTAGCCGAGGTAGTCGAGGCCGCGGCCGCCGTAGGCCTCGGCGACGGGCGCGCCGAGGTAGCCGACCTCACCCAGCTTGCTGGCCAGCTCGCGGTCGAAGCGGGCGGCCCGGTCGTTCTCGCGCACCCGCGGCGTGATCTCCTTGTCGGCGAATTCGCGCGCCGTTTCGGAGATCAGGCGCTGCTCGTCGGTCAACTGGAAGTCCAAGGTCAAAGCTCCTTTCCGAGCGTCGCCCCGAACGCGTCCTGGGCTTCGCGAGTGCGGGGACCGGGCGCCGAGGAGAGCTCAGCACCGTCGATTGCGGATACGGCTTGAATCTCGCGCGTGGTCGAGGCGAGGAAGGCCTCTTTGGCGGCGTGCAGGTCGGCGACGGGCCAGGCGCCCTCCTCGACGTCGAGTGCCTTGACCAGGCGATCGCGCGTGATCGACTCGAGCACGCCGTTGTCGAGCGCCGGCGTGCGCAGGGCGCCCTGGGGCGAGACCCAGAAGATCGAGGAGGTCGGCGGCTCGAGCACGGTGCCGTCGGGCTGGACCAGCACCGCCTCATCGGCGCCCTGGGCCTTGGCGAGCCGCGTCGCCTGCATGTTGGCCGCGTAGGAGAGGGACTTGACCCCGTTGAGGATGACGCTCGGGCTGTAGGTCACGGTGGCGACGCTGACGGTCTCCGCGTGCGGCGGGATCGGCTCGGTCATCGCCAGCCGGCGCCCACCGCGGGTGACGATCAGCCGCAGCTGCCCGTCGGCGTCGCCCAGCTCCGCGAGCAGAGCCGCGATCTCGCCCTCCAGGGCCCCCCGGTCGAACTCGAGCTCGATCGCGGCGGCGGAGCGCTGCAGCCGGTCGAGGTGATCGCCGAGCGCGAAGGGCTTCCCTTTGTAGAGCCGGATCACCTCGAAGGCACCGTCCCCTCGATAGAGTCCGTCGTCCTTGAGTGGCACCACCGCCTCGGCGGTCGGCGCGACCCTCCCGTCTACGCTTGCCAGCTCTCTCAGCTCGGTCGCCATCGGTTGGCGAGGCTATCGTCTCGCGATCTTCATGGGCTTGGAGCCGTACCCTTGGTCGGCAATGGGCTACCACTTTGAGCTGATTGGCGCAATCGAAGCCTCGGTACTTGACTGGTTCGATGCTCATTCAGGAGCAGTCACTGCCTTGGCGACGGTGGTTCTTGTACTGATCACAATTGCCTATGTAGTTGTCACTTACATGTTGGTGCGAGAGCAGCGCCTGCAGGGAGATACGCCCGAGATAGTGCATAGCGTGGCTGGGGCCAGCAGCTCCAAAGCGGATCTGAAAATCCACAATGTTGGAACTGGCACCGCCGTTGAATTGAAGGTTCTCGCCGGGCCTGGAGAAGGAATCGAGGTTTCTGCTCCTGAGCTTGGATGGCCGCGGGCCTTGCTTACAGGAGAAGATCGCATATGGCCTATTCGTCCTATCGCCGGACACTCAAAATTCCCCGTAGGCGATCTCCCGCTCACCATGAGGTATTTCGACACAGGGAAGAGGAGGGTTTTCTACCGTGTAATGATGATCCGGGTCACGGTTGTTAACGGCCAGCTTGCATTGATTGATTCTGGCGCGGTGAACAACAGGTGGACCAAGTGGAATGTACTGTCCCAAACTTTGCGTTTGATGAAGGTCTGGTCTTGGCCACAATTTCTATGGCGCTTACGAGGCCATGGACTGACAATTCTTCTCTTGCAGGACGAAGTTCGTCGGGCAGTGCGTAGGGTCTTGACCGAAGACATAGACAACCTACGTGAATGGAGTGAGCGGGCTGCCTCCGCCCGAGACCGCATATAGAGAGCGGGCGGCTGTCAAATCGACTAGGTGGCTTCGAAGACCGTCGCCAGCCCCTGGCCGACGCCTACGCACATCGTGGCGATGCCGTACTTGCCGCCGCGGCGGCGGAGCTCGCGGACGAGGGTTGTGGTGAGGCGGGCGCCGGAGCAGCCGAGGGGGTGGCCGAGGGCGATTGCGCCGCCGTTGACGTTGAGCTTCTCCTCGTCGATGCCGAGCTCGCGGGCGCAGGCGAGCACCTGAGAGGCGAAGGCCTCGTTGATCTCGATCAGGTCGATCGCGTCGAGGCTGAGGCCGGCGGCTTCGAGGGCGCGGGGGATGGCGAGGGCGGGGCCGATGCCCATGTAGGCGGGGTCGACGCCGGCGACGCCGATGGCGACGACACGGGCGAGCGGCTCGGCGCCCAGCTCCTCCGCCCCGGCCTCGGAGGCGATCAGGGTGCAGGCGGCACCGTCGTTGAGGGTCGAGGCGTTGCCGGCGGTGACCGTGCCGTCTTCGCGGAAAGCGGGGCGCAGCTTCGCCATCTTCTCTAGCGAGGCATCGGGGCGCGGCCCCTCGTCGGCCCCGACAGTGACGGTTTCGTGGCGACCCATAGGCGCCTCGATCGGGACGATCTCCTCGGCGAAGATGCCAGCTTCCTGGGCTGCCACCGCTCGCTGGTGGCTGCGCAGCCCGAAGGCGTCCTGATCCTCGCGGCCGATCCCGTAGCGCTCGGCGACGTTCTCGCCGGTCTCGCCCATCGACTCGGTCGAGACGCCGAGCTCAGCCATACGCGGGTTGACGAAGCGCCAGCCGAGGGTCGTGTCGTGCATCGTCTGCTCGCCGCGCGGCAGGCCGCGCTCGGGCTTGCCGACCACCCATGGGGCGCGGCTCATCGACTCGACGCCGCCGGCCAGGTAGAAGTCGCCCTCGTCGAGCTTGACCGCCCGCGCCGCGCAGTTGATCGCCTCTAGGCCGGAGGCGCAGAGCCGATTGACGGTCGCGCCCGGCACGCTGTGCGGCAGCCCGGCGAGCAGCGCCGCCATCCGCGCCACGTCGCGGTTGTCCTCACCCGACTGGTTGGCGGCGCCGAGGTAGACATCGGTGATCCGCTCGGGGTCGACGCCGGTCCGCTCGACCACCGCGCCGATCGTGTGCGCGGCGAGGTCGTCGGGACGCAGGCCGGAGAGCGCTCCCCGGTAGGCACCCATCGGCGTCCGCAGTGCCTCGATCACGTAAGCCTCTGCCACCTCGGGGATTAAAGGGAACCGGCAACCTCGGCGTATCCTTGACCTGTGTATTTCGTCCTCGGCACCGTCGCCATGGTCCTGCTCGTCGTCGGCGTGCTGGTCCTGATCGATCACTTCTACACCGGCAACAACGCCGAACTGCTCGACTGGAAGCCGACTCGCTCCCCCGAAGCGGAGGTGCAGAACGAGGTTGACGACGTGCAGCAGATGCTCGAGGCGCAGAACGAGATGCGGCGCCGCCGCGGTCTGGGCGACCGCAACGAGCAGGAGCTGCGCGACGAAGTCGCCGCCGAGGAGCTGGAGAAGATGCGCCGCCGCCGGCGCTCCGAGGCCACCTGAGTGGCGCGGGCGCTGATCGTCGGCTGCGGCTGCCGCGGCCGAGCGCTCGGGCGGGCGCTGCTGGAGGAAGGATGGGCGGTGCGGGGGACGAGCCGGCGAGAGCAGGGTCTGGCGGCGATCGAGTCGGCTGGGATCGAGCCGGCGCTGGCCGATCCGGAGCACCCGGCGACGCTGCTCGAACTCGTCGAGGACGTCACCGTCGTCCACTGGCTGCTCGGCTCGGCGACCGGCGACGCGGAGAACGTCGCCGCGATCCACGGTCCCCGGCTCGAACGGCTGCTCGAACACCTCGTGGAAACACCGGTACGGCGCTTCGTCTACGAGGCTTTCGGGTCGGTCGACCCCGGCGTCTTGGAGGCGGGGGCGGCGGTGGTTGAGCGAGCCGCCCGGACCTGGCGGATCCCGGTCGAGGTCCAGCGGGCCGCCGATCGCATATCTCTAAACTCCGATAGGGATTAAGGAAATCCCCAGTCAGCACCCGAGAGGAGCGGTTCGATGGCTCTGCAGCTTGGCGACGTAGCACCCGATTTCGAGGCCGACACGACCGAGGGCCGGATCAAGTTCCACGACTGGATCGGCGACTCGTGGGCGGTCCTGTTCTCGCACCCGAAGGACTTCACGCCGGTCTGCACGACGGAGCTCGGCTACATGGCGAGCATCGAGCCCGAGTTCGCGAAGCGCGGCGTCAAGATCATCGGGCTCTCGATCGATCCGCTCGACCGCCACGAGGAGTGGGCCAAGGACATCGAGGACACGCAGGGCACGGCGCCCAACTACCCGATCATCAGCGACTCCGACTTCAACGTCGCGCGGCTCTACGGCATGCTGCCGGCTGACGTCTCCGGTCCCGTCGAGGATCGCACGCCGGTCGACAACCAGACCGTGCGCAACGTCTTCGTCATCGGCCCCGACAAGAAGATCAAACTGATCCTCGTCTACCCGATGACGACCGGGCGCAACTTCGACGAGGTGCTGCGCGTGATCGACTCGCTGCAGCTCACCGCCAACCACAAAGTCGCCACCCCAGCCCAGTGGCAGCAGGGCGACGACGTGATCATCGCCGGCTCGGTCTCCAACGACGAAGCGAAGGAGACTTACCCGGACGGTTGGGAGGAGCCGCGCCCCTACATCCGCATCGTCCCCCAGCCGGAGAAGGCCTGAGCGGAAGCGTTTACTCGAAGCGGTCGAGCAGGTCGCTAACTATTCGTGCGGTGGCTCCCCAGATCAGCTGACCTTCGATCTCGTAGGTCGGCGTGTGGATCGGGACGCCGCGCCGGGTCAGGCGGCGGATCTCGTAGCTCTCGCGCAGCACCTCCAGCGAGAAGGTGAGGACGGTCTCGACCTCGGCTGGATTTGGCCGCAGGTCGAGGTCGGCGGGGTGCGGAATGTGGCCGACGTAGGGGTGGATGCGGTAGCCGGTCACGAAGGTGTTGGTCGGCGGCAGCTCCTCGCCGAGCTCGACCACGTCCGGATCGAGGCCAATCTCCTCCTCCGCCTCGCGCAGCGCCGTCACGCTCAGGTCGGCATCGCCGGGATCGCGGCGGCCGCCGGGGAAGGAGACCTCGCCGGCGTGGCGGCGCAGGTCGGCGCGGCGCTCGGTGAAGACGAGGCCCGGCTCGTCCGGCCAGCCGTAAAGCGGCAGCAGGACGGCGGCCTCGACGGATTTCATTTTGGGAGACGGCGAAAACCAAGTCTGGCAAGGACGCAGGGAGCGTGGCGTGCTCTGCACGCGAGCGACCGAGGACGCTGCCAGGCGCCGGTTTGCAGCCGTCTCAGATGATCACCTGGACTGTGCCGCCGTCCACTGACCAAGCGGCGCCGCTGACGTAGGAGGCGCGCTCGGAGCAGAGGAAGGCGATCGCGCCGCCGATCTCCTCCGAGGTGGCGAGGCGGCCGATCGGGCGCTTGGAGCCGGCGTTGGCCAGGGCCTCCTCGCGGCTGGCGTCGCCCGACATCGCCTGCGACTGGTCGAGCAGGCCGCCGGGCTCCATCCACATCTCCGATTCGACCGGGCCGGGGCAGATCGCGTTGACGAGGACGCCGCTGTTCGCGTAGCGGTCGGCGAAGAGGCGCGAGAGCGAGAGCTCGGCGGCCTTCGCCACCGAGTACTCGGGCATCGCCGCCGAGGGTCGCTTGCCCGCAGTCGAGCAGACGTTGACGATGCGGCCCCAGCCGCGCTCGGCCATCGGTGGGGCAGCGGCGCGCATCGCTCGCAGCGGCGCCATCACGTTGAGCTCGTACTGGGCGCGCCAGTCCTCGTCGGGCACCTCGTCGAGATCGCGCCAGCGGGCGGTGCCCGCGTTGTTGACGAGGACGTCGAGCGCGCCGAAGCGCTCGTTGGCCGCGGCCAGCAGGCGCTCACCCGCGTCCGCGCGGGTGACGTCGAGGGCAAGGACCTCGGCGCGCCCGCCCGCTTCGGCCCCGCCCGCGCTCGCCCCGCGCGCGGCCCCGCGCAGCCGCTCCTCGTCGCGGGCGACGAGGAGCACGTTGGCTCCCTCGGCGCAGAGCAGCTTTGCCGTCGCCGCGCCGATCCCGCGACTGGCGCCGGTCACGGCGCAGCTTCGTCCCTTCAGCCCCAGGTCCATCAGAGCGCCTCGATCACGTCGGAGACGACCACTGGCGTCTCGCCGGCGAGCAGCTTGTGGACCGGGCACTTGCGGGCGATGAACAGCAGGCGTTCGCGCTGCTCGTCGCTCAGCTCGGCCGGCAGGCGCAGGGTCACTGCAAAGGAAAGCGGCGCGTGCCCCTCGTAGGTGACGTCGACGTCCACCTCGACCGGGCCCAGGTCCCAGCCTTTGCGCTCGGCGTACATCTCCATCGTCACGGCGATGCAGCCGGCGAGGCCGGCGGCGACGAGGCGGGTCGGGGAGGGGCCGGTATCGCCGCCGCCGGCCGCCGCCGGCTCGTCGATGCGGATCGTGTGGCCGCCTTCGATCTCGACGTCGTGGGCGTAGCCCAGGACCTGGTTCGCCCCGCTCGCCTTGCGCCGGGCGACGACCCTCATGCCTGGGACTTGCGGCGGCCCTGGAACAGCACCGGGTCCTCGACGTCGGCGAAGCGGGCCATCGCGTAGGCCAGGTCGGAAGCCCGGTTGACGAGGTGGATCACGGCCTCGCTGGCCAGCTCGCCGTCCTCGGCGAGGGCGGCGATGCGGCGCTCGGCGCGGCGGATCACGGTGCGGGCGACGTCGAGGTGGGCGGAGAGCTGGTTGCCGCCGGGAATGACGAACTGCGGCTGCAGATCGACCTCGCTCATGTAGCGGTCGATCAGCCGCTCCAGGTCGGCGACCATCTCCGTGCTGACGCGGCTGACGCCGTCCTCGAGCCGATCGGCGGCCTCCGGCGCGGTGGCCAGCTCGGCAGCGGCGATGAAGAGGTCGTCCTGGAGGCGCAGGATGTCGGCGCCGAGCTCCGCCTCGCCGGCGTCGCAGAGCGCTCGCGCGACGCCGAGCTGCGAGGAGGCCTCGTCGAGGGCACCGTAGGCTTCGGTGCGCGGGTGGCACTTGGGCACGCGGCCGCCGTACCAGAGCGAGGTGGTGCCGTCGTCGCCCTTCTTGGTGTAGATCTTGACCACGGATCCATCCTACGCGGGGCGCCCGGTCGATTCGCGCCCGCCGCTCAGGCCAGCGGGTTGAAGACCAGTCCGGTCAGCACCTTGGGGTAGAAGTAGGTCGACTTGGGTGGCATGTTGGCTTCGCTTTCGCAGATTTCGCGCGTCTGGTCGACCGGGATCGGACGCAGGATGAAGGCGACGTCGTAGGCGCCCTCGTCGAGCAGGCGCAGCGAGTCCTCGACGCTCTTGGCGTAGCCGATGCCACGCTTGGCGAGGATGTCGTCTTCGCTGAGGCCGGCGAGCTTCTTGAGAACGAGGGTCTCGAGGATCGCGGCGTCGAGGCGGCGGTAGGCCTCGGGCTGGCCCTCGAGCAGGCGATCGAGCTCCGCCGTGTCCTTGAGTCGCAGTCGGAAGGCGCGCTTGTGATGGGAGTCGTAGAGGCCGAAGACGCCGACCCCGTCCTCGCCGAGCGGGTCGAGGCGGTCGTCGGGCACCTCCTCGACCTCGAAGAGCTCGCGCAGGCCCTCGCCGAGGCGGCGCTGGCGCTCCGGGTCGTCGGCGAAGCCGGAGAGCAGGCGGTGCGTGGGGTAGACCGAGAGGCCCGGGTCCTCGAGCCCGGTCAGCGCCATCAGCGTGTAGTTGTGGTCGCCCTCGCCGCCGATCTCGTCGCGGTAGGCGATCGCCGTCTCGTAGCGATGGTGGCCGTCGGCGATCAGCAGCTGGGCGTCGGCGAGCAGGGCGGGGATCTCCTCGTTCAGCGCCGGCAGCCGCCAGATGCGCGTCACCGTCCCGGCCGCGTCCGTCGCTTCCCCCCAGACGGGTTCGACCGCGGTCTCCTTGGCGGCCAGCGGCCAGGGGTCGATCGTGCTCAGCGAGAAGATCGGCGAGAGGTTGCAGCGGGTGGCGCGCATCAGCTCGAGGCGGTCCTGCTTCGGTCCCGGCAGCGTGCGCTCGTGGGGCAGGATCGTGCCGCTCGCGAAGTCCTCGACGCGGACCCGGGCGAGGATGCCGTGGCGGATGTGCGAGGCGCCGTCGGGGCCCGTGTACTCCTGCTCCATCGCCCAGATCGCCGCTTCGGCGTCCTCGACCAGGGCGCCGGCTTTCCGCCAGGCCGCGATCTCCCGAGCGGCGCCCTCGTAGGGGTCGCCCTCGCCGGCCGATTGCGGGCCGGTCTCGCCGTATGGCTTGGGCAGGTCGATCGCGACCGCGTTGTAGGGCGAGCGCTCGAGCAGCTCCGCCCGCATCCGCGTGTCGATCACGTCGTAGGGCGGCGCGACCACGTCCTGCAGCGACCCGACCGCGTCGAGTTCGTAATGCAGGGCGTGCAGCGGCAGAACCTCAGCCATCGCCGCCGAAAACTACACTTGGATGCTTCGGGGCGTGGCGCAGCCTGGTAGCGCGCGGCCTTTGGGTGGCCGAGGTCCCCGGTTCGAATCCGGGCGCCCCGATAACATTCGCATGGTCATACGAATGTTTTATAGTCTTCGACATGGTCCGTGATGCAGATACGTGCGATCTGCTTTGCCTCGATCTCCCCATGGCCGAGCAGGTGCGCGAGGGGCTTCCCGATGGCGAGCAACTGGATTCATGGGCAGCTGGGGCGAAAGCGCTCGGTGATCCGACTCGCCTCGCTATTGCGCTTGCGCTGAAAGCCGGCGGGTCAGCCTGTGTTTGCGACCTAGCCTGGATCGTTGGGCGTGACGAGCAGCTTGTCTCTCACCACGCCCGCCAGCTCAAGCTCACCACTCTCGCCTACTCGCGACGGGAGGGAAAGATGGTGATTTATGAATTGACCGAGCGTGGCCGCATGTTGCTGGCCGCAGTCGCGGCTCATGAGGCTGGCGCATGAGCCTGGGCGGAGTGTCGTCAGCGGTGCTCGCGCTCGTTCTCTACGTCGTGTATCTGGGTCTTGTGGTTGGCGTTCGCATCCTGATTCAGCTTCGTCGCACTGGCTCTACCGGGGTTCACGGCCTCGGCGGTCGACTCGGCTCGACCGAGTGGATCGCCGGGGTGGGCTTTGTGCTTGCGTTTCTTATTGGCGCAGCGGCGCCGCTGTTTGCTCTGCTTGGAGTGGTCGAGCCGATCGCAGTGCTCGACACTGACGCCATTCAAATCTGTGGCCTTGGGCTGGCTCTGACAGGAATCGCGATGACCTTTTACGCCCAGATGGCGATGGGGGCAAGCTGGCGGGTCGGCGTAGACGATGGAGAGCGCACGGAACTTGTGACGAGCGGACCTTTCGCGCTCGTTCGCCACCCGATCTTCGCCGCGGTTTTCCCAACGGCATTGGGCCTTGCCCTGCTTGTACCCAGTTGGATTGCATTCGCTGGACTCGCGGTGCTTGTGATTGCCCTCGAGCTTCAGGTTCGGGTAGTCGAGGAGCCTTACTTGCTAAAAACGCACCCCAGTGCATATGCCGCCTATGCCGCTCACGTTGGGCGCTTTGCGCCCGGCATAGGGCGGATCAGGTGAGGCAGAATCAAACCTGAGAAAGCCGTGGCTTCGGGGCGTGGGGATGATGCAGGCGTGATGGCACAGCGCCATCAAACTGCTTCTAGCAAAATCGATCGGCCGTCGATGTTCAGAGCATTCCGTCGCCGATTCCGGAGCACACCAGGCCCCCAGGACACGATGACCAGGCTCGACCGCGCGGCGCTGGCGCTCGCCAAGCACGCGCCCGGGGCCACCGCCTCGTGTATCGCATTCGCCGCGCGTCCCGTCGCCCGCGGCCTCGGCACGGCGAGTAACCAGTCGCGGCATCGACCGGGAGCATCCGGTCGTCAGCAAGGAGATTCAGCGGAAGTTCTCGCCGGTCTATACCTCGTGATGTGGTTCTTGCAGAGGCGGTTCAAAGCGCTGGCCGAGGCGTCACGCTGAAATTGCGGTTCCGCGGTCGCAGTTATGTATACCTGGACGGGTGTCCATTCAAAGAAATGGTGCGTGTGTCGATAGTTGCGATGTGAACGGTCCTGAAATCGGGCAGAAAGAGCGGCGGGTCGAACGGGTTCAGTTCGAAACCGACCGGCAGAGGATCGTCGGCGACGTGACGCTGCCGCCCGAGGGGTACCAGAGCCGGTTCTCCGATTCGCTCAACCGGCCGGACGTCACCTTCATTCCGCTGGTCAACGCGGAGGTGTCGTCGATCATGGGCGGCGACGTGGAGCACTTCGCGTTCCTCGTCCTCTGCAAGTCGCACGTGCGGATCGCCTTTCCGCTCGAGTCGGCCCAGCCGCAGGTCTGAGCGCCAGCGGGGTCGTAAGGGCGCCGACCGGATTACGCCGTTCTCGCCCGGCGCTCCCGGCTGCCCCTCGCGTAGGAGCCGAGGTCGATCACGAAGGCCAGGATCACGATGAACCACTCGAAGCCGTTGACTCGGTCCGATGAGCTCCACATCGCCGCGTAGGCGAGCGTCGTCCAGGGCAGCAGGAAGAAGCCGAGCAAGGGCACGAACCAGCTGTCGAAGGCGCGGCTGAGCAGGTCGGTGAACAGCCAGAGCACGAACAGCGCCAGGCGCGGCGAGATCAGGGCGAAGAGGATGACGAGGCAGCCGATCCGGCCAAGCTACCCTGTTTGCATGCTGGGATTCAAGAAGGCTCGGATGCCGACCGCGGAGGAGGCATTGCCCGGGCGCAGCGAGCCGGCCTTCGAGGTGCCGGAGCGCCACGCCGTGCTGGGCACGCCGCTGAAGCCGCCCTTCCCGGAGGGGACCGAGGTCGCCTACTTCGCGCTCGGCTGCTTCTGGGGCGCCGAGCGGCTCTTTTGGGGGATCGACGGCGTCTACACCACAGCGGTCGGCTACATCAACGGCACCACGCCGAACGCGACCTACGAGGAGGTCTGCACGGGACAGACCGGGCATGCCGAGGCGGTGCTTGTCGCCTTCGACCCGGCCAGGGTCTCTTACGCCGACCTGCTCAAGGTGTTCTTCGAGGAGCACGACCCGACCCAGGGCATGCGCCAGGGCAACGACGTGGGAACGCAGTATCGCTCGGGCATCTACTTCGCCAACGACGCCCAGAAGGCGACGGCCGAGATGATGCGGCGCGCCTACGACGAGGATCTGCGCGCCGCCGGCCATGAGCCGGTGACCACCGAGGTTGAGCCGGCCGGGCCCTTCTACTACGCCGAGGACTACCACCAGCAGTATCTGCACAAGGTGCCGAACGGCTACTGCGGCCTGGCCGGCACCGGGGTCTCCTGTCGCATCCCCGCCGCCGCCTCCTAGCTGGCACCGGGTGTAACGCCTAATCCGTCTAATGCCCGGACAACGCGTTGCACCGGCAGGGGGGCTGCTCGCCCGGCGTGGCGAATAGCATCCCGCGCCGGTGACCCCCTCCCTCGGCTCTTACATCGGCGGCTGCTTTGCCGTGATCGGCATCGTCAGCGCGGTCGGCCTTGGCGGCTACTGGCTGCGGCGATGGGTCGTGCCGGAATTCTCCGGGGCGTTGGCGCGGCTGGCCGATGCCACGTTCGCCGTCGGGCTGCTGGTGCTCGCGCTGGAGCTGCTGGGTACGCTGAGCCTCCTGCGCACGGGCTGGATCGTCCTCGTCTGCATCGGCGTCGGCCTGCTCGCCGCCTGGCTCGGCTGGTCGAGGGCACCGGCCGAGGACCGCGAAATCAGCGCTCCGCAGGTGCAGAACGTCGCCCTGCTGATCGCGCTCGCCGTCGCCTCCTTCACGGTCGCCGAGTGGACCTTCCCCTCGCAGCTCAGCCTCGACCAGGGCATGTTCGGCGGCGACACGACCTGGTACCACATGCCCTTCGCAGCGCGGTTCGCGCAGGAACATTCGATCGTCCACCTGCACTTCACCGATCCGCTGCGGCTCGCCGCCTGGTTCTATCCCCAGAGCTCGGAGCTGGTTCACGGCTCGGCGATCGCGCTCTTCAAGAGCGATTGGCTCTCGCCGCTGATCAACCTCTTCTGGCTGGCGATTGCCCTGCTCGCCGCCTTCTGCATCGGCCGGCCCTACAAGGTGGGGCCGGCGACGCTGGTCGCCGGGGCGATCGTGCTCGACGCCGGCGTGATGATCGAGACGCAGCCCGGCGAGGGGCGCAACGACATTATGGGCCTGGCCTTCTTGCTCGCCTTCGCCGCCTTCCTGATCAATGCCCACCAGCGCCGGGCGCCGAAGGAGGGAGCGGTGCAGGACGCGCCCGAGCAGGGGGCGCCGCTGCTCGACAGGGGCCCGCTCGTGGTGGCGGGGGTCGCCGCCGGCCTCGCGATCTCGGTCAAGTTCACCTTCCTGATCCCGGTCGTGGCGATCGGGGTCGGCGTGATCGCCTTCAGCGGGCGCGGCCGGCGCCTCACCACCGCCTGGGTGCTCGGGCTCTCGACCTTCGTGGTCGGCGGGTACTGGTACCTGCGGGCGGCGATCAAGACCGGCGGCAACCCGATCCCGACCACCGGATTCGGGCCCCTGCACCTGCCCCAGCCCGACCAGATGCCGCTCGACCCACGGCCGCGCTTCGCCGTCGCCCACTACCTCAGTGAGCCGACGATCTACCGCAAGTGGTTCTTCCCGCAGCTCGACAACGCCTTCGGGCCGCTCTGGCCGCTGATCCTGATCGTCGCCGTAGCCGCTGCGGTCTACATCGCCTGGCGCTCGCGCAACATCATCCTGCGTGTGGTCGCGGCGGCGGCGCTGGCCACGGCGCTGGTCTACATCTTCACGCCGCTGACCGCAGCCGGCCAGGAGGGCTCGCCGACGGGCTTCTTCACCAACACCCGCTACCTGGTGCCGGGATTGGTCCTGGCGATGGTGCTGGTGCCGATCGCGCGCCCCCTGCGCGCCCCCGATCGCCGCGCCTGGCAGACCCTGCTCTTCCTCACTGCCGTCTACGCGATCACGGTGCTGACAACGCCGCGCTGGTACCCGGGTTTCATCGTCGGCACGGTCTTCCTCACCCTGGCGCTGGTCTGGGCGCCGGCGGGGCTGGGGATGGCGCGCTCGCGGCGGCTGATCAGCCGAGGCGCTGTGGTGCTTGCGGGCGCCGCCGTGGTCCTGCTCGCCGTGGTGCTCGGCCGCGCCCAGGAGGTCCAGTACTACGAGCACCACTACACCCGCACGACGCTCTTCCTCCAGGACGGCGGCCCGCGCGACGCGTTCGCCTTCGCCCATAATCAGCACGACAAGCGGATTGGCATCGCCGGCTCGGGGGAGATCTTCTTCGGCCAGTACGGCTTCTACGGCAAGAACCTGGACAACGACGTCCAGTACATCGGCGTGCCAGGGCCGGACGGGACCTACCGCCTGGCGACCAGCTGCCGCCAGTTCCGCCGCCGCATCAACGCCGGCGACTACGACTACGTGATCCTCAGCCAGTACACGCAGGACGCCGCCGACTCGCCGTACTGGTACCCGATCTACGCCTGGGTCAAAGACGACCCGGCGCTGGAACAGGTGATCGAAGAGCCCGACGTCACGCCCGAGCCAGACTGGGTCTTCCGCGTCAAGGGCAGGCTCAACCCGGCTGGCTGCTCTCGCTGAAACGCTTCAGCTTCTCGGGCATGCTCTCGACCAGCTGGCCGCGCAGCAGGCCCACCAGGGGGCCGCGGATCAGCATTCCCAGCGTCCTGCCGAGGTCGACCTCGAGCCGGTAGGTCGCGCGGGTTCGCCCCTCGCCGAGGTCCTCGAACTCCCAGCTGCCCTCGACCGACTTCAGGTCGCCGTCCTCTTGAACCCATGAGATGCGGTTTGGCGCCTCGTAGCTGAAGCGGATGTCCGAGCCGAGGCGGCGCACCTTGGCGTCGGTCTCCATGTGGACCAGGACTTGATCGCCGCTGCCCTCACGCTCGAGGCATTCGGCGGCCTTGATCTCCGGTTGCCAGCGGGGCGAGCCCTCGACGTCGGCGGCTATCTCGTAGACCGCGGCGATCGGCGCCTCGATCTCGATGCTGGCGGAGCCGCCGACCGTGCTCATCGCTCAGCTCAGACCGGCGTCAGGGCGTGCTCGCGGATCAGTTCGGCCGAGCGCTGGGGCTGCTCCCACCAGAACATGTGACCGACGTCCTCGAGGGTCTCGAGGCGGGCGTCGGGGATCAGCGCCGCGATCTGCTCGCCGTTGGAGTAGCGCAGCAGGCGGTCGGCGTCGCCGTGGACGATCAGCGTGGGAAGGTCGATCTGGCCGAGGCGCTCGTGCGTGTCGTGCTTACCGCAGGCGCGCATCTGCTGCATGATCACCGGCTGGGGTGAGGGGAGCCCCTCCGCCATCTCGACGAAGGGCCCGTAGCGCGACTCCTCGGCGCGGAAGCCCGAAGAGAGGTTGATCTCCCACATCGCCCGGAAGACCTGGTTGCGCTCGCCCGAAGCGTACGCGGCGACGAGCATCTGCAGGTCCTCGGGCGCCATCAGCGTGCCGTCGGCCCCGCCGCAGTAGCTGGCGCCGATCGTCAGCGTGCGGATCCGCTCCGGGTGGGCGAGCGCCAGCTCCTGGGCGATCATGCCGCCCATCGAGATGCCGACGACGTGGGCGCTCTCCAGTTCGAGTGCGTCGAGCAGGCCGAGCGTGTCGGCGGCCATGTCGGCGGTTGTGAAGGGCAGCTCGGCCTCGCCAGAGAGGCCCATGCCGCGGTTATCGAAGACGATCGCGTCGAAGCTGCTCTCGATCTCGTCGAGGAAGGGCCGCCCCCAGGCGAGGTGCGTGGCGCTCATCCCCTGGATCAGCAACATCGGCTCGCCCTCTCCGGCACGCAGGTAGTTCAGCTCCGTCCCCGATGCATCTACGCTAGGCATCTCGACTTCGATCCTACGCCAAGCCTCGATCGTCAGTGCGTTTTCGGCCGAATTTGGGCTTGTCAGCGGGGCCAGCCGGTCTATAGGGTGTCGCTCGCTGACCAGTCGAGCAAATTTCAGCCCGATGCGAACTTCGGCTGAAGGACGGAGGCGAGGGTGACTTCAGGAGTGGGCAGGGCGAGGCGCGGTGGCCCGGACCGGGTCAGGGTTGGTGCGGCGCTGGCCGTTGCGACGATCGTTGCGCTGGGATCGGTACCGTCCGCCGTGGCCTTCGAAGGCGGCGGTCGCAAGCCGAGCGAAGCGCCGTTGATCGCCGTGGGTCAGCACAATATGGCCCAGCTCACCAACCACGCAGACGACGCCAACTTCGGCGGCCAAACGCAGGTGGCGCTGTGGCGCCTGCCTCCCCTGAGCGCCCGCGACGTGATCTACGTCGACTGGCACAGCATTCCCTCGACGAAATCCCCCGGCCATTTCCCCGTCTGCCTGACGTTCGCGCAGGGCGTCGACGACTACAGCTGGGGAACTCGCTTCGACGAAGCGACGGGTTATGCGTGCGAAGGGAGCCGCGCCCCGGTGTACACGCTGTCGGGCAGCGGGACGGCTCGCACCGCGATCACGATCCCGGAAACCAGCGCCAACTCGTCCTATCTCGAGTTCTACACGCCGGCCGAAGAGACGAACCCCGCGAGGTTCGAAGTCTTTCCCTACGACTTCACGCTCGAGCCCCCGTTGCACTACCTCAGCCTGGCGATACAGGAAATGAAACGGGTGAAGCCCACGGGCGTTATTCGCGCCACCGCCACGCTCGCCAACGGTCTGCCAGCTCCCGATGGACTCGCGTTCTCGCTTGCCGTGACCTGGCCCAAGGGGAGCGCGAGCTACACCGGTGTGAGCAGCGGTGGCGTGGTCGGCTTTCAACTGGCGCTGCCGACGACGGCTTATGGCGAACGGGCGACCTTCGTCGCCTCTCACCCGGCGGACGGCACCTATATTGGGGTGTCGAGCAGGTTGAGGATCAACGTGGTCAAACCACCGAAGCCGCGGCACCGCCACCGTCATCACCGACATCATCGGCACCACCACCATCGCCACCACCATCGGTGATCGGGATCGTGCGGAGATAGGCTGGAGAGCGGAATCCGCCCCAGTAGCTCAGTGGACAGAGCACCGGCCTTCTAAGCCGATGGTCGCTGGTTCGAATCCAGCCTGGGGCGCTGGCTAGCGGTGTTTGTGCTTGTGGTGCTTCTTCGGCTTGCCGCAGCGCGGCTTGCCGGGCGTCCTGCCCGTGCGCCGTCCCCTGCGGCACTTGTGGCGCGGCGGCTGGGCGGTTGGGGAGGTGGTGGTTGGGCCCTGGGGTGACGAGACGGGGACCGCGCCGGGCGTGGGGGGTGATCCGTTCCCCTGGGCCGCGGCGACCTCGGCGGCCGAGAAGTTGAGATTCTCGCCCGGGGTCGTTGGGCCGGAGAAGAGCGTGGCGGTGTCGAGCGAACCGCCGTCTTCGAAGGAGAGCGTAACCTCGGCGTTGCCAGCGCCGTTCGCCACGGCACTGACCGCCCCTTGCCGGCTCAGGGCGAGCGAGCTCGCCCCCGTGCTCTCGACCTTCAGGTCGCTCCTTCCCACGAGCAGGTCGGCGGGGGCTCCGGTGGCGCCGATCGAGCCCTGCTCGGCGTCGTCGGCGACCTGCACGGGTCCGGAGGCCTCGAGGGCCATGTACGTTTCGGCGCCCCGGACGTCGAGGCCGGGATGGGCGCCGGCGATTTCGAGCGAGCCGCCCTCCGTGTCATACAGGAGCGATTCGCCAGCGTATTCGAGCGAGCCGGACGCCGTGAGTTGGCCGATGGGTTCGTCGCCGTTTTCGTCGATTGCGCTGGACGCGACCGTTTCAGGGCCGACGTCGACGATCGATCTCCCCTGGCCGGGATAGAGGTGGAGGCCGCTGGGCGTGTACAGGGGCAGGACCTCGATGTTGCCGAGCGAGTAGCCGGATGCTCCTCCCAGCGAGTAGGTGCTCCCGAAGTACCTGTAGCCGTTGTTGGTCGGATACGGCGCCTCGAGGTAGTTCCAGGTGCCGTTGGAATTCACCGTTATGTAGTGTGGTTCCCCGGGGAAGTTGTTGTCCCAGACGTCTATTTTCAGTCCGCCGCCAGCGATCGTCTCGAAGCTGTAGGCGAGCACCTCATGTCCGTAGCTGCGTGAATCTCGTGCGAGCAGCGAGATCATCGCGAAGTTGGTGTCGGCGGGCCCCGAGAGGCTGCCGTAGAGGTCGTCGCCATCCCCCATCACGCTTTCGAGCTGCTGCCGCAGCGCTTTCACGCCGGTCGAGGCGTTGGCGAAGGCGTGCGCCTGCGCTGCGAAGCTGCTCTGCGCCTCGCGGGCGAACTGGGTGACGAAGTCGGCCGCGTCGAGCTGCAGGAACTGCTTGTTGTAGTTGGAGGACTCGCCGGTGTGCGGTTCGGGCAGGAGGGTGCTGGCCGAGGGTCCGCTGCCGACGTTCCAGGTGGCGTCGCCGCGACTCTGGCTGGGGGAAAACAGTGCCTCCGAGCCGTCGGCGAACCGCCCGCCGCTGAGTGCGAGGCCATAGCAGGTGCCTCCCAACATCGAGCGCCAGAGAACCCCGAGCGGCCCGATGCCGATCGCTGCTTCGATTTCCTCCTGCAGGGTGCCGGGCAAGAAGCCGCTCAGAATCCGGTGGTAGCTCCAGTCCGAGAAGGTCGTGGCGAGCCTCGAGGGCAGCAGGATGTCGGATGGGTGGAGCCCCGCGCCGCTCGCGTATTCACCCATGCCCCGGTTCTGGAACGAGTAGCCATACCCCTGCGCCGGCCAGGGGCGCGAGAACCGGTTTCCTTCTCCGCAAAGATTCTGAGCAAGGACGCCGTTGTCGTCGAAGAAGTAGCCGAGATCGGAGAAGTCGGACAGCACATTCGAGTCTCCGAGCAGTACGAACGCCCCCTGCCCGAGGGCCTGCGAGGCAATGAATGGAGTCCCTTCCCCGGTGCGGGCGATCGTGTGAGCCGTGCCCGAAACGTCGATCCCGGCCGTGGCGGCATAGGAAAGCGAGGTGAGACCGCTCGCGTACGGTGAGTCGCCGAAGTCGGTGGTCTGGTGAAAGCCGGAGTCGAGGGCGTTTTCCTGAAGCGCCAGACCGGCGCCGAGCGATGACGCCAGGTTGTTCAAGTTGACGTTCGCTTCCGTGTCATATCCGGAGTACTCGCCGATGCCGACGACAACCCCGCCGCCTTCGATGTAGCTCTTGAGCACTGTGGTCTGCCCGCCGTCGAACGGTTCCGCGTTGAGCTGGAGCAGGACGCACGAGTTGCCCGAGAGGTTGAACGGCAGCGCCGACGCCGTTTCGACGCTGCGGTCCGTGGCTTCTTCAAGGTAGCTGTACGTCGCGTTGCCGCCGTTGTCGGGCGAGGATTCGTTGCCGGTGTAAAGGAGAACCGATCCTTCGCGGGTGTTAACCGCGCGGCCGCCGCCCCCCGAGTAGCGCTGTTCGATGCGCGACAGCGAAGCGTGACGTTGGGTCTGGGCGGCCCCCGCGTTTCCAGGCGCGGCGCTGGGGTCGGGCAGTGTGTCGGCCGCGGCCATCGGCGCACCCGCGAGCACGAGGGCAAGAGCCAGCCAGAGGATCGCCTTCGGAGTCATGCACCGCACAAACTAAATGACTTTCAATTAGTCAGGGTGCTGTGACAGTACTTCTGTTCTTTTTTCATTCTCTCCTCGCTATGGGCTTAAATGGGGCCCCGTGGCCGAGGTGCTCTATTACGCGACTCCGGCGTTCGTGCTGCTGCTCATCGTCGAGCTGCTCTCCTTCAAGTACGCGCGCGACGAGGAGCTGGTCGGCTACGAGTCTCGCGACACGCGCGCCAGCCTCACCATGGGCGGCGGCAACGTCGCGATCAACGCGATCTGGAAGTTGGCCGTGGTCGTCTTCTACGCGGCGCTGTACGAGCTCAGCCCGCTGCGGATGCCGGCGGACGAGTGGTGGACCTACGTGCTGCTTTTCTTCGCCGACGACCTCGCCTACTACTGGTTCCACCGCGTCCACCACGAGGTGCGGGTCTTCTGGGCGAGCCACGTCGTCCACCATTCTTCCCAGCACTACAACCTCTCGACCGCGCTGCGCCAGACCTGGACGCCGATGACGGCGCTGCCCTTCTGGGCGCCGCTGGCGCTGCTCGGCTTCGCGCCCTGGATGATCCTCACCCAGCAGGCGATCTCACTCATCTACCAGTTCTGGATCCACACCGAGCGGGTGAAGAAGCTGCCGGCGCCGATCGAGTTCGTCTTCAACACGCCCTCCCATCACCGCGTCCACCACGGCGCCAACGAGGTCTATCTCGACCGCAACTACGCCGGGATCCTGATCATCTGGGATCGGATCTTCGGCACCTACCAAGGCGAGACCGAGCGGGTGCGCTACGGACTGACCAAGAACATCCGCACCTTCCGGCCGACCCGCGTCGCCTTCCACGAGTTCGTCGCGCTGGCGCGGGACGTGCGCGCGGCGGACAGCTGGCGGCACAAGCTCGGCTACGTCTTCCGCGGGCCGGGCTGGTCGCCGGACGGCAGAGGCAGCGGCACGCGGGGCTGAGCGGAACCGCGCGGGTGGCGCGCCGGTTGGTTTAGCGCGCTTGACCGTCGGGTACCTCCAGTCCATGGAGCTATCGATTCTGCTGATCATCATTGGGATCGTTCTGGCGATCCTGGTCAACTACATACTCGGGATCGTCGTGATCCTGATCGGGCTGGCGATGCTTCTGCTGCCCCGGCTCGGACGCGGCACGCGGCGGGTTTAGGCCCGAGCGGCGGAGGGGCTCCGCCGCGGTGAAGCGCCGGGGCGGCGCGTGCCAAGCTTGTACTACCGATGACGCCCTGGAAGCTCCCTCTCATCGTTACGGCTATCGCGGTGCCGATCGTCGCCGGCTTCTTCGTCGGAGGTGGCGGCGTCGGCCTCGCGGTGGGTGCGCTGGCTGTGCTGGCGATCGTCGTGGTGGCGATCCGCCAGAGACCGCTGGGGCCGATCGGGTTGTCCGGGGGCGATGTGAGCGGGCGCCATGTGCTGATCGTCGCCGCTGAGCGGGTGGAGGACCCGGGCGACGTAGCGCGGATCACGAGCACGGCGGGTATCGAGAGCTCGTCTGAGGAGAATGAGGTGCGGGTGCTGGTGCCGGCGCGGATCGGCTTCCTCGACCGCTGGGCCTCGGACGTCGAGGGATCTCGGCACCAGGCGCAGGAGCGGCTGGTCGCGACGGTCGCGGCACTGGCCAAGGCTGGGGTTGCGGCCGAGGCGCGAGTGGGCGACGAGGACGTCGTGCAGGCGGTCGAGGACCAGCTGCAGAGCTATCCGGCGACCGAGGTGGTGCTAGTCAGCGGCGAGGGGGACGGCGGAGAGGCGGCGGCGGAGCTGAGCGCGCGGCTGCGCGCCGAGTTCCACCACGTGCGACTCAGCAGAGGTGCGCAGGAGCAGCGCTCCTGACGACCTCGAAAGCGCTACCCGGGATGCGCTTCAGCTGGTTGAGGTTCTCGTCGTCCCAGCGCCGATCGCTGCTGCCGCTGAAGTACCAGTTGGAGCCGTTGTCGGCGACGATCAGGCCGTATCGCTTGAGCGCTTCGGCGATGACACGAGCGCCGCCGTTGAAGCGGCCGAGCCCGTAGCCGGCCCTGAGCCGCAGCCGCGTCCCCATCGCCGGAGCGTTCGGGTCGGGGCTGTCGCCAGCGCAGTGCGAGGCCGGGTGGACCCAGGCGTCGCGGGTGCTGTCGAAGGTGACGCGGATCGCGTGTTCGAGGTGGTCGGAGGTGACCTCGTCGTAGCGGACGAGGCCGGGGAAGATCGGCAGGCCGGCCGCGTCCGCGGAGGTCCAGGAGTCGGGACGGCCAGCGCTGGAGCGAAGGTCCCAGCGGGCGCCCGAGTCGGCGTTCCAGTGCGCGCCGCCGCCGGGCTTGAAGAAGGCGCGGTAGAGCTCGTACAGCATGCAGCTCGAGCGGTCGACGACGAGCACGTGGCGGTCGCCGTCGCTGCTGTTGCCACCCTCGACCGGCGCGCCCTTCGGCAGCGGGAACGGCCCCGGGTCGCTCTCGTCGCCGTAGGCGGTGTAGTGGATCGGCAGCTCGCGCTGAGCGGCGCCGACGACCGCGTAGGGGAAGCCGTAGGCGCGGGGCGAGCCGAAGTCGGGGTGGAGGCGGCTGCCGCCGTGGGCTTCGATGTAGGCGATGACCGCGGCGGAGTTGGGAGCGACGGGCGCCTTGGAGACGTCCTGGTTCCAGGCGGCCTGGCTGGCGAGTGAGGGGGCGTTGGCGGGGGTGCCCGCGGGCGGGTCGGGGAAGACGGAGCAGCCGCCGAGGTCGGGGTAGGGGCCGACGGCGAGAGCAGAGGGGGTGGTGCCTGCGGCTCCGATCGCCAGCGCGAAAGCCGTCGCCATCACCCCGAGGCACCGCATCCGACATTTACCCCACCAGGGTGTGGTCAATGTCGGCTACGCCTCTTCGCCGGGTCGGGAGCGGCTCTCTTCGCGGACGTTCAACCGGCCGATCTCCAGCTCCTCGATCGCCAGCTTGCCCACGTCCGCCCTGCCAACCTTCAGCCGTCCGACGCTGAGCCGGCCGATCGCGAAGCCGCCGACGGCCGCGGCGCCGACCGCGAGGGCGCCGATCGCAGCCGCGGCCCGGGCGTGCACCCCGGTGGCCGCCGCCGGTCGCACCTCCGGCCGCAAGAACGACGTTCCGAATCGCTGCGGCATCGAGGAAACCGTAGCGCGGTTAGCCTGGGTCGCCGATGAGCGCGGACGACCGTCCAACCCTGCTGGCGATCCAGCACGTGCCCTGGGAGACGCCCCACCGCATCCTCGACGCCTGCGGCGACCTCCACGTGCACACGGTCAAACCGCTGACCGGCCACGCGCTCCCAGGTCATGACGAGGTCGCCGGCGCCGTGGTGATGGGCGGCCCGATGAGCGTCGACGACACGGAAGGGCATCCGGGGCTGGCGAGGGAGCGCGAGTGGCTGGAAGGGGCGCTGGAGCGCGAGATGCCCCTGCTCGGCATCTGTCTTGGGGCGCAGCTTCTCGCGCGAGCGCTGGGGGCGGAGGTGAGAGCGGGGGAGGGGCCGGAGCTCGGCTACACCCCTGTCGAGATCCTCGACCCCGGCGACCCGGTCCTCGGCGCCCTCGCGCCGAGCACGCCCGTCCTTCACTGGCACCGCGACGTCTTCGAACTGCCGGAGGGAGCCCAGCACCTGGCCTGCTCGCGGCAGACCGAGGTCCAAGCCTTCCGCCGCGGCAACGCCTGGGGCGTCCTCTTTCACCCCGAGTCCGATTTCGCCCTCCTGGAGGCCTGGCTCGCCGTCCCCGAGATGGTCCGCGAAGCACGCCGAGCCCTTGGCGACGCCGGCGCGGCCGACCTCCCCACCGAAGCAGAAGCCGCCGATCCCGACCTGATCGCCCGCACGACCCCCGGCCTCGAGACCTTCGCATCCCTCGTCGCATCCCACCAACCCCGCTAGCCCACCGCCCCGCAACCCCGCTAGATTGAAGCCACGCGGTGGACGTAGCTCAGCTGGTAGAGCTCCTGGTTGTGGTCCAGGCGGTCGCCGGTTCGAATCCGGTCGTCCACCCCTTGTAGAAGCGCCTGCAAATGGGCGTTTTGGGCTCGGCGGGCTCGGTTTGAACCGGACCCAAATTTCGCTCCTGTTCAGGCAGTTACTGCCTGAACGGCGTTGGATATGCGGGGATGCGCAACGATTGGCGTGATTTCATCAGCTGTGGGCGCCGGCTCTACGGTGTGCGCATGGGACGAACACCCCGGCACACGGCGTCTCCGGCCGCTTGAATCAGCGGCCCGCAGAGCCGGAAATCCACGCCTCAAAGGTGGCAGTGAGGCGCACCTCTGCACGTTGTCGCCAGTCGCGAAGTTGGAATCCATTCCAAAGGCTGAGCAACCCAAAAATCGCCAACGGCACAAGCGCTATCAGGACCACAATGGCTGGGGGCGAGCCTACGAAAAGGCTAATTGCGGCGCCGGCAACAAAGCTGGTCCCCAGAACGAGCACAATTGCCCAACTGAGCGCTTGGGCAAGCAGTTCTGCCCTGTGGTGAACCCCCTTCCGCAGACCGGCAGCCTCGCTGAGGGCGGCGTCGGTGCTCTCCTTGTACTCGGCCTTGACACGCTCGACGACCTCAGAGAGCGACTCTGCGTCGCTCTCGTCATCGATCCCTCGTTCAGCAAGTGCGTTCTCGGTTAGGTCGCTAGCGACAATGGCAGTGATTTCATCGCTGGAAAGCTCGCCTTCTTCCTCAAGTCGCCTCAGATGATCTAGGAAGCGCTGCCAAGCCTCTTTGCTAGGTCGTAGGGCGGCGCTACAAAGGGCCATTAGCTCGTGGACCTTGAGCTTCGAAGCTGACGCTGGCCTCTTCAGCCAAGCGTAATTTGAGAGGGCGAGGACGTGAATGATGGGAGGGTAGCCCCGGCCACCCTGATCGGAGTACCACTCCCTTCCGGACTTCACCGTCATGCCACTAGGGCTTACAAAGACGGCACCGGCGCTGTCGAGCGAATCGGGAGTGCGCCCTCTGCGATAGGTGAGGACTCCGGCAATGCAGTCAACGTCGTGCATCACACGGGGGATTCGCTCATGGCCGGGTTCGTCGGCCAACTCCCTGGCGAGCTCTTCCTCGTTCAAAGTCCAATCAGGTACGCGATCCGGAATCTGACGAATGTTGAAGCCGAGTTTCCGCAGCTTAGTCTCAAGCAGACCTGCCAGCTGACGGACATCGCTCGGGGTGTATCGCTTGGACAGCAGATGTCGAGTAAGGGCCGATGGACGCAGTTCGAGTCGGCCTTCGGAAGTGCCGATCTTTTCCTCATACACCGAGAGGATGCGGCGCATCTCAGCGATCGTTGGCTCGAAGATCTCAAGGACTGCACCAGTATCTTTGAGCAGGCCTGCGAGTTCTAAGGTGGCCGTCTCTAGTGCGGGTCCGCGTAGTCCAAGCACGGAGAAAAGAAGCGGGCTGTCAAAGACCACACGCAGATCCTTAAATTGGCGAGTAGCGGCTCCGACATCCTTCAACAGGAGGGTGTTCTGCAGGACGTAGCCCTCCAGCATCTCCGCGACGACAGCTCCCAGTTTCCCGTTCGCGCTGATCACTTCGCGCAGGAAGAGGGCAGCGGCGACTTCTCTGCGCGAGGTGGTCTTGTCGGCCTTCGCCCTGTTGTCTACTTGGGGTGATTCATCGAGGGCTAGATTGACGTGGTACCGCTCGAGAAAACAGACGATCAGTGCTAGGGCGTCCTCATCGGTTTTCAGGCCGAGGTCTTCCGTATGGGGCGATTCGCGAAGCGCTTTTGCCAGTTGTTGCTGGCGCTGTTCGGCAGCCGTGCGCTCCGACTGAACGTCGGTTTCAATTGGCTTGCCTGTACGGAAGTAACGACCTCCCTCCCGCCGCAAATATCCGTCCTTGACCAAGCGACCAAGCAGCGTCTTCAACGTGTTGACGGGGATGGAAAGCCCATGACGCTCAGCGACGGCGTCGCTAGCTTCAGCGGATGAGAAATCGTCGCGACTCAGGCTTGCGACTGCGTCTAGTACAAAAGGGCCGAACATTGCGATGTGGTCGCGCCCAGCGTCAAAGTTGACCTTCAGCATCGCGACCGTGGCAAGACCGCGAATCGCTGATCTCGGATCGCCATCGCTCATTTGTGTGACACCTCCCCCATCTTGGCCCCAGGGTAGTCGCGGTATCAGACGCTCTGGCTGCTGCTTTGGTCAATGCGTGCGGATTGGCTCTCTGAAGACAAAAAGTTGAATCCGGGCTTACGACTAGGGTCGCGGGAATGGCGAAGCAGCCAAGAGCCTGGCTTGTCGAGTTCGATAGCGATGCTGTTATCGACTTCGAGGATGTGAAGTCGCGAGGAGATCGCAAGGCGGTCTTCAACGTCGTTCAGAAGTTGAAGGATCTCGGGCCCGATCTGCCGTCGCCGCATATGAAGTCGTTGAAGGGCGAGGCGGACCTGTTGGAGCTGCGACCGAAACAGGGAGCTTGCGAGGCTCGGCCGATCTACGCGCGATTCGGACGGCGGTTCGTCGTTCTGGCCATTGCCGTGAAGAAGAAGGACTTCGAGCGGGCGGTCGCGGAAGCGACTAGGCGCCTCAAGAGCTACCGTTGACATTGATAACGTTTCTATTATCATGATCTAAACAATGGCAGCTTCAGGAAAGAACTTCGACGCGTTGGTCGCGGAAGAGCAGCTAGCCGACCCTAGCTTCAAGGCGGAGTGGCAGCGGCTCGTTCCGGCTCGTGAGTTCGCTGCGACGCTGCTGCGATACCGAGCAGAGCACAAGCTGAGTCAGCGGGCCTTGGCGGAGAGACTTGGGGTGTCTCAGCCGCGGATCGTCAAGCTCGAGTCCGGGGAGCACAGCCCGGAGGTCGACACGATCATCAACGCGGTGAGGCGGCTGGGGATCGAGTTCGTGCTCGACGTCTCGCCGGCGGATCGGAAGCCAGTGCTAGTCACGGCTCGAGCGCAGAAGCGGGAGGCCATAGCGCACGACGACGTCTCCGTCGTTGCGGCCTCCTCGCTGGCAACTTGAACCGGGTGCGTTCCGTTCAGGCAGAAATCGCGATTTCTGCCTGAACACCCGACATATCTGCGCATATCCCCGCACATCGAGGCAATTTCCGTTTGGCAGCTAGTCGCTCAAACCGCTTTGTGATGCGGATTGACGGCACCTGGTTGCCGACCCTCGCCTAATTGTGGTCCAGGCGGTCGCCGGTTCGAATCCGGTCGTCCACCCCTTGGGTCCAGTTTCATAACTTGGCCCTGGTAAAGCGAGGCTCTTTTTGAGGCCGCCTGGCTTAAGTCCGGCGCTGGCAGAGCATCGTTAGGAGCTAGCAAGGCGGGCCGTTACAGCTCCAAAAATCTTTTCGTTTGCGACGAAATGGCCGCTTTGTTAGCGCCAAACGAAAGCCGCTTGTTACAAGCGTTGGTCGGTTAGCCGAAGAAATCAGTGGCGAGGTATTGGCTCATAAGTTGGAAGCCAGCTTTGGTGAGCTTCCAGCCTTCCTCGTTCTTCTCAGCTAGCCCTTTGGCGACGAGTGCATCAGCAGCTATCGAATAATCGTCGCTTTGGGGCAGGAAGCCGGGAGCTTCCGGGTCTCCCATAGAGCAGTCGAACAAAGACCTGAAAATCATTTCTTCGTCTTGCTCAAGCTCTAGAGGCAAGACCTTTTCCAAAGCGGTGCCAGCCACTAGGCCATTGCGCGAGTTGATTTCCTCGAACGCCTCAAAAATGGCATCTGCGCCTCTGCCTCGTCCCATAGCTGAATTCTGCCTGCCCTTTGTCGAGAGTGCCGACTTTTCTCATTGCCTATGCAGCTAGGGGCAGAGAAGGTTCCTGGTCGATTTCAGAGAGTGGGCGAGAAGTTCCCGAGCTGATGGAACTGGTCGGTTGCGCTTGACAAGCTGCCCGCTCCAAGAGCAAGACTGCAATGGCGCTCATCGCTATCGCGAACTCGGTTCGAACTTCAGTGATATCGCGCATCCAGCTTTCATCCTTCAACAAGCCAAACCGCTTACGTATCGTCGCGTGAATGCTCTCGTTCCAGCCAAAACGGTCTTGGCCGTAAATCTTGCTGAGCGGGTCGTTGAAAGTCAGTGAGTTTCCAATCGCGTAATCCGGCACGTCATCGCCATAGCAACGGACGTAACGCTTGGGACGCCTGCCTTCGCGCCACTCGCCTGAAGTTATTCTCACGTTGCCGCAAGTCGAGCAGCAACCTCGCGTGGCAATCGTGGTGTAACCAGTTTGCGGAATAACGTTATTAATGCGCTTGGTCTTGAAGTTCCCGCAAGCGCAACGCAACTCTCCGTGGCCATTTGCTTGCCAGTTTGAGTAGTGCGGCTTGGCTGGGTCGTCAAAGGGCAACCAAGTTTTATTACGTTTTGCTGCCTCTTTGGTTTCTGATTTATCCTGACCAGGGAAAGTCTTATGACTGGCCTTGTGGATATTGGGAACCAGGCGCATTGATTGAGATTGGCCTCGGATTTTGTTCGAGTTGAAGCCAGCGTCAGCCGTTAGGACACTCAAAGTCTGCTGGCCGCGATAAGGCAGAACATCGCTCTCATAAGAGGCAAGGACTCGCTCTGCTGCTGGCTTCTCGCTTTCGTTCAGCGGCGTGATCTCCCAGCTCAAAGGAGTGCCGTGCTCAGTCCAGAGCCCGAGCAGACACCAACCCTGTCCGGCCTTTGGCCCACCGTCTTTACCGATGAATCCAGCAGTTGGGGCGGTTATCGCTCCAGCCTTGCCTTTAGGCACGTCCTTGTTGAGGACTAAAACTTTCTTTTTACGCTTCGACGTTTCCTTTAACGTCTTGGTTATCGGAGGCGTGAAATGAGTGCCGTGCAAGCTGCCGTCCATTCCGAGCACGCGCGCCTCCTCATCAAAACCTTCCTGCTGAGCCACTTGTATAAGCAAACGCTTCTGAAGCTCTAGATGCTTCTCAGCGCGCTCGCTCTCGTCAAAGTGCTGTCGGAGATAGCGAGTCAAAGTGGCTCGCGAAGGCACCTGCTCTCCCAAGCCCAAGAGCAAGCGAGCTTCTGAGTCAGCGTGCAAGCGCGTCCAAGCTGATTTCAAAGTTTCTTCGCCGGTCACTCGGCGATAGAGGAAGACACTCTCCAACTGCAAAGCAGTCCAGCGCAATGGCCGCCCCATCTGCTTGCCCTTGCCAACCGTCCGATTACGGTTATCAATTGCTTTCAGCTTTAGCCCGAAGATTTCCTTGAACTCGGGGCTACTAACTATTTTGGCTGTGACCTGAGCAGGGGTGCGTTTGACCTGCTCTTGACCCCAATACAAGTCGGCCCGCTCAGCAGGCTTAGGCATTGGCCCGAAACGAGTCCGTTCTTTCGTGGAATTCGGGTCCATAGCTAAAACAGAGGGCAAATCAGCCTGGGAACTTGGAGCTTGCACTTATGTAGAATTGTTGGTCTGAATGGGCAACACTGACTTGCGTTGGCAGAGCGTCAAACCGGGCCAAGCTGAGGGCTTGCGTTCCCGCGTTCCCGATTACGAGGAAGCGGTCGGGCTCAGCCGCAAGGGCCAAGCTCTGGCTGATGCGAACCGGGTGACCTTGCTGGCCTTCTTGGTTGAGGCGGGTGAGGAGCTGAGCGTCAGTGACCTGTGCCTGCTCAGTGAGCGCGAGCAATCCGGCGTCAGCAGGAACCTGCGCATCCTCTGGGAGAACAGCCTGGTCGAGCGAACCCGCTTCAACGGCCTGGTCTATTACAAGCCGACAACTGATGGAGAGCGCTTGCTCACAGCTTTGCTTGCTTGAATGCTCTTGCCTCATAAGATAATTAACTTATAAGGCATCTTGCCGGATAAGTCAAGCCTGGATATCCTTTGCTCGAATGCCTCCTCGCTCTAAAGCCCACGCTCGACTAGGCGCAGCCGTGAAGGCCCTGCGCGCAGAACGGGGCTTGAGTCAGATAGAGGCAGCTAAGAAGATGAAAGTGCCCGCTAGCTTTTTGAGCGATATCGAGAGAGGTATCCGTAACCCCTCTTGGAGCACGATGCTGGCTCTCTCAAAAGCACTCGGCGTGAAGGTCTCCGAGATAGCTGCTCGCGCTGAGCGCTGAGCAATGGCGAAGAAACGTCGCAGAATCAAGATTGAGCGCCATCGTGAGCGCATCCGTTACGGGCGCGCGACGTTGACCATTGAGTGCTCGGCCTCTGTGCTGATGAATCCTTTGGAAGATGCTCTAGAGGAATGGCGAGCAGGTAAGAAGACCGATGAGGAAGTTGCTTGGGTCTTCGTCAAGCGTCAAACGGTTAAGCATTCGCCCAGCTTTGATTGGGAGAACGTTGACCTTGCTGTTCTACTACCACGGGTAACGAAAGTTATTACCGAACCTGTTTTTACCGCGCAGACTCCGGCTGAGCTAATGCCTGAGCTTGAGCAGTTGGAGCAGAAGAATCGGACGACATTTAAAGTCAGCAAAGAGTTGACGAAACAATGGGCGGGAACGTTTTCGAGCAAAGCGATGAGCAAAATGTTTGAGCAGTTTCAGCCTGATATCAGTAAAGCGTTCTCGAATTTCACTTTCAATTACGACAGCGTGATGGAGAGCAGCTTGGCGCTCAGCTCAATGAACCTCACCTTTAATACTGAGCTGGTTAAAGGAATGAGTTCGGCCCTTACCGAGCAAGTAGATTTCTCAAAAATGCTCGGCGGTTCGGTTCTTAAGCTTCACGGAACATCTCTCGTTGACTGGACCAAATGGGCGAACGAGGTCACTGTTGCCGCCAAGGACATTCAGTTTCCCGAGATTGCCGAAGCAGTCGAAGCAACAGGCGAAGCTACGGAACCAGCCTCTGATGTGGACGCTCTCCTAAAAGATTTGCAGCCAATGTTCACCGACTTGGAAAAAGCTATTAAGTCCACAAAAGACTCAGCAGCGCGCGTCATCTTGCTTGTTGTCGCCGCCACGCTAATAGCAATAGTAATTCAGATGACATTGGCTAAATTCGGGATTTATGTAGTTCAACCAACGCCACCAACCCAAGCGCCGAAGACGACGCCGAAGCTGCCTAAATCAGCGAGTGGCGGCACGAAAGCCCCATAGCCAATTGTGCTCATAGCTGACGCGACTCCTGGGGAGGACACGGCGGTCTTCATCGCAGGTGATGGTTCTTGCTGGCGCTCTGCTTCGTCTGCTCGGCTACGGACGGAGACACGCAGAGAAGTTTGACGCGACAGCGTTTGAGCTAGTCAGCCTCGCGCTCACTTCGCTCGGAGTCGCTTTGGGATTGTGGAGCTTGGCCGGTAGAGGATGGGCGCTGCTCTTGATTGGTGTCGGAGTTTTCTTGGGATTCACCTTGCTGATTATCCTCGTTGGGAAAGCCGTAGTGAAGACCAAACCACAATGCGAAGGCACAGAATCCCAGCAGGACTAACGGCCCCCACACGGTAGATAAGAACTCTCCGATAGTAACTTCAGCTAGCACCTCTTAAGAGTGCCAGTGTTGATGCTGGCCTCACTCGGTTTGAGCTAGTCATTCAAGGGAGTCATCTTCAGCTCGTGGCCGTGGAGATAGGTATGAATTGCAGTCGAGGCGAAACGAATTAGCGCCGCAGTCATTTCATTTAGCTGTTTAACGAATTTCTTAAGTGGCTCCAAGTCTTCACCTCTGGTTTCACAAAAGAGCTGATAGTCCAACTCGTTCGCAAATTCATTGAATGAGTCCTTGAAGGTGGTGCCCATAAGGATAGCCCCTAAGTGAGGTGAACCATCCTCATCATCCTCACCTTGATGCGCCATCGCTCGCCGCAGCAGCTTGTGGTCAATCGCCGAATAATGCGACGCCTGGTCACGGGCTGAAGCCAAGGTGGCCTTAAAAGTTTTATCACTAACAATGGGAGCAGGGTCTTGAAGAATAGTTTGTACTCGCTCCCAATCCTGCTTAGCATCTTTAATCAGTCGAGCCATAAATGCCTCTACTGCTAAAGAGTTAGTCTCCTCAAGGAACTTGGCTAGCTCCCAAGCGTGAGTAGCAACAGCGCGAATGTCATAGATAGCTTCACCCTGCTCACTGTCTCGGTTCAGGCTATCCGCCAAACGCCTGTTAGCCAACAGCAGGTCGTTTGTAGCTCGACCTAGATTGGCAACCCACTGAGCCAACGGGTCTTCAGGGTCAAACAGCTCTTTGAACGGGAACTCGACCTTGGCAATGAACTCGGGTTCAAGGTTGGCCAATTTTGTTATCCGTGTATCAGCGTGGCGATGGCAGCTATCAAGCTGGCCAGGGCGGTAACGGCGGTTAGGCCAATGGCTATGTTGGCCCTGCGCTTCGCTTCCGCTGCCTTTTCATTCTCAGCGTATGCCTTGAATATCTGAGTCGTCAATGACTGTCGCCCGTTCTTACCGATGCCTTCCTGCCGCAGCGCTCGGGCCAAGCGATTAGGCAACTTCTCCAAGGCAATAGCAATACGGTCGAGCTGGTCTTGCTCGCTTTCGGTTGCTTGCTCATCGTGCATTCCCCAACGATAAGCATTGCACCGGCGCTTCTTGCCAATGCAGACAAAACCATGCTAGCCTCATAAGGCAAGTCAATACGACCCCTTGATTAGGAGGCTCAATGAAACCCATCAAGACGACCGGCCTACTAGCCTTGGTTCTTGCTCTCGCTTTGCTGTTCTCAGCGAGCAGTTCTCAGGCAGAAGCCAGCTCGACTACTTGGAAACGCTGCGGGCAGACTTACTTGTTCGAGAACGCTCCGCCAGTTGAATTCAGCGTGAAGCAGACATCGTGCTTTCAAGGAGTAGTCGTCTTCGCCCACCTCTTGGTTGATGAGCACGGCTACTGCAATCCAAGCTGTGAGCTTGAAGATGGTTGGCATTGCCAGGCTCACTCAGGCCAAGGATTGAACTGCTCACTTGGCGCGAAGCGAATCAAAGCGACTGCTGTCAAACAGCGGCACTAGGAACTTTTAGAAAAAGTTCCATCAAAAGAAAAGTGCCGCCCGCGACTGCGCTAACAGTCCGGGCGGCTGGCACCGAAAGGATAAGTTTCGATGCAGGCGAATCGTATTCCGCCGGAGGATTCTGGTGGTGAGTTGTCAGAGGTTGCCAGGCAGGATGCAAGATGGCAGGGCCAGGTTCTCTCATTGGTCTTGTCTGAAGACCCGTTGGAGCTGTCTGAGCGTGAGGCTCTTGCTGCCCTGTTGAGCGCTGAAGCATCCTGGGAGGAACGGGATGGTTTGCAGCGGGCAATCAAGGAGTTGAAAGCAGCCGGACTCTTGAGAGACTGTCCAAGCTTGCTGCTACCAACGCGAGCAGCTAGGCACTTCGCCAGTCTGGAGTTGGACTGATGAGCGAATTCCGAAGTGATAAACGCGCTCATAAACCAACCGGGCATCCGGTGACAGAACAGTTCTCTCGCCAACTGCTAGTCGCAAGGAGGCAAGCCGGTATCAGTCAAGAAGAACTAGCTGACTTGTCGGACTTGTGTTCTCGAAGCATCTGGCCTTTGGAAACAGGACGAATGCCTCGGCTCGACACTGTTATAAAGCTAGCGGGTGGTTTGCATTTGGAGCCAGCTGAGCTATTGGCAGGTATCCGTTGGCAAGCCGGGAGTTTCGGTTTGAGCGGTTACATCATTACCGAGGATACTTCTGGCTGAATGGCAGGCAGTCCGAACTCGGCTGAGCAGCTAGCCCGTGAAATCGCCAGGGAGGCAGCGTTCCTCCCTGAGCGCCAACGGGCTTGGCTGCTGGCGGAGTTGCGAAAGGATTTTGAGGCTTTCGACCAAGAGGAGTATCGGATTGACCAGCTCAATCGAAAGATGAGCGAAGCCGTTGAAGCTCTAAAGCGAGTTGCGGAGCACTTGCAGTTGAAAGATGCCAAAGCCAGATTGGCTCTAACGATAAAAGAATTCGATGCAACTCCTAACAAGGTCCGCCAAGACTGGACGGGTCGGCAAGTAGCAGAGGCAATGCGTCGTTCTTGGCAGCTCGCTAAGACCGTGGCCTTCACGAATGTGCAGTTGCCTGTTGCTGCTGAGCGGCACTCAGCACTGCGAAAACAACTCGCTAGAAAGCGTCGAGAAACTGCTTTCGTCTTGAGCGGCATCCAAGATTGGCTGGCGACCAAGCCGAGGGAAAAGAAGCAAAAGGATTACGAGCAATGGCGCAGGGACCACAATCATCATCAGCGAGCAGGCGTGAAGCCTCTGCCTGGTAAAGACGCCATTCGTCGTCGCTGGCAGTTGCCTTGGCCTGAGATTGTCAAAGCAGTTGAACGCAATGAAGTTCCCGGCAACAACGAGCTAGAAGAAAGCTCCGAGGCGGAACCAGCTTCAAACGAGGAACAAAGCGAGTCAATCGCGGCAGCCAAGAACTACGTTCTCGATTCTCAATTCCGCGCTCATCGCATTAGGTCAGCTCGCGAAGCTCGCGGCTGGACAGTCTCCAAGCTAGCCCAGCAAGCTGGAATCGAGACCAGCAACCTCGCCAAGATTGAGAGCGACAAAAACAGCAACCCGAGTTTCGAGACGATGGCAAAGATAGCCATTGCGCTCAACCTGAGCTTGACCGATTTTCTCAAGCCAGCCTGAAGCCGGAACCTAGCTCTGACTTAATCCTGCCTGGGGAAGACCCGCAATCCCCGACACCGGACTTAGCCAGCATTTCGCGCAAAAGAGCCTCGCTTTACCAGGGCCAAGTTATGAAACTGGACCCCCTTCCTTCAGGCGGGGAGTCAACGAGTCGCTATTGCAGGTTCGGCGAGAAGAAGGAGAACCAATCTAAGGAGCTGCCGGTTTACTTCGGGCCACGGCTGATCCGCGCCCAAGACGGTGCCCAGCACCGGGTTGCCGCCGACTGAAGTGAATCGACAGAGCTTCATCGCCGCAGGCTCTGCCAGAGAGGTTGAGGGCGAGCCTTGCTCACGCGGGCATCGGCCTCTCGACTTAATCGCAACTAGACCCGAGTAGTTCGGTTATCTTGATCGGCGTGGCAGAGAACTCTCTGGCTTGGCGACGCAGTAGCTGGAGGACCGAAGTCGGGACCCGCCTCGACGAAATGAGGAACCGGCTCGACGCCGTCGAGCAGCTCGACCGCGCGAGTGGGCCGACAGCCCAATCCGACGAGCGGCGAAAAGCAGCCAAAGCCTTTGTCAAGGCCAGCCTTGACAAAGCACAGCGGGCGCTCGACGAGCAGCCGAGCTTTGGGGAAGGATTGATTTCCTGGTGGATCGGCGACACGATCACCACAGCCTGGGAAGCGGTCCACGAAGCCGAAGTCTGGTTGGTGCGGCTGGAGGACGCCGAGGCCGTCCGGGTGGGTCTGCCGTGGTTGCTCTCCTGGCTCCAGCGTACGCTGGAAAAAAACGAGAGGCGCAGCAACTATGAAAAAGCGCTCGAAGGGCAGGAAAAGAAAGGCGCGCAGCTTGACCCGACCTTGATCGAACAGGCCTACAGGGACGTGATCGTCGCCAACAGCGACCGCTACTCGAACCTGCGAACGTTTCGCAACAACCTGATCCTGGTTACGGTGCTTCTCGGAGGTCTGGTTTGCGTACTTGCCGCTTGGCACGCAGTCAGCCCGGGCTTTGTCACACTCTGCTCCGGCGCAGATGACAACGGCGTTGTCCACTGCGTAGGCGGAGCGGACCCGCAAAGGTGGGATGTGGCGCTGGTGGTTCTCGTCGGCGCGGTTGGGGGGCTGCTGGCGATCGCTTTCGGCCTGGCCAAAACCGAAACGCCTCCCTCCCGGTACGACCCAAGGGCCTGGCAGGCGCTCTTGAAGCCGGTTGCCGGCGGGGCGACCGCGCTGGCGGGCGTGCTCCTGCTTCAGGCGGACCTGCTGATCAGTCCGGCCGGCGCCCGCTCGGAGTCCCTGTTCCTCGGCTACGCGCTGCTGTTCGGCTTCTCGCAGCAGCTCTTCACCCAATTCGTCGATAAACGAGCTGGGGATCTGATTGGGACCGATGGCACGGGATCCAAGGACGACGCCAAGAAGTAGCGCTCTGACCTAGGTGTCGCTACTCAGAACGTTGTTCCAGCTCAGCGAGCCGAGCCGCGGGCGCCTTGTGGCTGAGAGAGCCATGTCGTCGGGTGAAGTTGTAGTGGGTTAGCCAGCCTGGAAGGGCCGCGGTCCGCTCGGCAGAGTTGGCATAGATCGCCCCCAGGGCCTCGGGCTAGCCTCGGAAGCTGATGATCGCGGCCGGGGTAAGCTGACGTGACGAATGACCGACGATCCTTATGCGGTACTTGAAGTTGCCCGGGATGCGACTGAGGCCGAGATCAAGGCTGCGTATCGGCGACTCGCGGCGACCTATCACCCTGATCGGAATCCGGGGTTTCAGGACGCAGCGAATGAGAAGCTGAAGGAGCTAAACGCCGCCTACAACATCATCAAGGCTGCCGGCCGATCGCACAGACCGAGCAACTCGAATTCGACCAGTACCGGGCCGAACGCACAACAAGGGAGCGGAGATACCGGAGCCAACGGTGAGCCCGCGAGCCGGCGCGGCGCGAGCAGTGCCTCCGGAGCCGAAGGCCACCGCGAGGCGCCAGGAGCGGCGCCCGACCATCGGTCGACCATAGCGGCAGAGCTGGCTCAGATTGGCCTGGAAGATGCTGACCGAGGGGATCCTACTGTCGATGTTCTTACCTCCCTGATCCCATACGGCATCGGGATTACCCTTTGTGTCGGCTACAGCTCCTTTGCCACGTCGGGCCAATACGGCTTCAGGGAGATGCATCGCTCGGATATGCGAATCGCCGGAGCGGCCAGCTTGTCGTCCATGCCTTTGATCTCCGCCAGCGCAAGCCCGGTGTTACGTGGCGAGGCCATTCTGTGCACCGCTGACTCATTGGTCTGGACGACTAGACGCGTTGCTCCCGTCGACTTTCCCTGGGAGAACGTGTCAGTGACCGCCTATGCCATTGCCTTTTCGGACATCCTCGGCTCTCAGATGGCGAGTCGTCGCAAAGGCGAGGTGCAAGTCTGGATTGACGAGGGGCCGACGCTCACCTTTCGCACCGGACGATCGGACGCGGAGAGGCTGTCTGCGTACGTCGACGCCGCTGCCGCATCGCAATAGGACGGGGCACATAAACAGCCAAACGAATCCAGGAGGGGCAAGCCCGCCGACCGCCGCCCCCTGCCGGGCCTGCATAGCAACCGGCCAATGCAGGCCTTTGACGGGCCACTTGTGCCCTGCATTTTGAGGCACTCGCGGCCACGAGTGCCTGAATTGGCGGTCGGCCAGCGCTTAGTTCGTCGCCGCGTCGGGTATTGGGCTAGCTGAGCGAAAGGAGCTAGCCATGCCCCCTCGTGGAGTGAGGAAAGGCACCAAACGAGCCCGCCAGTACGAGCACATCAGGAAGAGTGAGAAGAAAGCGGGACGCTCGGAGAGCCGTGCCGAGGAGATAGCCGCGCGAGCCGTGAACAAGGAAAAGGCACGCTCGGGCGAATCCAAAACGTCCTCTCGCAGCTCGACTCGAGGACGCTCGGCGAGCAGCCGCGGCGGCAAGCGCTCGGGCCACGGCCCCGGCGGCCGCACTCGCGAGCAGCTCTACAACGACGCCAGAAAGCTTGGCATCGAAGGTCGCTCGAAGATGAGCAAGAAAGAGCTCCAGCGCGCCGTCGCCGGAGCGAGCTGAGCATGCCGGGGTGACGGCACGGTGAGCACTGGCTTCTTCGCCACGCTCAAACGGACCCTGGCAGAGTTCAAAGAGGACAACCTCGCCGATTGGGCGGCCGCCCTCACTTATTACGGCCTGCTCTCCCTCTTCCCGGCATTGATCGCGATGGTCTCGCTCATCGGCCTCTTTGGCGATCCCAAATCGACCACCGAGAGCCTGACCGACATCATTTCCTCGATCGGGCCTGCCTCGGCGGCGGAAACCTTCTCCGGGCCGATCGAATCGATCACCGAAAACCGCGGCGCCGCTGGGTTTGCGTTCGTCCTGGGTCTCGCGGTTGCGTTGTGGTCTGCCTCGGGCTACGTGGGGGCTTTCATTCGTGCTTCCAACGTGATCTATGAGACGCCGGAGGGCAGGCCGTTCTGGAAGCTGCGGCCCCTGCAGATCGCGGTGACGCTGACGATGGTCATCGGGCTCGTCTTGATCGCCCTCTCGCTGGTCCTCACTGGACCGATCGTGGATGCGGTCGCCGAACCACTGGGGGTCGGCTCGACGGCCGTGGACATCTGGAACCTCGCCAAGTGGCCGTTCCTGTTGTGCGCTTTCCTGCTGATACTCGCCGTCCTCTACTACGCCTCGCCCAACGTGAGGCTGCGGGGCTTCAAGTGGGTTACGCCGGGCAGCGTCGTGGCGGTCGTCGTCTGGGCGATCGCCTCGGCGCTATTCGGTTTCTACGTCGCCAACTTCGGCTCCTACGACAAGACCTACGGAACGCTGGGCGGCCTCGTCGCCCTGCTGGTCTGGTTTTGGATTACCAACCTGGCAATCCTTTTCGGCCACCAACTGAACGCCGAGCGCGAGCGCAGCCTGGAGATCGAAGAAGGCACGCCGCGGGCGGAGCGCGAGATCCAGCTCGAAACGCGCGATGAGCCCAAGCACAAGAGAACGAGCTGAGACGCGGTCTCCTGGTAGTGGTCCAGGCGGTCCCCGGCTTCGAATCCGGTCGTTCCCGTCATTTCTCGGTCTCGTGTGGGGCTCTCAGAGGATTTCGATCCGGAAGGCGAATAGGGGGAGATGCAAAATCACCCGGCGCGAAGCGCCTTCCGCGGGCGCGTCGCGCCGGCGCTGATCGTTCTGGCACCGCTCGCCTTCGCCGCTCCGGCGACCGCGTTTGCTGCTCCAGCGCCCTCTGTCCTCACCTTCAAGACGATGCAGGTCGGCGCGCCGGGGAATCCGGCGGTCGGGATCGTTCCGTTCGCGGATTCGATCTACCGCTCCTGCGGCGAAGCGCCGCAGCCGAAAGGACCGCGCGCTCCCGCGTGCCAGGAAGTCGGCGGAGTTGGCTACGGATTCGGGATCGGCAAGCTCGAGGTGACGGTCGGCCAGTACGTGAAGTTCCTCAATACCGTCGACCCGGCCGGTCGCAACACCCGCAAGCTCTACAGCGAAACCGAGAGCGGGGCGGCCTGGCCCCGGTTCGGCCAGATCGATTTCTCCGCCGGCGCACCCGCTGGGCGCCACTACTCGGCGGCGGCGCCGGAATGGCTGGACAAGCCCTACGGGTTCGCCAACTTCCTGCGCTCGGCTCGCTTTGTCAACTCCCTCTACAACGGCAAGCTGCTCTCCAAGCAGAGCGGGACCGAAGGTCCCTACAGCTTTGTTACCTACCGCGTGCGCCTCTCGCGCAAGACCGAGCAGGGGATGTACGACATGCGCAAGCGGAGCACGACGCGCACCAAGAAGACTGGCTTCGTCGTGCCCAGCCAGAACGAGTGGATCAAGTCCGCCTACTACGACCCAGGGCGCGGCGGCACCTACTCCTATTGGAAGTACCCGACCAACGCCGGGGTCTTCGGCGACGGTACAAAGACTGCGCCCGTGCAGGCGACGCTGGACGCCGACGGCAACGTCAGCAACGCCTCGTCACAGCCATTGGCGATCTTCCACACGCCGGAAATGGCGCCCCCGACCTGGTGCCCGTCGAACCAGTCGGCGGCGGCCTGCGCCACGGTCAATCCGCTCGGCATCCCCGCCCAGGACTATGAAAGGGCCTTCCAGGGGAGCCTCGGCACGGTCGGCCAAGCGAAGACCCTCGGCCCCTGGGGGACCCTCGACCAGGGTGGCAACGCGGTCGAGTGGACCGACACGATCACAGCGCCGCCCTTCGGGGTCAAAGGCAAACGCGTTTGGCGGCGGCTGCACGGCGGCATCGCCAACGCGCCCGTTTACCAGCTCTGGCTCTCGGCGGTCGGCCTGCAACCGCAGGACAACACCTTCTTCACCGCGACCTACCCTTGGTTGGGGATCCGGGTCGGGGTGGTCGGGGACCTGAAGCCCGGCAAAGGCTGAGAGCGGCGTCCGTGGGGCGGATTAGGCTCGCCGCCCCATGGACCACCCGGCTCGGTGCTTTCGCTTCGCCCCCCTTCTCCTCGCGCTGACGGCTCTGGCCGTTGCGGGGCTGCCGTCGGCTGCGCTCGGGGCCCCAAAACAGGCCAGCAAGCAAAAGCCGAAGCCGGGGACGCTGACCCAGCTCGCCGGCGAGCGTGGCTGCTTGGTCGATCGCTCCTCGAAGGCCGGCAGCTGCGGCAAGGCGCGGGCGCTCGGCGGGCCAGGACCGTTCATGGGCTCGCGGGCGATCGCGGTCAGCCCGGACGGCAAGCACGTCTACGTCGCCTCCTCCAAGAGCAATGCAATCGCGATCTTCACGCGCGACCGCCAGACCGGCGTCCTCGCGCAGGCGAAGAAGACCGAGGGCTGCGTCGCCGCCAAAGGCGCGCACGGCTGCGCTGTCGCGATCGGCCTCGACGAACCGAACTCGGTCGCGGTCAGCCCCAACGGCCGCAATGTCTACGCGACCTCGCGCGCGGGCAACTCCGTCACGGCCTTCGTCCGCAACTCGAAGAGCGGAGCGCTGCGCCAGCTGCCGCCGCCGCTCGCCGGCTGCATCTCCGGGTTGCCGATCCCCGGCTGCGCCACCGGCCTGGCCCTCCTCGCCCCCGACGTGGTGGTCGTCAGCCCCGACGGCAACAACGTCTACGTCGGTTCCTTCTTCGGCAACTCCATCGCCGCCTTCGCCCGTAACCCGGCGACGGGAGCGCTGACCCAGCTCGCGGGCAGTGCAGCCTGCGTCGCCGAGGCGACGGCGGGCTGCACGAGCGGCATCGCGCTGAAGTCGGTCGAGGGCCTGGCGATCAGCACCAACGGAGCCAGCGTCTACGCCGCCACCGCGCTCTCGAACGCGGTGGTGACCCTCTCGCGCGACCCCGGCACCGGCGCCCTCAGCCAGGCGAGCGACGGCAGCGGCTGCATCGTCGAGAGCGCGCTCAGCGGCTGCACCCTTGGCCGCGAGCTAAGCGGCGCCAACGCGGTCGCGGTCAGTCCGGACGGCGAAGGGGTCTACGTGACCTCGCTGTTCAGCAACAGCGTCACCTCCTTCAACCGCGACGCTTCGAGCGGGGCCCTGACCCAGCGGGAAGGGACCGGCGGCTGCCTGATCTACCTGCGCTCCGCCGGCTGCTCCTTCGGCCGCGCGCTCGTCGCGCCCGAGGGCCTGGCGCTCGCTCCCGGCGGGAAGAACGTCTATGCCGCCGCCTTCAAGACCGGGGCGATCGCCGTCCTCAACCGCGGCAAGGCCGGTTCGGTTGCGCAGAAGCCGGGCGCCGCCGGTTGTTTGGCGGCCCGCTCGCTGCCCAGCTGCACGCCGGCGCGGGCGCTGAAGGGTGTCAGCTCGATTGCGCTCAGCCCCGACGGCCGTTATCTCTACTCGACCTCGTTTGAAAGCGATGCGGTCGACGTCTTCAGGAGGAACAGATGAGTCGATCGGACGAGCGCCCGGACGAGCAGCAGGGCGGGTTGACCCGCAAACAGCTGCTCGGTACCGGCGCCAGCGCGGCCGCCGCGGCGCTGCTCGCCCAGGGCGCCGGCGTCGAGCGGGCACTCGGCGCCAAGAAAGGCGACAGACGGGACGTCGCCGGGATGAACATCGTCCTCATCCTCACCGATCAGGAGCGGGCGATCCAGCACTTCCCGCCCAACTGGTTGCGCCAGAACCTGCCGGGGATGCGGCGGCTGCGCCAGCACGGGATCAGCTTCGAACGCGCCTTCACCAACGCATGCATGTGCTCTCCGGCGCGCTCGACCCTGATGAGTGGCTTCTTCCCCGCCCAGCACGGGGTCAAGTACACGCTCGAGGAAGACATGCCCTTCCCGGAATACCCGTACCAAGTGGAACTGCCGCGGCCGCCGGCGATGCCGAACCTGGCCACGGTGATGCGGGCGGCGGGCTACAGCGTTGTCTACAAGGGCAAGTGGCACTGCTCGAAGCCGGCGCAGAAAGAAAACGCGCAGCCCTCCGACCTCGAGCGCTACGGCTTCACGCGCTGGAACCCCCCCGACGCGGGCGCCAATCAGAGCGTTCCCGAGGCCGGTGGCGGCTTTATCGACAACGACGGGCGCTTCATGGAATCGACCGGCTCACCGGAGTCGGGGTCCGAGGGCGTGATGCAGTACCTGAGCTCGGCGGCGGCCCAGCAGCAGCCCTTCTTCCTGGTGATCTCGCTGGTCAACCCGCACGACGTCCTCTTCTACCCGAGTAAGACCTTCGAAGAAGCCGGCTACGACAACTCTTGGCTGCAGGGAGAAATCGAGGTCCCGCCAACCAACGGCGAAGACCTCTCGACCAAGCCCTCGGTCCAGGAACAGTTCCTGAAGATCTTCAACCTCACCGGCAAGCCGCGGACCGAGAAGGAAAAGCGCGCCTACCTCAACTACTACGGCAACCTGATGCGCTCCTCCGACAACTACATCGTCG